>NZ_CP080467.1:15000-327500 GCF_022674245.1 Alicyclobacillus acidoterrestris
GCTATGCCCGCTCGCGCCAGCCCGCCGCCTCCAATGCCACCCCGCGCAGCCCGCTCCAGTACCAGCGTGTGCGTTTCGCTAGGTTTCAGCAGGATTCGACAGATTGCGAGACTTGCCCTTTCCAATTTACCCATGGATTCACGGGTTTCGGGCGTTGCGCCAGGGGGATGAAACAGTAACTTTACTAGGGCAGACATTTTGTGGGGCGTGGATAATTTGTAGATTGATTACTCACAATAGCTAGGCATTTGAAATCAGCGGATCGTTGGTGGTTAGAAGTATGGCCTATTATCTGTCGATGTTGATTTGGATGATAGCTGCCTGGAAGTGGGTGGATTGGCGGCAGTGGAGAAAATATCAAGCCACTATTCTGTATTTTTTATTGGGAGATATCGCATATTGCTACATTACCAGGGACTATCCCCTTTGGCGGCATGTGCCGGTGCCGACGTTTACAAGTGAAACGGGTGCCGAGTTGGCTCCGCTTGTCGTATATGCGTCGACATTGCTGATTTACCTCACGCGGTTTCCGCGCGGGCGATGGAAGGCGGTTGCATGGACGGCGCTGTTTGTCGGGATGTATGTCGTTGCTGAGACTGTGCTCCATTACATCGGTGTGATGCAATACGATCACGGCTGGCGGTGGTTGTACTCCGTACTATTCAGTGCCATGATGATTCCGATGATGCGGTTACATTCGCAGCATCCGCTTATCTGCTATCTGCTGTCGGCCCCTATACCGGTGTTTCTCATCATCGTTTTTAAGGTGCCGATGTAGAGGCGGAGAAGTCTGAAGAGAACGCTTACTTTCGGTAGGGGAGTCCGGCGTTACGGACACAATTGCGTTTGGATGGCTTTAAGCGTGTCGGTGTAATACGCTGTCGTGTGCGCGACGAAGTCCTCGAGTCGGGCTTCGATTTCCGACGGTGTTCGTTTGGCAGAGTCGATCACGGTGTACCCATGTAGGCGGATGGACGGCTGTTCGCCACGGAAGAGTTGAATCGCATCCGTGAGTTGTGCGAGGTAGAGGGCGGAGATTTCGTCGGTTTGTGGGTGGAGATCGGAGAGGGCGTGCGGCGTGACGTGCATGAAAATGTGGCAGGCTTCAAAGTCGCGGATGTTCTCCGTTTGGGCTGCGACATGGACGATGCCGAGTGGGGACAGAGCCGTAAATGGCACGTCGATACCGAGTTCCTCGCGGAGTTCGCGGATGCCATCGGATACTTGTTCGCCTGCTGACAGGTGGCCCGCACAACTGACGTCGAGCTTGTTCGGATTTGTGTCCTTATTGGGGTGACGTTTTTGTAAGACGATGTACGGGACACCCTCTTGTTGCATGACGATCCAACAATGAAATGTCTTGTGCCAGTATCCCTTGGCATGAACTTCTTCGCGTGTGGCAGTGCCAATATGCTGAAAATCCTCGCTATAAATATCAATCCACTCGGTCATGTTACCCTCCAGCGCACTACGTAGAACGTCTCGATGTCCTGTAGTCCTGTATGCGTCTATTGTAGCGCTGATGGGGTGTGCGTTGCCAGGAACAAGACGCCGCGCGTGCCAAACACGAGTAGGTGTGCGCCTGCGCCTGCGCCTGCAGATAACAGGTGCTTCGTTGAATCGATCTATCGCTTGCGTTGCGGCGGCTGCTGCGCTGACTTTTTTGGAGCCCTTTGGCTTTGGCCAAATAGGGTGACATTGTGCCCACGTTGGCCCCTTGGCAGTTGTGGTTTAGCGCATACAAACATGTTCTCGGTGACAAATGAGAGTACATAGCCTCTCGCCAGAATTTTTTCGAGTGCAGATGCGACGGTTGTGCCGAGGAGATTTGCGATGACGATGTTTGGATCACTACTGCTCCCCGCACTCACCACGATTTCCGCACTTCCCGTGACTTTTACATTGAGGATGACAACCACTCGGATAACCTCCTCCTATGTGTGCCATCCATTTAGACAATGCAAACCGGGTTGGAAACGTACAAACACCAGCCTAAACGCTATGGGGTCGGGCTATCCTCCATTCGCCTCGGCCGGTCGTTTGCCAACCGTTTGGTGGATTCATTTGGTTTACAACAAGTTGATGAGGGGGATGGACTTGAGGACGAGGGTGACAATCGAAAGAATCAGCCCGAAAACGGACATGCCGGATCCATACCCGATTCTAGACGCCTGCACCATCCCGATGATGCTTAGGATTAAGCCGATGACGCCAAGGATGTGGCCAATCGGGATGCCGAGAAGCGGGATCCAACAAAGAACAAAGCCAATCAAGCTGACCACTAGCGCAGCGACGGCGAAGCCGTTTGTGGATTGCGGTGGACCATTTCGATACATCTGTGCTCACACTCCGATCTCTTGATATCTATGCAGCGCCGACGCGTTTACGCTATGCGCCTTTGTCCTACAGCGCTGAAATAAACTGCACTCTAAATCCTCATAATACTGGAAGCTGGGTCAGACTGCTACGGTGTGTTCGAGAAATACAACGATTCTGTCTCTATGACGGAAGTGTGTCGGTTTGCAGGACTGCGCTATGGCGCCGACTCTCTCCGTTGACACCCCTATAGGGCGTTGCTATACTGCATTCAATATTTTTCGGCTTGGACAGGCACATGGTGGGGTAATGGCCGTGTCGGCTATCCAAATCTTAGAGGAGGGAAATACGTGGCAAACGCCTGGGAAACGAAATTTGCAATGGAAGGTCTTACGTTTGACGACGTACTTCTGTTGCCCGCTCATTCACAAGTCCTGCCTCGCGATGTTGACGTCAGCACAAAACTCACGACCGATATTCGACTCAACATCCCCGTTATCAGTGCGGCAATGGATACAGTGACCAACGCGACGATGGCTATCGCGATGGCGCGTGAAGGCGGCATTGGCATCATTCATAAAAATATGAGCATCGAGGAGCAAGCGGAAGAAGTCGACAGAGTGAAGCGTTCGGAGAGTGGGGTCATTACGAATCCCATTTTTTTATCGCCTGAACACCCGATTCGCGATGCCGAGGAACTGATGGCGAAGTACCGTATCTCCGGTGTGCCGATTGTCCAAAAAGGCACGCAGCGCCTGGTCGGTATCATCACCAACCGCGACTTGCGGTTTGAACGAGACTACGACCGTCCGATTGGCGAAGTCATGACACAGGGCAATTTGGTTACCGCACCTGTCGGCACCACGCTTCAGGAAGCGAAGGAACTCCTCCAGAAGAACAAGATTGAGAAACTCCCACTCGTCGACGGCGACGGCAACCTGCGCGGACTGATTACCATCAAGGATATTGAAAATGCCCGCCGCTTCCCGAATTCGGCGAAAGACGCACAAGGTCGTCTGCTCGTCGGGGGCGCCGTGACGGTGTCGGGTGACTTTTTTGACAGAATTGAGGCCCTCGTCGCTTCGCAGATTGACGTGTTGGTTATCGACACGGCGCATGGCCATTCGGAAGGCGTGCTGCAGGGGGTTCGCGAGGCGCGCAAGAAGTACAAAGACCTGCAAATCATCGCGGGGAACGTGGCTACGGCAGAAGGGACACAGGCGCTCATCGACGCGGGTGTCAATGCGGTGAAGGTCGGTATCGGACCGGGATCCATCTGTACCACACGCGTCGTCGCAGGCGTCGGCGTACCGCAGATTTCGGCTATCTACAACAGTGCCACGGTGGCGCGTAAAGCTGGTATTCCAGTGATCGCAGACGGTGGCATCAAGTACTCCGGCGACATCGTGAAGGCCATCTCGGCCGGGGCGAGCTCGGTGATGATCGGTAGCTTGCTGGCGGGGACGACGGAGAGTCCGGGCGAGATCGAAATCTATCAAGGTCGGCAGTTCAAGGTGTATCGCGGCATGGGCTCCATCGGCGCGATGAAGGCTGGTAGTGGGGATAGGTACTTCCAGGGCGGCGAGCGCGGGGAAGTACAGGCGAAGAAGTTGGTGCCGGAAGGCATTGAGGGCCGCGTCGCATACCGTGGGCCGGTCAGCGAGATTCTATACCAGATGGTCGGCGGCTTGCGCGCAGGCATGGGCTACGCAGGCGCAGAGACGATTGAGAAGCTGCAGAATGAGAGCCAAATGGTTCGCATTACTTCGGCAGGCTTGCGTGAAAGCCATCCGCACGACGTGCAGATTACCAAGGAAGCGCCGAATTACTCTATCTAAGGTACCTGTAGACCACATTTGAACAATGACTTTGGTGGTGGGCGTCCCCGCCTGAATGAGCTTCAGGCTGCTCGCTGGAGCGGGCTTTGGGGGCGGCCACCAGCGTGTTTATAGGTGAAGGGCACGCGCCTTCTGTGGGAGAAGTCAACCAGGTAGTTTGCATCCACCTAAAGTTATAATACAATTTAGAGTAGGATTCTTAAGTTTTACCGGGTGCACGGATTTGGGCCCCGTATCGATAGGAGGAGTTCGTTGTGGCGAAGACAGGTACTGATCTCGTCAAGCGCGGCATGGCTGAGATGCAAAAGGGCGGCGTCATCATGGACGTCATCAATGCCGAACAGGCGAAAATTGCGGAAGCGGCTGGTGCCGTTGCGGTCATGGCGCTAGAGCGCGTTCCGTCGGATATCCGCAAAGCCGGTGGTGTGGCGCGGATGGCGGATCCGACTGTGATTGAAGAAGTCATGAAGGCTGTGTCCATCCCTGTGATGGCAAAATGCCGCATTGGTCATATTGTCGAGGCGCGCATCCTCGAAGCGATGGGCGTCGATTACATCGACGAGAGCGAAGTGCTGACACCTGCGGACGACAAGTTCCACGTGGACAAGTCCAAGTTCACTGTGCCGTTTGTCTGTGGCGCCAAGGATCTGGGTGAAGCGGTTCGCCGTATCGCCGAGGGCGCGTCGATGATTCGCACGAAGGGCGAACCGGGTACGGGCAACATCATCGAAGCGGTGAAGCACCAACGCATGATGCAAATGCAAATTCGCCACATCCAGAGCTTGTCGGAGGACGAGTTGTACGCAGAGGCGAAGAACCTCGGCGCACCGCTCCATATCCTTCGCGAGATTCACGAGACCGGCAAGTTGCCTGTCGTGAACTTTGCAGCTGGTGGCGTTGCGACGCCGGCCGATGCGGCGCTGATGATGGAACTGGGTTCTGACGGGGTGTTCGTCGGTTCGGGTATCTTCAAGTCGGAGAACCCGGAGAAGTTTGCCCGCGCTATCGTGCAGGCGACGACGCACTACCAGGATTACGAGCTCATCGGCGAACTGTCGAAGAACCTCGGCACGGCGATGACTGGTATTGATCTTAACACCCTCCGCCCAGAGGAGAGAATGGCTTCACGCGGCTGGTAAGCTGCGTTTTGTCCCGCATGGTCGCTCTCACCCTAAGTGCCATTTCGCACCGGGGAGACGGGCCCTGCGGGGGTCTAGAGTATAGATAAAGGGGTCTGTTCGGATGAAAGTTGGCGTAATCGCGGTTCAAGGTGCATTTCGCGAGCACATTCGGGTGCTTCGCGAGCTTGGCGCAGACGCCGTCGAGGTGCGCCGCGCAAACGAATTGGACGGCGCCGAAGCTGTGGTCATTCCCGGTGGGGAGAGCACGGCGATTGGCAAACTGATGCGCGAGTACGACTTGCTGCAACCCGTTCGCGATTTGGCGAGTGCAGGTAAGCCGATATTTGGTACGTGTGCGGGGATGATTGTGCTCGCGAACCGCATTGTCGGGGAGGAGACCAACCATCTCGGCTTGATGGACGTGGAAGTGAACCGAAACTCCTTCGGCCGCCAAAAGGATAGCTTCGAAGCCGATCTCGACGTCCCCGTCCTCGGCCCAGAACCGTATCCGGCTGTCTTCATCCGCGCGCCGCACATTCAGTCTGTCGGCGAGCGCGTGGAGGTGCTGGCCACATATCAAGACCGCATTGTGGCTGTGCAACAAGACAATCTCTTGGCGACGTCCTTCCACCCAGAACTCACGGGCGACTTGCGTCTGCACGCGTATTTCTTGGGTTTAGCAAAGCGATCGTAAAGGAAACCGCCCTTTCGCACGGAAACCATTCCCGCGCCCATCGCGCGCGGTGTGGCGATGTGCGGGGGCGGTTTGTTGTTATACAGGCAATGCTGTTGTGCTATGCTGTGAACAGCTTGGCGTCATTCACAGGTTGACGAATGGGACGGATGGATTGACGCCGCATCCGAACGAATGCGAGGTGCACGTATGTTAGATATTCGAGCCATCAGGCAACAGCCGGACGAGTTCAAGCGAAAGCTCGGCCGTAAGAAGGTCGATCCGGCCGTGATTGACGAACTCTTGGCCGCCGATGAGGCGTGGCGCGCCAACCTGACGGAGACCGAGCGCCTGAAAAATCTGCGCAATACCACATCGGAGGCGATTGCGCGCAAGAAGAAGAACGGCGAGGACGCGACCGACGACATCGCGCAGATGAAAGAAGTCGGCAACCGCATCAAGGAGCTGGACGACATCATCCGCCAGCAAGACGAGCGGATTCGCGAGATTCTGCTCAGCCTCCCGAACGTGCCGCACGACTCCGTGCCAGAGGGGGCGTCCGAGGACGACAACCCCGTCATCCGCACATGGGGCGAATTGCCGAAGTTCGATTTTGAGCCAAAGCCGCACTGGGAAGTCGCCGAAAACCTCGGCATCCTCGATATCGAGCGGGCGGTGAAAATCACCGGATCGCGCTTTGTCCTATACAAAGGCCTCGGCGCCCGTTTGGAGCGCGCATTGGCGGCATTTATGCTCGATTTGCACACGGACAAGCACGGGTATACCGAGATGTTCCCGGCGTTCATCGCGAACGAGGAGAGCCTCGTGGGCACGGGCAACCTGCCGAAGTTCGGCGACGAGATGTTCAAGCTCGAAGGGCTGCCGTACTATCTCATCCCAACCGCGGAGGTCCCGCTGACCAACTACTATCGCGACGAGATTCTCAGCGCCGACCAGCTCCCGACCAAGTTCGCGGGCTACAGCTCCTGTTTTAGATCGGAAGCGGGATCAGCTGGCAAAGACACCCGCGGCCTCATCCGCCTGCACCAGTTCCAGAAGGTCGAACTCGTGTTGCTCGTCCACCCGGACAAGTCCTACGAGATGCTCGAACAGTTGACACGAGACTGCGCAGACGTCCTCGAGGCACTCGAATTGCCGTACCGGCAAATCGAAATCTGCACGGGCGATCTCGGCTCCAAAGACGCGAAGAAGTACGACCTGGAGGTCTGGATTCCAGCGTCCAACACGTACCGCGAGATTAGCTCCTGCACCAACTTCGAGGAGTTCCAAGCGCGCCGCGCCAATCTGCGCTTCCGCCCGGACGAGTCATCAAAGCCCGAGTTTGTGCATACGCTCAATGGGTCAGGACTGGCGGTGGGCCGGACCGTCGCCGCTATCCTCGAAAACAACCAGCAAGCTGACGGATCCGTCCGCATCCCAAAAGCCCTCGTCCCATACATGGGCGGCATCGAGGTCATTTCAGCGGCCGCATCCGTGAAGGCGTAAATGAAGGCTTAACAGCTGCCGCGATGGAGCAGGATAGGACTGATTGGAGCCACCTGGCTGGCCAGGGCACATAAACCCGATGTGCCAGCCACCCGGCTTCAGTCCAACGTTTCATCCAGCCGCCAGCCAACCCGGGCGGTCACCGTTACAGGAGGAAGCTATGCGCATCTCGCAGGTCACCATTAAGTTGTCAGCCGACGACATCAATCGAATGCTCCAAGAGTTCGCCCCAGACGTCAAACTCCGCATCGTCGAAATTCGCGACGACGGCATCTACGGGCAATTCAAGTTCCTCATGTGGAATATCGACTTCATCGCGCGTCCGCACAGCTACAAAGAGCGCGAAGAGGTCGCCGTGGAAGTCTCCGCCCGCATGCTTGTGCCCATCCCGGCCTCCATTGTCGAACGCTCCCTCCAGGAAGCGGTCAAGGACGCCCCGCAAGGCCTTGAGGTCCTGCGTCAGGTCCTCAAACTCCATGTGCCGACGATTCTCTCGCCATTCAAGATACAGCTCAAGGTCAGGGACTTCTCGTGCCACAATGGCGCGGTGGTGATTGATGTGGCCGATTGTGAGCTCGGGATGCTGAAGGGCATGCTGCCATTTGGCGGGGGGACGAGGTAGGGTATAGGGCGTGGTGCGCGTGGTACGTGGATCTGGTTTCCAAAAAGCGTAAAATGGTTGAAATTTGTGGGCTGTTACGGTAGAATATTAAGGCATTGACGATGTGCACCCGTAGCTCAGTAGGATAGAGCGGTGGTTTCCTAAACCATGTGTCGGAGGTTCGAATCCTCTCGGGTGCGCCATAAGAAACCCAGTAACGGCGCGGTTTTCAGGTGAACTGAGAATCGCGTTTTTTAATTCAAACGTGCAAATTGCAAATCAATTGCAAATCACGCTTTTGAAATCGGTGTTTGAATTGACGAGAAAAGGTCGTCTAAGCTATTTGCGGCCGCAGCCTGTAATCCGGGTATAACTTGGCTGTACGTATTCAGCGTCACGCTGATATCCGAGTGTCCAAGGCGCTCTTGTACAATCTTAGGATGGACACCACGGCGCAGCATAATTGTTGCATGCGTGTGGCGTAGGTTGTACATCGGTATCCGTTTCAAACCGGCTCGCTCTACTACCACATTGAATGACTTGCGTAGATTATGACCCAGTACAAAGCGTCCCGTTCCTGTAGCCACAACCAAGTTATTATCTTCCCACTTCTCCCCTAACTTGAGTCGTAGTTTTGCCTGTTTAGACTTATGGGCACGAAGGGCAGCAACAACACCGTCAGAAATATCTACGCTACGGCGCCCGGCTTCTGTTTTGGGCGCTTCTAACTCGTAACCAGAGCCAGTATACGAATATGACACTTCAACGCTTATAACCCCTTTGTCGAGGTCAACGCGATCCCATCGTAGTCCTAGCACTTCGCCGACTCGCATCCCGGTCGATGCGAGAAGTAGAAATGCAATATAGTGCTGTGAGCTGGTGGCAGCTCGTAAAAACTCAGTCAGCTCAGCCTCTTCCCAAAATTCGATGGCAACTTTTTTGGGACGCGGTGGCTCAACCGCCTCACAAACATTGCGTGCGACGATGCCCCATTTCACTGCTCTACCCATTGCTTGGTGCAAAACGCGGTGAAGGTGCAAAACTGAACGGGCTGACAGGGGCTTATCCCCGTGCAAAAGTCCGTCATATAATCTTTGAACCTGTTCAGCCTGAAGCTTGTCCGGCGCAATCCGGCCTATGTGCGGAATAATGTGCTGCATAGTCAGCCACTCATATTGTCGATATGTGCCTGGTCTAACTCTGTCGCGCACATGTTCTAGCCAGCGCAACATGTAGCTTTCCATCGTAGACTTCACGGGCACTACATATGTACCTTCGTTCATCTCATGCAGAATTCGGTTTAATTCGGCCTGTGCGGCCTTTTTCGTATCGAATCCGCTATACCACTTGTACTTGCGCTTTCCGCGCCCATCGAGGCCCAGGAAGACGACTGCGGCCCATTTATTGCCTCTTTTACGAACGTGTCCCGCTGCCATTTGTTTCCCTCATTTCTTTTAAGTTTTCCGATGCAAGTTGAGAAATCAACCTTTCTCTATCCCAAACATGGACGTCGGATTCAGCCGCCAATCTTACAGCATTTCTGGTAAGCGTACTATTGGTAATCAACATTGAGTCATCTGTTTTATAATATTTTGATGCTGCAATGACTTCTTGAACTGCAGATACACCAACAGGTTTAGAATATCGTTTGAGCTGGATACATATCGTTTTTCCTTGAGGAGACTTCACTAATAAATCAGCTCCATAATCACTGGAATGAGGTGTACGTTTAACATCCCATCCACTTTTTCGAAAGAAGAAATACATAAACTCTTCGAATTGTTCTCCAGTCATTTCGTCAATCTCATGAATTCTAGATTGCATTAAATTTCGTATTTTCCTGATTTCTTCTTGACGCTCTCTTCGCTTTGATTTCCATCCTAAATATATGAACCAACCGATGAATAGCGATGTGGCAATGAACAGAACGAGAGCGACTGGTAAAAATGTCTTCCAAAATAATCCGATCAGTAAAATGAAAATCGGTATAGCGATGAATGGCATTACATTTGCCTCCTTACATCGCCAACGTCAGTGCGCCAGCAAGTATGTTAAGTCTAAATTTAAGAGAAGAGGCGGATATCTGAAACTTTTCTGCTAGAAAAGGTAGCAACGTATATATCGAGTCTCCTGGCCCTATTTCTTCTCTTAAAAGGTGTATTGGCGCTAAAAGAATGAGACCAAGGTTGCGCGCTTGCCATTCTTGCTGTTGTATATAGATGCGGTTTTGGTACCATTGTCCGCCACAATGCAAGAGAATATGAGCCATTTCATGAGCAAGCTGCTCGCGCGATTGGATAGAATTTAACCGACTGTCCAGTACTATGATTTTCGATTCGCATAAAGCAACGCCTGGAACAGGGGCGCGATGTATGATCACATTCATATCAGCACAAATGGACTCCAAATTCACTGGAGCTCGAACGCCTATGCGATTGTACCAATCCTCAACTGACTTCTCTGTTTGAATCTGCATGCTTTCGTCTCACTTGTCCCGTTTATATAGGCCGCCCCTGATTATTAGTTTCAATCCCTCAATAATTTCTCTTTTCTTATCTTCATCAGCATCGAGAAAGTCGTAGAATGCGGCTTCCTTTTTAAGTTCTTCTAATAACTCTGCTTCTTCAGGAGTTAAATCCGCACTTTCAATTTCTCTCTTGTTTCCCAGTAGGTAGTCCGTGGATACTCCAAAATATTTTGCGATCGCCAATACTGTATCGAAGTCTGGTTGTCGATCGCCGCTTTCATATCCTGAGATAGTTGATTGTGCAAGGCCAAAGATAGCTCCCGTTTCCTTCGCTGAAAGTCCCCTTTTATTCCTTAGTTCGCGCAATCGTTCTCCGAACGTATTCAATCTTTCTATCACCTCCAAGAGAATTATAACTTCGCATTTTGCGATTGGAACACATATCACGAAAAGCGTTGACTAATCGCAAAACGCGATATAAGATTCAAATACAGTAATCGCGAATTGAGATTAGAGGTGAAAATTTTTTGGTTAAATCGGTCAGAAAATCGCGAATTGAGATTGGTTTAAGTGTTGAGGAAGCAGCAATCAAGCTTGGTATATCTGTTGGGTACTTGTCTGATATTGAGCGAGCCAAGCGATCAGTTACCGCGAAACGCGCTACAGAAATTGCATCTTTGTACAATTCAACGGTTAACGAGCTGTTTATCCCTGTTCGCTATATGTCTCGTTATGAGGAGGGTGAATCAGATGCAAGACAGGGCAGATTATCCTGTAACCCTTAAGCCTAAGGATGTGAAGAATATCCTTCGCATTGGCATCAACCAGGCATATGACCTGATTCGGGAGGCGGAAGCACAGGGATGGTTCCCTGTGCGGTACGTCGGGAACGCTAAGTGTATACCTCGCGACCCATTCTTTGAATGGTTTGAAGGCCGGCCGATTGCGGATAGAACCAAAGTACGTAAAATCCGTCCGGTTCGCCCGAGGGTGGTGATGCGATTTGAACGGGTTAGCACGAGATAGGCCGATTTTTTACGCAAATCTTCTGTCGAATATGCTCACTTTGTTGGTAAAAAAGTCGTCAGATTGGCGAAAAACAAGGCAGATGATTGCGTGAACTACCTGCTTGAGATAAAGGCATTTTACGACTGGTTGGAAACCCATGAGCTGGATAGTGGATGCATATCACTTTGGCATGCATTAATGACCGTTTGGAATAAGACGGGCTGGAAAAATGGATTCACTGTAGCCAATACGGTGCTTCAGTCTAAGGCCGGACTTAGTCTGAAAATGCTCATTCAGAAGCGTAAAAGATTGCATGAAATGGGTTTAGTTGTTTATCAAGAAAGACCTGGTCGGCAGGCTCCCGTGTACTACATGAGGAGTTTGACTATCAACTTGAGTGTCGAAATCGACAGTCAATCGGTCAGTCAAGTGGGCAGTCAAGATAGTTTGGCTCCCAACTTGAGTGTCGAAATCGACAGTCAATCGGTCAGTCAAGTGGGCAGTCAAGATAGTTTGGCTCCCAACTTGAGTGTCGAAATCGACAGTCAATCGGTCAGTCAAGTGGGCAGTCAAGATAGTTTGAGTCCCAACTTGACTGTCGAAATCGACAGTCATTTGGGCAGTATTACTAAACTAAACGAAACTAAACAAAACATTAGTAATCATCATGATCATGATCACTTGCGAGACATGATTATTTCGACGCTAGGGAAGGGGAGTGTAAATCCAGGGTCGGTTGCATCGCTCATTGCTCTGCAAGAGAGTGGGACATCCGATGACATGATCCTCTGGTCACTCCAAAGAGCGGCACAAGCAAACAAGCATGTTGGATATGCAGTTGGAACTATCAAGCGACTTCGAGACCAGGGGATACATACGGTAGCTGAGGCAGAAGCAGCATCGAGCATCCAGATAGACCGTCCCCTGACATCCAATACGGTACCTACGCACAATCGAGATGAGAGGTACGCGACATTCTACGCACTGATGGGTGGGAAAGAGTGATGAGTGTGACAGAGGGTTTACATTTCAGCGCGTCGGGACGGCCAGCGGTGCAGTGCCCGAACTGCAGTAGATTACACAACGTATATCGGCGTGGTGACCATATGACGAAGCCGACATTGCGCTTTGTTTGCCGGAACTGTAAGACATCATGGCCTGCTACGGAAGAGCAAAAAGCCGCGATTCAGGCTTACTACAAGGAGTATGCCGAGAAGAAGGCGGCTGGAACAAATCCGCAGCGTGGAAAAGGGAATGTGCAAGTATCTACGTCTACTCCACCTGTCGAAAAGACGGGTAGTAAGGATACATCCAGCAAGTCGGTGGAGAAGCGAAGCTGGATTGACCAGTTGCTGTCATGAGCGTTGAGCAGAAGTATCTGTTTGATGTGCGCGCTATACCTGGGGATAAGCGGCACCCACGATATCGCTCACAGTCCCTGCCTTTGCACCACTTTCTGTGTAAAAAGGACGGAGAATGGCGCGTAATCGAGGCAGAAGGGGAAGTGGTGAGCGTGGTTCATTGTCACAAATGTGGACGGGTTATGCGCGAAGTGACGCTGATTCAGACGGATTTTGGGTTGTTTAAAACATTGAAAGGGTGAACGTTATGGAACAGGATTTGATTTCGATTTTCGCGCAGTTGCAGAAGGAAAATGAGCAACTCAAGGATGCTGCACGTTGGTACATCGAAAATGGGATGATACCCGAGCGTGATGGTCGGTTGGGGAAGTTGGTTTATCAAGCTGAGGGTGCTGCTGATGGTGAGTGAGCATGTCATCTTAGACAAGCTTCGACAGCGCACAGAAGCCGCCTCCCGCGAGTTTTGTGACGGTGGACGTATAAATTATCAACTCTATGCCAAACGCCTCTCAGACGCGATTCTGGAGGCCTTAGACGAAGGGATGCAATATCCCACGCTTCACGTATGCAAATGGATTGTAATCGAAAGGAGTAAATCAGATGCCCCGAGCGACCAGCAATGCGCAAATTGACGAACCAAAGGTACAAGAAACGGGAGATGAGCTGGTACAGGAGCCGAAGCAACCATCTGCGTCGGAAGCAACTGTGCCGGAAGTTCCTACGACTCCCCCATCCTCCGTGCAAACAACGCCGGTGCAATTTGATTTTACGAGTCATGACGCGAATGAGGATGAGATGAATCCGGTCAAGGATGTGCTGGCCGCAGGCATGGAAGAAGAAGCGGCCATGATGCCGACACCGGACGTCATAACGCCGGACGAGTTGGCAGTGTTCTTGCGCGAAGCATACAAACTACATGGGATGTTGACCATTCCCGAACTATGGGCGCAGGAAGAGTCATTTTTCATTGAGATAGCCAATGGGATTCATCCGAAGGTAAATGAATGGGCCGCGAGTATACCAGCCGTTGCACATGGTATTAAGACGGTCAGCGCGGCGGGCTCGTGGGGAAGACTTATTTGGGATTATGCGACGCGTTGGATTTTAACAATCCGTGTCATGAAAGCAAAGGCCGAAGACAAGCGGCAGAAGGAGCAGGAAAAGCATGGACAAGTACCTCAAAACGGCGCTGGAAGCGCACGGGATAACGCTAGTGGAGCAAACCCCTACGTCATTGACTATGGAGCCGCATCTCAACCCAACCCAACCAGGGATGCAGTTGCCCCAGTCGACAAGTACATCGTCCCTTGACCCCGTGCACGAACGGGCCGCAATTGTGGCCCGTGATATCCTATCGCAAATCGGGATTAACGATGCCTTTGTGCGTAGAATAGTCGGACTTGTTTCGATGGTGAACATGTTACCTGGCTTTGGGCCACTTGCGCAGATTCAGCAAATGACAGGTCAGATTCAGCCTATGTTGGACAAAATTGCGGAAGATCCGAACGTGGAGACATATATCAGGCAGCTGCCCCCAGACCAGGTGAAATACTTCTTGAACATGGTAATTGCAAGATTGGAGTGGGTCATCAATGGCAACGACAGGTCGAATCAGGACGCAAGTGAGGGACAAGGGTCGCATAGAGAGGAATCCACAATCACAACAATCGCTCAGGGTTCCGAAGGTGGAATTTCGGTCGAATGACCGAACCGCCATTTTCGGAGGTACAGGACAAGGCAAAAGTGAAATTGCCAAGTGGATTTTCCAGAGTATGCGAAATCGTAAAAAAATCATCTTGAATAGCAAACCGGACAAAGGTTTGCTGCGTGAATATCCGAATTGGCAACGCAAAATTGATGGTGAGTTACGGGACGGTGTTACTCATATCGCACGGTTTTATAAGCGCCCAACTGGATTTGATAAGTGGGACGATATACTCGAGCTTTGGACACAAGGGAACATCCTGTTCTACTTCGACGAGTTGCCGAACCATGCGGATGAAAATCGTTGGAGCGGCCATTTGGAGCAAATTTATCAGACGGGCAGAACATTCGGCGTGGGGTCAATCACCTGCGCCCAGCGCCCTGTCATGGTGCCGAATTTCACGATATCAGAGGCCCAACACATTTTCATTGCTTATACCCAGCTGGAGAGCGATAGAAAGAAGCTGGAAGGTGCTACGGGGGTTAAATGGGATATCCTTCGCCACCTGCCTCCCTATCACTTTGGGTACTATTCGCAGCGTTTAGGTATGACGGAGCCAGTGATTTTACCGCCAATACCATTGAGTTAGGTAATGATGAGAGAGGATTGATTAAATAATGCATATTCCATTTTGGATTCAAATTGTTGCGGCTTTAGACGGTATTGCTACCTGTATTGTGCTTCCTCATTGGATTTTGTCCTATAAGAGTTTCTTTAAAAAACCGACTGCTCAAGTATTTCCGGGCATGCCTGAACAATTCACTTATGAGATGACCCATGACCCGTCCACAAATCGGATTACATGGAAAGTTGTCGAGGGATAGGCTGAATAAACATGAAAATTTTCTTGGGTGTTATCGCTATGTTCGTTGCCGCTATGGTGGCAGTTTTCATCTGGGCACCGTTTGGTACCAGTGCAGGTTCAAATTCGACGTCACATGGATCGACGGTTGTGACGACTCCGCATGTCTCAAGCTCATCTAGTTTCTCTGGTGATGATGATGCGTTTGCCAGTGATGCACATGTTTCGGTAGCCGGTCGCTAGGCGGCGTCAGGGGGCGAGTGATTAGCATGGATGAACTGATACAACAGCAGCGAGATGGTTGCGTGTTTATTCACGTTTGGGGCGAGTATTCGGATTATGCAATCGTCTGCGCATCTCGTAGTTATTTCACATCAATCGAAAGTTTACTAGGCTCTGTACATTCTTTCGATGACGATAGGGTTGAAGTCTGGAAGAACGATATAAAGCTTGGAGAGTGGCATCCCTGCATTGTTAAAGCGGAATGGGATGTACTTGGAGAAAAGCACATTACAAAGGGCATCAAATGGATTCCAGAGGGGGTGAGTGAATGAGCGATAGTCCACGATATCGACACTTCTCTTCGATGCTTGAGCCATATGGTTTGTTCGTGTTTGAGGACGTTAGAGGGAAAGACATTTTGTATTTCAATGTCTATGGGGAACCGAGAGCAAAACTGGATAGGACAACAGTGAAAGAATTAAGGGATATGCTCACCGAATGGTTGCATGAAGGGGAAGAGTGAATGAAAAAGCGCGTGGGTAAACGAGTAATGGACGTGTTTATATTCCGCAATGGCATCGTTGCTGTGTGTGATGAAAAAGGCGAGCAGATTCCTGAATTACAAGGAAGATGGGAACGAAAAGCCATCAAAATTCTGCGTAGAAGTACAGCTAAAACAAGGTTCTTTGATTGCAGAGTCATGACAGAAATGGGGAATGTCGAATGCCGGATCAACCGATGACGATTCGCGAATGGCGCGAATATATGGGATGGAGTCAAACTGAATTAGCACGCCGATCTGGTTATGACCAGAAGCAACTTTGGATGTGGGAAAGAGGTGTACATACTCCGAAGGTAACGACAGCCATAGATATTGCTCAGGCATTCGGGACGACTGTTGAGATGATTCGCTGGCTATAACCAACAACTAAACCTATGAATATAGCACAGGTCACACCGTTGGTGTGGCCTGTTTCAGTATATACGTATTCATGTATTCACGTAATTTCATAACCGGATTATAAACTCCTCAAACGCATCTTTACCAAATGTTAGCAGATGCGTGAAAAAGGAGGCAGAATCGCGAAATGGGCCGATTCCTACCAATCATCAAACTCATCTTGATTGTCGCAGTTGGGTTATTCCTCTTGAAAATCGCGACAAAGGCAATCGCCAACAAGTTTCCAAATTCCATCACGTCTACGCTTGATAACGTAGTCCAAACCGTTTAAGGAGGGTTGAACATTGGCGACTCAACAGCTTTCTGCAAATGACCAATTTGTACTTTCTGCTTTGAAACGCAACTATCCAATGCCACAGGTACCTGTCCAGTACGCAGGTCAAGTCGTGGACATCGAGTTGGATAGTGTGCCTGGCTGGGCGCGGGCAATTAACTTGACCTGTTTGCTGAACGTGGATATCACGGTTGCTTCTGGCGGGTCAGCACCAAGCATGAGCCCATTCGCACCGTACAACATCTTTAGCGCAGTTGAGGTTTCTCTTGGCGGTGGTCCCTTCCAGCGTGTAAACGGTTTGTTCTATTACCTACGCGAGATGATCAGCACCAAGCAAGACCCGAAAAACCGGCCAGCGACCGATCCGAGCTATGTCTCAGGTACAACTTACAGTGTTCCTCCAATTCAGGCGGCTGCCGGAAGTACGGAAACGAATACCTGGCGTTTTGGCCTGAAAATCCCGCTGGAAATGCAGCATGGTTCTGTTGTCGGTTTGCTCCCGCTTGGTAGTGCCTCGACGCGTTGTAAAGTGCGCCTCACATTGGCTAGCCAGCTTTGGAGTAATGACCAGTACATGAGCCCGCTCTACGGTGGTTCCGGTGTATCCGCACAGATTACGCCGACGGCGGCAAGCTGGGTAGCACCGAATATCAAGTATTTCACGGCACCCGCTGTTAGCGGCGGCGGTACTTTGCCGACACCTACTATCGGTCAAATCCTGAATGTGCAGGAAAATACCGTTTCTTTTGTGGGCGCTGGCTCTTTGACGCCATGTAAGTTCCCGAACCCATTCACATATCTGCGTCTCTATCACATTGTGATTGACGGCACGGGCGCCCCAAATAGTTCTGGAGTCACCAACTTCGAGTTGGATCTTACGCCTGGTTACCCGCAGTTTAACTACTCGACGCCGGCTTCCCTGCAGGACTATTTCGAGGAAATGCTCGACTTGTACAAGAATCCGCTCAAGACCGGCGTGTTCATCTTCGATTTATGGTCAGGTAACGATCCGACGAATCCAAACGACACGCAGGCCATCAACGGCGCAACATTCTCTAGCCTGCAAACACAAATCGCTGTCAGTGCTTCTACGAGTGTTGCAAGCCCAGCAAAGATTGTTACTTATGCCGAAGCGCTGTCGCCTGTCGGTTTCTAAGGGGGCTAAACAGTGACCACGGTTGAGATGAAACAAAGCATGAGTAATTTTGCGCCGACGAGTAACGAAACACAGCAAACAAGCCATGCGGCATCTCCAAGTCACCAGGCTGTTGCCTCAACCGGTCTGCAAGTGGTGATTGTGATCGCGGCGTTCATGGCTGGCATCTATGGTTTGCATATTGCCGGTCGCCTGATGAAGGCAGGAAGTACCAAAACCAAATAAGAGGTCCAAATAAGAGGTGAATTAGGGTGGGCGTTAACGCAATTAAGGGTGCGGGTGCACTCGTCATATTCGGCATCAGTTGGATGGATCACATTTTCAGTCCATTGATTTGGGCGCTGATGATACTCGCAGGTCTCGATATTGTGCTGAACGTGCATAAGGGACTACAGCACCAAATGGGCAAAATCGGGTCAGCTTTCGCGTCGCTTGGCGGTCTCAGTTTACTCAAAAGTGGGACGCTATTTTCTGCTCAAACCTTGCACTATGCGGTCGCTGTCATGGTGCTCGTGTACTTGCAGATCGTAGTTCCACAGATTGTCGCTTTCGTCGGCAATTTGAAGTTCGTAACGATTGCCGAAAAGCAAGCGGCTAGCACCATTATTCAGGGTGGAGCATCTCAGCTCACGGCTGAAGCGCAGAAGGTTGAGCAAATGAATATGCCGAGCCCTGCAAGTAAGCAATGAGAGCCTTCGGATTTGCACTTGTCGTGATAGGGATTGTGGTCATCTGGCTATCTGTCCAGGGAAAAATGGGGGCCGCATTTAGCGCGCTGATTACGGGCCAGGTACCGACCACATCCTCATCGGCAGGTTCATCTGGAAGTGCTCCGCCTAATCCAGGTAGCCCGACGAGCGCCGGTCAAGGTACTGGATATGCGCCTGGCGCATGGGGCCCGACGAACTAGGGGGATGAAGACGTGAATGAAACAGCATCTACCCTTCTCATCATGATTATCGCGATCTGGCTTGTGACGTCTAAACGATTCCAGGCATTCCTAACGGTGGTGAAATCGTGAATACGCAATTTAACGCCATTGGTATCGCCACCGTCGCGATTATCTTTTGGATCACCGCACAGAATGCGAGCGGGGATGCGAGAACGATGTTTAACCTGTTCCTCGGTGTCCTGTTGCTCTCGATGGTGATCCTTAACTGGTCAAAGATTCAACCTATCTTCTTCAAAGGGGGCACGAAAAATTGAGTGCATTTCGGGTACATGACCTATGGGGGATTATAGGCGGAATGCTCGTGCTCATCGCCTTGTATCTCATCCTCAATAATTCAAAGGGTGCGACAAGCATTCTAGGCAGCCTGTTTAGTGGCTCAGGCAAGATGGTCACTGATCTGCAGGGCAGGTAAGGAGGGCAATCGATGTTAAACCCGTTCGGGCAGCAAAACGCGATATCAGTCCTCCAAAAGCAAAATTATACGGAAATGAACCGAGGCGACATGTATGTTCCTGTCGGTCGCGTCGATGCACCGCTTAATATTGCGGTCGCGGCTACGCCCCATTTTGGGGCGATGCCGGTTCACGCTGTGCCTGTCACATACATGGTAAACAGCGCAAATATTTTAACCGGTGCTAGGGCGGTAAGGACTCCGAATATCCAGGCGGTGAACCCAAATGGATATTAAAGCGGCTTGGAAAAAAATGAGCCCGATGATGAAGGTTGTGCTGATTGGTGGCGGTGGCCTATGCGTCTTCTTCTTTATTCGCGCATTTGCGAATGGTGGCCTCAGCGGTTCCAGTTCTGCGAATACGACTGATTCAACGCCAATGACCACCGATTCATCGGGAACATCTGATTCAAATGATATGGCGGACATGGAAGCTATGCTTTTGCAGAACCAGGCGGCCAGCACAGCGAGCCTCCAGAGTCTTCTATCGCAAATGATGCAGACGAATCCGACGACTGCAACGGGCACAGGGACAAGCACAAGCACGGCGACAGGAACCGGGACGTCTACCACAACAAGTACGGCGCCCGTGACCACGCCGGTTACATCAACCGTTCCAGCAGCGCCGACGATTCCAACGAGTCTACCTGTTACACCGACACCAACACTTGTGTCAGCATCTACACCATCAGGCGGGAGCGTGAGTTATCAGTTGAATACGAGCGGATTATCCAATGCGACAGTAAGTGCAGGAAATGTTCTACCTGGTTCAACAGGCAAGAACATCAATACAACGACGACTGATTCATCGACGTTGATTTCTGCAAGTCGATCCAATCCGGGCACACAAATCGTTAGTACGGCGTCGAACGGATATCAAACAAGCACGTATACGGACACAGAGGGTACAACGGTGCAGATTACCGGGGGAGCATCCGCCCCAATGTCTCAACAGGAGAGCATCGCTCAAAAGAATTTGGCCAGCGGTGCAATCACAAAATCCGAATACAATACCTGGGCAAAAGCAAATGGTTTGCCAACAGTCTAGGAACGGTCAATTAGGCATGATTGATATTCGCGTAATTGCCGCATCAGTCGGTATCCTCACTTGTCTATTGTGTCTCGCATTTATCGCAGGTGTGAACGTCGCCGAATCACTGATTTTAAGGGGGAAATTCTTTTGACGACATTAAAAGAAGTCGCAGATTTAGGTGCACAAAAAACAGGGTTACCAAGTCGCTTTATTTGCGCTTGGTTTTATGCGGAGAACGGTGAGAATTTACCGCAGGACAATAACTTTGCGAACATTTCATATAGCGGATCAAATTTACCGTCTGACGGTGTATTTCGTGGCGCGGTAAACATTCAGCCGAACCATGTTGTGACATATGGGACTTGGGAAGATGGGCTCGAAGCGTGGGCTACAGAGCTTGCAATCCCGGTCGGCCCGACCAAATGGCTGACACTCGATCTAGAGCAACTGAAAGCGTGTAACGGGAATGTCGAGCAAATGGCAAAGCTCGTCGGGGAAAGCAATTGGGCTACGAGTCATTATGATGACGGACGTGGCCCCGGTTCACTTATTATTGATGCTTACAATAACACGGTCATAGAAGGATGGTATGCGAATGTGCCAACCGCCCGTCCAGAACAACTATCAGTCACCGTGCAAGCGGGTCAAACCTTGTCAGGCATCGCTGATGAATATCGAATCCCGCTGGGCGTACTGCAGCGCTATAACGCCATTCCGGATGCAAACAAGATTGATGCAGGACAGAAATTATTGCTCCCGATTCCGCACACAGTGCATGCAGGAGATACACTGTCTAACTTGGCTCTGACAAATAAGGTCACGGTTGCTTTGTTACAGCGCGTAAATAGCATCGAAGATCCAAACAAAATTTATGTAGGTCAGGTGTTGTGGGTATGAAGAAACAGAGAAAGAAGACTCCACCACGCGATAAAAACGGTCGCTTCAAGAAACGCAAATAGAGAGGGTGAACCTCTTTGTCACAGATGCCATCAGGAGGTGGAGGCAGTTCTGCCTCCTCTTCTACAAATCCAATTGCACAGGATATCTCTAACGTGGCTAGTCAATACGGTATAGACCCTAAGATCCCGCTCACGATTGCGGAATGGGAAACGCGCGGGTCTTTGAATCCTGACTCTGTAAATCCTTCGGACTGGAATGGATATCCCAGTGTAGGTCTATTTCAACTTAACATGGCGCCTGGCAACCCTGGCTATGGGTACACAGAGGGTCAACTGGAAGACCCCACGACGAATTCTCAAATTGCTGTGAAACTCATGCTCCCAGCGTATCAAAACGCATTAAAACAGGGTTTAACAGGTACAAATTTACTTGACTACGTTGCCAATAATAGCGGTTGGCCAGATAGCGCAGGTGTCGCCGTTGCAAACGCAGATGAACCTAGTTACGACGTTGGCCTGAATGCCTACTATAACGGCGTGGAAGGGCCGATAGACCCGGACAACAGTTCAAGCGCCTATGCGTCCAATTCTTCGTCGTCATCGTCGTCATCTGTGCCAGCAGGGTTGTCGGGCAACTTCATCACAAATCCCGGGAAACTAATAAGTGGCATCCTCGGTATCATCGCTGGTCTTGCGCTTATTGCTCTTGGAATTTGGATCACACTCAATCCATTTAGCGACCTTACGAGTGCCATCAATGGAGCAATCAAGAACTTCGCGAAGATGCCAACAGAAGGGATTACAGAGCGGGTTCGCAATGCACCAAAAAACGTGCGTAGGCGTCGAGACGAACGCGCTCAGAATAGGTTACTCGACGCCGCGGGAAAAGAGTCTAGGAAAGTCACTCATATAGGTTCACGAAGAGACTCAGTTAACCCTGATAGGAAAAAAACATTCAAGACCAAAGACATTAACATCAACGATACTTTTTAGAACCACGGAGGTGGACCACATTGACCGAGCAAGACTTGATTGCGCATATCGCCCACACGCATCACCATGTGAATTTGCTATCGAAAATCGTGCAGGAATTAATTCCGAAACAGCCGAGATTCCACGAGGAAATTTTCCAGCCATCGTCAGTTGGAGCAGCGGTCAAAGTGATTAATATCCCATTTATGGCCCGTTTCGCCTGCTTTTTCAATCCAAATGACGCGGGATTATTTATCTCGGAAGGTCAGTTAGGTACCCAGCCGCCTGGAGCCAAGCCTATTTCTGCTGGTAAAAATATCAGTATGCAGATTCAACAGACACAGATTTTAACCCTTTTTCAACCAGATGCCATTTCGTCGCCGAGCCCCGTCATTATCCAATTTAGCGACCGGCCAATTCCACTTTACATGGGGTGATCATATGTATGTCGAGATTCCCATTCAATTGACTGTTGGACAAACGAGCGGACAGGCAACACTGAATATCCCGTCTCCCGCGAGTTATGTGAGTGTCATTAATAACACACCGGCGAGTATTTCTTTCGCACCTGGTACCGTCGCGCCTGGCCCTAGTGCTGTGACTATCGGCGCTGGAAAAACGTATTCTGGACAGATGCTCACCACACAAACAGTAACCGCCGCATGGACAAGCCCTGGGCCCATTGCAGCTGACAACAATACTGTTTTGTTTGCATTTAGTGACCAACCAATTACGCTTAGTGTTTCTGACACAAATACGACCAATGTGACAGGTACCGTAAATGCTCAGATAGATGGCACTGTGGATGTTACGGGTGATGTAACGATTACGAACAGCCCAACGGTGAATATTAGTGGAACACCAACAGTAAACGTTACGAATGAACAGATTAATACGTTTGTTGGTAATACTTCTACCCAAGCAGTGCCTGTACAGCAACAATCTTTTTATGGCACTGGCGAGGATGGCGATTTTAATCCGCAGGGATCGTGGAACACTGTTTTCAGCGACAATTTTACAGACCAGCGCATGTGGTCTATTTTGAGTGGGAATGGAACTTTTAGCTCTAGCGGTTTTACTGCAAGCCAAAATGGTACGACACTTATCGCAAATTTCCCGTTTGCTACTGCGTGCAAAGCAAGCATGACTTTCAAGACGCCTGCAACCGTACCTGCAAATATTCAAATTGGTATCGAAGACTTATCTTCACAAGCAACTTCATGGTGGGCTGGCTATACAAGCCTTGCTGCAAACTCTCTAGTAAATGGATACGGAAATCCAGGTAACAGCCCGTCCTATTGGACTTGGGAAACAACACCTTATACATTGCAGCCTAACACTGTTTATACGCTGCAATATGAATATCACAACATGCCGACGCAAAACAAAAATACAATGTCTGCCTACTTGTATCTAGGTTCTTCTGCAACAGGAACACCAGTTGCAAGTTTATCCGTTCAAGAGAGTGGACGTATCGGACAATTTTTCCGACCTCGTTTATATGTAGACAATGGAGTTTTAGTTTCAAACTATACTGTGCAAGAGTATAATTACACATTCCAAAACACTCCAAATGAAGGCGAAATAAAAAACTTTAAATCTGTAACAATTCCTGATGACATGACTATCCGTTGGGCGAATCCTACGCAATATGTTTTATGGTTTGCAGATGGAAACGTGCAAATTGACGGTGTTATTATGTCGGCCGACGCTATGTCAAACGGCTCTACCTCACCTTCGATTCGCTTATTTAATGCGGCTATAACTCTACCCCATGCAGGAAATGGGGGTGCAGGTGGTTCAGGTGGCGGAAGTAATAGCAATGCTGGACATCCTGGAGGGGCTGGAGGTACTGGCACGGCATATGGATCAGGACAAGGTGGCGCAGGCGGCGGTGGAACTTCCGAATATGGTTCAGGTGGAACAGTTGGAGGTGCGGGAGGTTCTGGTTATGGTGTTGGAAGCGGAGGTTATGGTGGTTCAGGTGGCACATATGCGACTGCTTCAATGGGAGGTACTACATCACCTTCACATGGGACAGCCACTTTCATCATTATTGCAAACGGCAACATCATTATAGATGGAACGGTTCTATCAAATGGCGCAAATGGCGGCAATGGAGGAAATGGTGGTTCAGCCACAGGCGCATTACAAAACGGATACTACTGGGCATCGCCTGGGGGCGGCGGTGGCGGATGCGGAACAATTGGCGGTAGCGGTTCAACAATGAATAGCTATTCAAACGGAGGTAGTTGGAATGGCGTCCTTGGTGGCGGCGGTGGAGGTGGCGCAGGAGGCGCAGGTGGTGGAGTTGTCGTTTTATATGCTGCGATGTCCGCTAAAATCACAGGGGTTATCAACGTGAACGGCGGTCAACCTGGTTCTGGCGGTCTAGGCGGCAGCGGGGCGGCAGGTTCAGGCAGCTTTACAAATCCCAATGGAACAAATGGTTCACCTGGACAAGCAGGGCAAGCGGGTCAAGTTTTAATCTATCAGTACAATCAGGCGGTGGCAGTAGCATGATTACTTGTTACTTCAATCCTCATGACGCAAGGTGCAGAAATATCGTAAATTCACTCAACGGAAATTACGATGTAATCGTAGACTATACGCATTACACAGCGGATCGAACCGTTTGGATCTCCTTCTTACCTACAATAGTTCTGACAGACAACGATGGGAATGAATTGGCTAGAATTGAACACGCAGATGATGTTACGCAGGACAACATTAACTGGTTGAGATCAACGTTTGCCAGTTGGACAAGCGGTACACCGTTCCCAACTCCGCCGTGGGAGGAATCAAACATATGACGCCAAAAGAAATATGTTTAATCGCGCTGATTGGCGCAACCATTGCAATTGTGGAGTATTGGCTTTACCGAAAAGCCGGACTTAAGTAGATGCAATTATACCGAAACGTAGTAAAAATACCTGCCTGTTCAACAGGAGGAAGTAAACTGACAGTAACACTAAGGGAGGTAGTTGTATGCCAGCAAATTTCAATGGTCTGTTAGAGGGGAATCCGACATTCCCGCCGCTCAATATCTCTGAAGACGATGCGAGAGCAAAGAGTTCTCCTGTAGTTGGAGACCCGGGGTTCATTGTTGAGCAACAGGATGGCACGTGGTCGTGGGAACCGAATTTGCAGGTTGCACGTGACAAGGCGGGGACAACGTGTGCGATCTATCAGTCGTGGGAAGTCTGTGACTATTTCCGGCAGTTTGCACGTGAAGAACACTTGAATGCTGATGGCATAGAGACAGATGAAGGCCCGCTCGCTTGATTTGCAAATCATTTTGCAAATCAAAGCGTGACAAGGGAACGTGTGTTCTGGTTTTAGAAAGTGAAGATTAAACCTTAAAATCGCGCCGTTACGGTAAATGACGGGTGCCCGAGTGATGGGAAATGACACGGTTTGAGGATTCCTAAACCGCGTCTTGCGGGGGTTCGAATCCCTCCGGGTGCGCCAGAATATCCTTATGTGGTGCGGAATTTCTCGAATTTGGGAGTTCCGCATTTTGCTTTACAAGGGTCAATTGCCCATACCTTGCCCATATGGGATATTACGAGCTAAGTAAAGCATCAATTTTTTGTGCTGCTTCTTGTTGCATACTTGGTAAAACGTGACTATAAATCTGAAGTGTTGTACTTACGTCCTCGTGACCCAGTCGCTGTTGAACGACATGTGGATGTACATTCTGCGATAGCAATAATGTAGCATGTGTATGACGAAGGTCGTGGATTCTAATTCTCGGTACTCCACATTGTTGAATAAGTTTATTGTGTATCATTCTAATGTTGTGGGGAAGTACAGGTGTGCCGACCTGGGTACAAATAACCAAGTCATTCTCTTCCCATCGAGAACTTGCTGTATTGCGCTCTTGTTCTTGCTGAGAACGATGTTTAAGTAGATCCTTAATGACCCAGTTCGGTAGGTCAATCGACCTATAACCACGCTGTGTCTTTGGTCCAACCAATGTGTATCCTTTTTCTCCGTGTGTCCAAGACCTTTGGACACGTAAAACGGCGCTCGAAGAATCCGGTGCAATGGTTATATCGCGCCAGCGAAGTGCAAGTATTTCACCACAGCGCATACCTGTGGCCAGTGCCAAGGAGAAAAACAAGTAGTAGCGATGTGTTCGGGCTGATTGGAGAAACTTTGATGCCTCTTCCTTGGTCCAGGTCTTCATTTCTTGACGCTGTGGTTTTGGAGGCTTAATCTCAGTTAGTGGATTAACAGCCAATTTGTGTTGAATGCAGGCTTCTTTTAGTATTTGTTTTAGTAAAACATGAATGTGCTTAATTGATTGATCTGAAATCCTACTTTCTAGGCGCTTGTACATAGCTTTAACATCAGTTGGTGTTAACGATTGAAGGCCTTTATGGCCAAGTTCGGGGATTATATACGTTTTGATGTCAGATTTGTATTTCCTTAACGTTCCTTCCCTGACTACCCGAGCTTTTTCTTCAAGGAATTTAAGACAGAAACTCCTCACAGTTTCTTTTGTCTTTTGAACCAGTTTTCCATTTTCTTTATCTAAAAGCATTGCAGCACGGAAAGCCTTGGCTTCGCGAATAGTAGGGAACGCCTTTTCAACGTATTTTGCTTTGCCGCATTCGTCACGCCCGATAAACGCTCTGGCATAAAACTTATGGCCCTTTTGTCTAATACCTTGTGGGAGATTTTTCTTTGTCTCCATCATAATCACCTCTCTGTTTGATTGGAACCATTGTAACAAATTTGAATGCGACGCCTGCCCTTTTCGTAGAGGTGACGTAACCGCCGGTCATACAGAGCCGGCGTTATCAAAGTTAAAGTCTCAAGTAGTGGTGTAAATTCTTCAGGAGGCTGAATCTTGACGAAAAAGCCATCGAGTGCAATCTACTAAAAGTGTGCAGCAATCAGTAGAGGAGGCACTTCGATGGCTTATACGGATAAGATCGCACTTTTGGAGTTAATTCGCAAGATCGGATTAGAAGATGGTGATGTGGATTTCTTGAAAGAAGGGCTGAGGGTTCTCACCCAAGCAGTGATGGAGGCTGAGGTGAGCTCCCTGATTGGCGCTGAGCGATATGAGCGTAGTGAGAAGCGTAGCAACAGCCGTAATGGGTATAGAGAACGAGAATGGGATACTCGTGTCGGAACGATCGATTTGCAGATTCCCAAGCTTCGTAAAGGGAGTTACTTCCCAAGTATCCTAGAACCTCGGCGGAAGGCTGAAAAAGCCCTTCTGTCCGTTGTTCAAGAAGCGTATGTGCATGGTGTGAGCACTCGTAAAGTGGATGAGTTGGTCGAATCTATGGGGATTCAAGGAATCAGCAAAAGCGAAGTGTCTCGAATCTGTAAAGAACTCGACGATGTAGTGCAGGACTTCAAAAACCGCCCGCTGGAGGGGACGTATCCATATCTTTGGCTAGATGCCACTTTCCCGAAAGTGCGAGAAGGCGGACGGGTGCAGAGCATGGCGTTTGTGATTGCCATTGGTGTGCGAAACACCGGTGAGCGTGAAGTATTGGGATTTGACATTGGCACCAGCGAGGACGGCGCGTTTTGGCTCACATTCATCCGCAGTCTGATTACACGTGGATTGCGTGGCGTACAGTTAGTAATTAGCGACGCGCACGAAGGACTGCGTAGTGCCATTGCTTCTGCGCTGACTGGAGCGACCTGGCAGCGCTGTCGTGTCCACACAATGCGCAATATTCTCAGCCAGGTGCCTAGAGCGTCACAAGCGATGGTCTCATCCATTGTCCGGACCATCTTTGCGCAGCCGACGCAGGAAGCCGCCAAACAGCAATTATCTGTCGTTGTGAAACAACTTCAAGGAAAGTTTCCAAAAGCGATGGGTGTTCTGGAACGTGCAGAGGAAGACGTATTAGCATACATGGGATTCCCGAAGGAGCACTGGAAGCAGATTTGCTCGACAAACCCACTTGAGCGCTTAAATCGTGAACTAAGGCGGCGCTTTGATGTGGTTGGCATATTCCCCAACCGAGAGTCTGTATTGCGCCTTGGAGGATCGATTCTCCAAGAGCAGAACGATGAATGGATAGTTGCAAGGCGCTACTTCAGCCGAGAGTCTATGGCAAAACTCATTGGCACTGATGAACAGCAGTTACTAGCTCCAACGTCAGTTTTGCATAAATAGCTAACACTAGGGGTTGCACTCAATTTACACCACTTGACGGGACACTACCACCATCGGTAGTGTCCCGTCAAGTGGTGTAAATTGTTTGAGTGCAATCACTCTGTGACTTGGGTCATTTATTGTTACTGACATAGCATAACGTCCGAAAACTGACGGTGTAAGTTGACCGAGAACTGACGGATTCGCTGTCCAAGAACGCTTGCAAAAATGGGAAGGAAGTTTCCTCCCCTCCCGACAGTGTTTCTAAAGGTCGACGCTAACCAAATATCGCCGATTTTCTAAGAGTCCAAACGCGACGTCGCCGCTGATGATGTACCAAGATGTTCGTCCAAGCTCTAGCCGTCCACTAAGCGTTGTGCGTTCAATGTGAAATTGCACAATCTCCCCGCAGTGCAAACTGTACCACTCATTTTTGCCCTCAACCACCCAACGCGACAACTCTGGATCGTAGAACATCTGTAATCTCCGTGCCATCATGAGCATTCACCTTGAATGACGCGCTCGACCATGTGGTCGTCGATGATCCGTTGCCGATTTTGAGCCCCATACATGAGACAGTGCGTACAGAGTTTGTTGACCAGTCGTGGAGCTCCACCCGAGAAACGATAGATTTCATCGACAGCCTTATCCGAGAAAATAGATTGCTGTCCAGCTACCGCGTAGGCTAGATGACGTTCAATGTATGCCCCGATTTCAGCGCGGTCGTAGTGATGCAACTTACACTGTAGATCAATGCGTTGCCGAATGGCGGCGTAAGCCTGTAAGTTGAGCCGTTCCCAGAGCTCACTCTGTCCGACGAGAATTAGCGCCATAGGACTTTGCGCATCCATTTTAAAATTCAAAAGAAATCTTACTTCCTCGAGCATCTCCCGATCTAGCAAATGTGCTTCGTCTACGACCACAACTGGACTGAGGCTATGTATCCCACGCATCAGCTCAATCTCACGATGCAATTGACGTTTCGCGTCGCCGCGATAAAACTTAGCCTCGCAACCGAGTTGCTCGAGCATCCCCTTGTAAAAATGTCGTGGGGTCAGCTTAGAATCCGACAGGTACAGAATTTTGAACTTCGACTGTTCCAGCGCCTCCGAGAAACGACGGATGGTTGTGGTTTTTCCGGTTCCACAATCTCCAGTCACCACTGCGAACCACTGACGCTCCGCAGCATACTTCAGCCGACCGAGAATGTCCTCCAGTGTAGATGACATGTAGAGTTCATCTGTTGGAATATCTCGTGAGAAGGGCGTGTGAGTAAAGCCGTAGAACGATTCAAACACGACCATTCTCCTCCTTCCAGACCGCGTCATAGCGGACTGCAGGCGTGATACGCTCAATCCGATCCTGATGCTTCTTCTCGGCTGCATCCAACAGACGAGATGTGTCAACGTTTTGGTTCTCGAACCGCTCTGGCAGTTTAGGTCTTTGCCCAGCCCGTTCACCAATCACCAGTTCTCCCACAGTCCAAGGCTGGTGACCCGCGTATTCGATGGTGAGTTCCGTGATATCTGCAGGGTCGTATATGACATTCACCTTACAACCGATGAATGACAGACCCACTTCATACTTCTTACCCATGAAGTTGATACAACCGGACTTGTCCACTTTTCGAGTTTCGGCATGCAAAAAGGCATCCGCGATGCTCTCTGGTGAGATGAAACGAATGGCTTTATGGTCGCTACGATAGGCAGTCTCGGGGCTCATCTGATTCTGAAGTGCGGAGTGAGGTTGGTTCTGATAACATTCACTTAACCAGACCTCAAATTGTTGATTCAATTGTTCCAATGTCTTAGGTTTCGCCGCAGCGATTTCGTCCAGAAACGAGTCGACGATACGATTAAACCGCTCTATTTTTCCCTTCGACTCCGGCGCATAGGGTTTCGCGTAAAGCAGCCGTGTCCCGAGCTTTGAACAGGTTCGAGTCATCCATTTGGTTCTGAATTGTTTGCCGTTGTCAAAGTAGATAGCCTCTGGTATACCGTGCTTTTGTACAGCTTGGCGAAAGCAGTCTTCCACAATGGTTTGGTCCAGCGTGGGGTAAAACCTCCCGTGGAGAACAAAACGAGTTGCGTCATCCAACATAACCACGAGATAGACCTGTTGCTTTGAACCATTCGTTCCAATGGGGAGATAAGGGCCAAACTTGATGTCCGATTGCCACAACTGATTGCGGTGACGGCGCTGAAACCTACGCGCTGCCACACCGGTTTCAGCATACATTCGCATGTGTCCGGCACTATATCCTCGACGAGCAAGTTTCTCTTGAAGAGTTGTTCTCCGAATTTCCCCAGGTGCCACTTTTCCTTCCCATTCGAGAATACGAATGATCTGCGAGACGCTTCGAGAAGGAACCTCTCTGCGCAACAAAATGGCCTCTTCCAGAATCTCATCCGGGATCACCTGAGCTCGACGGCTAGATTTTGACCTCGGTTTGAGTCCCTCAAAACCTTGTTCACGAAATGTAGCTAAATAGCGGCGCAATGTTCGTTCCGATAACCCGGTCTGTGCACAGATCTCTGCCTTGCGTCTGCGAAGTTGCGCTGAATCCAGTCCATCTTCCAAAAGTGGAGACAGCAACTGAACACGATACACGGCCACATCCTCCGCTTTTTTCCAATCTTTCATGGCTAACCTCTCCTTCAAGTGGGGTTAGCCTGAATAGTAGACAGAGAAGAAGCGGACACAAAGGCAGAACGGGTATGTGTCCACAAATGTAGATTTGCAATAGGGCGGACAGCACGGGCCATCCACCCGACGGCGTCGCCGACCAAATGTCCAATTCGATGGAGTGAGGATTGTGTTGGATAGGACGGTTCCAACACACGGCCGTGACGGTTTGCAATAGCAACCAGACAACCGGTAGCATACGAAGACCATGTCTCGAACCATTGACGGACACGGCGGATGGTGGATTCGTCCGCCCCCACTGAAGGGGATGATTCGGTAATGATCTGCTCTATACTTTCTCGGTCATAGCGCTTGTAGGGCACAAGAATATCTGGGAGTTCGTGGTGGATACGATGACACTCCGTGCAACGAAGGCGCCGAATGATAAGGGTGAGTTGGTCACCGTTACTCTGCGTATAACGTCTACGTCGGCTTCCGCATACAACAAGTTGGCCCTGACAGCAAGGACACGGGATGCATTCCTCACTCCGAACAAAAAACTCGGGTGGACTGCTCAACGAGCTGATAATCTGATAGAATTACCATACGAGTTGGGGACGTTTCCTGTTGCACTGTTCGGGCGGTGCAACGCAAAAGGAGACGTCCTTTTCCATTCCTAGGATAAGGACATGATATACGTCAACTCCTGGACAGGCAATTCAGTCAACTTTCGGCCATTATGGATTGGCCAAAACAATTTATGTAAAACAGACGTCGGTGCCAGTAACTCTTGTTCCTGAGTTCCCGTCAGTCTCGCCATCGACTCTCTGCTAAAGTATCGCCGTGCAACGATCCACTCATCGTTTTGCTCCTGGAGAATGGCTCCACCAAGTCGTATCACGGAATCCCGATTTGGAAAGATGCCAACCACGTCAAAGCGTCGCCGCAGTTCACGGTTTAAACGTTCCAGCGGGTTTGTGGAGCAGATTTGCTTCCAGTGCTCCTTTGGAAATGCCATGTAGGCAAGTACGTCTTCCTCTGCACGTTCTAGGACATCCATCGCCTTCGGAAACTTTCCCTGGAGCTGTTCTACGACAACAGCAAGTTGTTGTTTAGCTGCCTCCTGCGTTGGCTGAGCGAATATCGTCCGGACAATGGACGAGACCATCGCCTGTGACGTCCTGGGTACCTGACTCAAGATGTTACGCATGGTGTGAACTCGGCATCTCTGCCAGGTAGCTCCTGTTAAAGCAGATGCAATGGCACTACGTAGTCCTTCATGGGCATCGCTTATCGCCAACTGAACGCCTCGCAGACCACGTGCAACAAGACTACGGATGAAAGTCAGCCAGAACGAGCCGTCCTCACTGGTACCAATGTCAAATCCCAATACCTCTCTCTCACCGGTGGCTCTCACCCCAATGGCAATCACAAACGCCATACTCTGGACACGTCCGCCCTCACGGACCTTGGGAAACGTCGCATCCAACCACAAATATGGATACGTTCCTTCAAGCGGACGGTTCTTGAAGTCCTGCACAACGTCATCTAGCTCCTTACAGATGCGAGATACTTCACTCTTGCTGATTCCCTGAATCCCCATGGATTCAACCAACTCATCCACCTTGCGGGTACTCACACCATGCACATAGGCCTCTTGAATAACCGATAAAAGCGCCTTCTCAGCTTTTCTCCTGGGTTCCAGAATACTGGGGAAGTAACTCCCTCTACGAAGCTTAGGAATCTGCAGATCAATCGTTCCAACACGAGTGTCCCACTCTCTATCACGGTGTCCATTTCGACTATTACTGCGCTTGTTAGTACGCTCGTAGCGTTCAGCACCGATAAGCGAGCTGACCTCAGCATCCATCACTGCCTGCGTAAGGACTCTCAGACCCTCCTTCAAAAAGTCCACATCACCATCTTCTAATCCGATCTTGCGAATCAACTCCAAAAGTGCGATCTTATCCGTATAAGCCATCGATGTGCCTCCTCTACTGATTGCTCGTCACTTTTAGTAGATTGCACTCGATGGCTTTTTCGTCAAGATCTAACCACTGAATTTACACCACTACTTGAGACTCTAACACACCATCTGGCTGCAACGGGCGCTGTGGCGCGTAAATTGACGTACATCATTCATGCCGTTCTGCGCGACAAGAAGCCATACGACTCAATGGCGTAAGACAGCAACTTGACTGAACATTCAAATCACGTCTTTCTTTGACAGGCTTATATAGAGCGCCTAAAAATCACTTCCCTTCGTTGTTCTTAGAACTCGAAAGAGTACTTGACATTAGATAGCTGGTCTTGACGGGACACTACCAGAGAATGGAGCTAATCAGTGCTCATTTTACTTTCGAGAGCGACGTTTTAGCCAAAACTTACCTTGTATAACAGAGCAGCAGGTAACGTTCATTTCTTTGTAAGTGATTGAAACTGCCAAATGTGATGTTGTCTTGTACGTGTTATATCAGGCTAAGTAATCTCACGTTTTCTCTCATGTTCTGATGATAAATAATAGAGCGTTTTGCAGAATTAACGTTCACAACGCATTTGACACTATATATAGTGTTCCATTGATAGTTCGTACACTATATATGTGCGAGAAACGGTGAAAAATCGAATTCTGCAAAACGCTCAATAAAAAATTACTCATATGGGGGATTTTTTATAAAAATTCTGCGGGGTAATAGCTATAGGACTTGTGTATCAGAATGATGTTCGGAGCCCCACCCCATATCATAGGGGAATGTGTTATTACACAGGCACATAGTCAACACTTATCAAGAACAGACCAAGAAAAGGTAGAAAAGTACAAACACCCTCATGTTGCGAAGGTATGTGTCTACAATTGCCATACGCTAGTTTGCCCTTCGGGATAACGTGGTTAGATACTTTACTTAAGTGATCTGATGAGCCCTAATGTTGTAACTCGTTACGCGAGGCATTGTGTGTTGCAATATAAAACGGATTGTATTTGGCCTCACAGTCAAGGTACTCTATGTCGAAGCTAATACTGACCACCCCATTTGGAATGGATAGAGATTTTCAAATGCCTCTCACTAGTTGTTTTGTGCCTCATCATTACTCGTTGAGGTTTTTCAGGTTCGAAATTGAGTTGAGAATCTATAGTTCCTTGGCATTCGGAGTTGTCATAGAGTACAAATCTTCGGAAGCGCGCGAGCGAAGTGTTGCGCTATCGAGTCGTAAGGCGAGCTCTTGGTGGGTACGAAGCAAAGCATGCGTCAGGCCTGAGCGCGGTGGCGCGGCGCCAAACTGGTATTTTTGATGCATGTTTGAAATTGTTATGCCCATGTCACCATCCCCAATATGACTAGGTTTTTAATGTTTTAAGGCTCTCATCGATGAGCAACTTGATGACTGAACAGCCTAAATTTCGAGCTCACTAAAAATGGGCGCACTCCCCCTAGGACTGTTGGTCTCATGGAGTAGTGTCGAACAGTCTCTGTTGTGCTTTGACACCTACCGTCGAGCCGTGTAGCTAGATGACTATCATGTCCCTTGATCGAATTTGTCGGGGTCTCTTTTTAACTTTAAGACCAGTCGGTTGAGTTCGATCAGCTCCTTGGAGGGAGTTACTTAAAAGTCCCTCTACTTATTATTAAGACCGCCAAACCTAGGGTATTTGGACAAACGTTCACAAATTAAATACAATTCTGTTCGTCTTTTGTTCACCACCAAAATATGTTAGCTGGAATTAAGCAGGCAGAAATCTTGGTTAGGATAATCGGGATGTCCAAAGAAGAGTTGCCGACAGAAGCGTGGGTCCGAAGTCACGATACGTTCTCCGCATAATGGTTCGGCTGATTCATCAGACAAGGCACAGGAGCCATTCGAATCCGTACTTACAGCTATATATGGCCTGGCACGGGTGGCTAGTTATTTGTCTTCTTGAATGATTTATAGTGGTACCAAGGGAACTCATCGGTCAGCACAAATAGACAACTAATGATATACCGCACGCATTGCGTGCAGCATGGTGTGCTGCATCGTAAAATAGGTTGTACTTGGATTCGCTATTAAGGTACTCAACTGTGAACTTAAATGTTTGGCCTTCGTCAGTGAATGTTGAGTCGATGTGATCAACTCGATGTGTTCATGTTCTTCTCTGTTTCCATTCAGAAAATTCTCTATTATGTTCATTCTGAATAGACAACGATTTCCCTGGGCTTTACCGTTGCGGCTCTCAGACGAGCACTTAACATATTAGGGACATGGACATAGCAAACAATTTAACCTATTGATTAAAGCCAGACAAAACATTCGTCTATATCCTTTGTGAACCCACAATACAGTTGAGCGGTTGTATACAAAGTTTGCAGCAACACCATCGGTATACGGATCTGGAGGAGAGATTATCGTCTGACCAGAATTATTTCCCTTACTTGTGCAAGTAGTCTTGCGTTATAATCGCCTATGATTAATGAAGCGTATGACTCTCAATGGCCTGTCTACGATTGTCTGCCATCTCCTTTCTATAAAGAATTTTGAGGAATAGTTGCCACATCTGTGATGTGGGCCTTGTTTCGCTTGAAGTTCCCCCCTTAGGGATAGGAACCTAGATCAACCGCCTATCGGCGTATTTTAAGGAAATGGGTTCATGAGTGGATCAGACCTCATAGTTCTTGTATTAATTTATCGCAACACAATTCGTAAGGAGTGTAGGTAATGTGTGATAAAGAATCCAACAATGTTCTTGAATTTAAATTTAAGAGAAGTAGTTCAATGGACACCGATGTCGACGCAAAGAAAGAGGTTGCAGAAATTATAGACATGGTTAACATGCTGAATGCTCATGAACGGCGATTCGAAGACATACTTTCAAAAATGCAGGCTCAGATTGAGGAGCTAAGAATAGCTCTACATGAGAAGGATTTGATCATTGGACAAAAGGATAGCGAGATAGTTGAACTTCAAATCTCATTGTTACAAAGAAAATCCTGAGGCTTTGGGATTTTTCAGTTCACATGGTTGCTTACAGGGGAATTTGACCAACTTAACGACCGGATGGGCCAATTCTAGATGATGATAGGTCGGTTGGCAGCGTCCAGAACCTAAGGTGGAACATGACACATGGTCTTTTATAAAAGCCCAGGATATGTCGTGCATTAAGCGAATCATTAAGATATCAGTCGGGCCAGTAAATATAGCTGGCCACCTCTGGTTCTTTGCGATAAGCATCGAGTACATCAGAAAAGACTGATGGCCGGTTCCTCGAACAGCCGACCATCCTGAGTACATCGATTTAACTTGACCGGAACGAGAAGACCGTATCGGCCCACCCAGGAGTCTCTGCCTGTCCCATCAGGTAGGGGCTCTTGTTATTTATATTATACTCATCTGATCTTTATTCATGCAACAACTCTAACTCTAAACTCCCACTGAATAGAATCTAAAAGCAATGTCAATGCTTATAGAAATTCTATTAGAGAGGTGATAGTCTTGAGACAAGAAGGGGATGATAACATGGCTATCCGTCATGAAGATGTTCTCCGTAAGGAAGAAGCAAAGAAGAAAGAGCGTCGTGCTTTGATTCGCCAACTTGCTAAAGAAATATGTGACGAGAATGATGAAGCTCTTAGGAGATTGTCTAAGAGTTGATTGAGTATCTAACTACCGATGATATTCGATATGCACACGAGTATCCTCCCAAGCCACGTGTTATAGTTGGACAAGATATAGACATGTTTGGACGGCAAATTGTGGGGCTTTACATTGGTCTACAATGTAAAGCGACGGACGCCGTTATGAGGCTAAAAACGGCACTGTGGAAGAGAAAACTACTTGACGGTGGGGCGCCCTGTCATCTGTTCGGATAATGGATCACAGTTCATTAGTCACGTATTTGAGGAAGCCTGTGAAGAGCTCCAAATTCAGCATGAGCGCATACCGCCAAGAACGCAAAATATGAGTGCACACATCGAGTCATTCCACCGTCTGTTAGAGGATGATAGTCTGTCAAAAATGGAGTTTGAGCACTACGTGCAGGCATACGAAACTATGGATAACTACATGAGATGGTACAACCAAACGCGAATCCATTCGAGTATCCACTATCTGTCGCCAATTGACTTTCACAAGGCGCACGTGGAAACCGGTCTGCAACCCAAAAAAACGATTCTTGTGTAATTTGAACACGAACCATACGTGCCATGCAAACAGTTTGTGTTTGAATAGTCAAATGACTTCAAAAAAATCATCTTGTCCAAAAAGAGGGGTTGACCCGTATCTATACAGAGGCAAAGTAAATATTACTTAGGAGTTACGAGTATACGTGTGGGTAGAGATAAGGCGGAGTCAAAATGACTCTGCCTCATTTGATTATACTGATCGCATATTCTTGGTACGTTTTAAGTCTTGCTTGAAACTACGTGAGCGATTTTCTTGTATTCGGTCGGTTCGATATGAATCCACATTGTCGTATTGGTACTTTGGGTAAAGCGCACGTTTTTCATATTGTGCTTTAACTGCTTCGAGTATCTTTATTTTCAGTTCTTTGTCTAATAGTTCAATTTCTGGCTTGTCAGTTGATTTTGCAACCGGCATTTGAATTCTATAAACACCAAGTGATGGGCTACGCTCCAGCCTGACGCTTTTGATTTTGAGTAGACTGTCTATAGTTACAGTTGCTTCCGCAAGGACTCCATGTACAGGGTTAATATCGGTTATTTTTGCTATTACATGCATTTTGTGTTACCTCCAAGGTATTAGATTAATGGTGCTATAGATGGTGTGCTGGAGCGTATCTACGTCCCAAGAAAAGCATCAGGCCTTATCAAGGTTTCTCTCACAAGGGTTCTACTTCTGCGTCCACGTGTCTGTCATGCCTCGAAGTATCCCATAACTCATGAACAATCTCACCGAGATACTCAGAATGACTGTAGTTCTTGTACACTAAAGGCACCATTGACGTATCCAGAGGTATGTTTCTTAGGTAGTCATAAGCTTCATCGTCATATAGTTTCTGTGGTAGATAAAGTAAGTTGCTCTTGAAGTATAGTTTCTTAAAGGGTGGACGGTCTCTAAACTGCTTGCATAGATAGTTGGCTAATCTGGGGAGGGATTTGTCACTCCAGATGCGAGTTACTGAATACCTCCCATGTGTCCACGCCGCTCGTAGGTGTTTCTGAATGTGAGGTGGAGCATCAGTAACCATATGGAAGTGGACAGTTCCCTTTTTCGTGGTCTCAGGTACTGCTAGGTAGTTGAGAGTGTAACCAGGTGCCCATTTCCTGAGGCGTTTTTGTACTGCTCTTCTATATCGTTCGAATCTGTCCTTGGCCTCTGACAGGTCGAATCTCCAGGATACATCTTTTCTAACAGTCAGTGTTATGAAGTATGCCTCTGTGTTACGGAAGTTGTGGTCGAGGTACTGTCGGATGTTATTAGTTGCCGTTCGTATAGCTTGTCGACGATTGGCTTCATGGGCTTCAGGACTGACTGTTCTTTCTCTTTTGCGGCCTCCTTTAGAATGCTTACCAATATAAGCAGGAGCATGTTCGTATTGAATGGTTTCCAAGAACCTTGGACTAAGAAGAACCTTAGTGAATCCCGACTTCTTTATCATGGTACTACCTCCTTGTTTTCAGTGAGTAACCTGATTAATCGTTGTAATATCAAGGCTTAATGTGATTATAGAAGCCGGGTCAGAAGGTGTACATTCCGGTGTGGTGTTATAAATGTCGTTCATAGCGGAGGTAAAAGCAGGTAGAAGTGAAGTAATAAGAGTTTCTTACATTAGCCAGTATTTTTGTGGTTTTTCACGAGGATCCTCAATTTTCGCTTTAACAATCGTGCTTAGATAAGACTTTCCCGAGGGATAATAGGATTCTGCGACACCCTGTAAACGGCCCCACCCTTTGTTTTCCACAACTTAAAAACGCAGAAAAACGCGGCGTTCTGATTGGTGTTAGGTTCAAAGTGTGGACACAACGAATCGAGAATGTAAGAATAAGACGATTTGAGGTGGCCACGTGATGAAGCAATATGACAAGGAATTCAAACTTCATGCTGTTCAAATGGTCTCGGAAAGCGGGAAGCCAGCGAGCCAAGTAGCTCGGGAACTGGGCGTATCGCAAAAGACGTTGTATGGCTGGATGTCGAAGTTCAAGGAGGATCCATCTACTCCGTTCGTTGGTAGCGGGAACCATGGCGGACATCACGTACATTCCGACGGATGAAGGATGGGTCTACCTAGCCAGTTTAATGGACTTGTACAGCCGCAAAATCGTGGGGTGGCGTGCCGATGCACGAATGACGAAAGAGTTGTGCATCGCGGCACTGGAGCAGGCATTTGAACGTCAAAGACCCGCAGGCTCTGTGTTGCATCACTCGGATCGTGGGAGCCAATATGCCTCTCATGACTACCAGAACAAGCTGCGAGAATACAAAATGGTCGGGAGCATGAGCCGCAAAGGTAACTGCTTTGATAATGCGTGTATCGAGTCGTTTCACAGCATCATCAAGCGGGAGCTCGTCTATCTGTAAGCGTCAAATCCTCCACACACTTGACTTCGCTGGTTGTAGCAATAATAATGACAATCGATAAAATTCCCCGCCTGAATGTCAGACGGGGAATCACGTGTTTTATGATTTGCCTTTAGGTGCACGTACTTCCTCAGGCAATCGCGGTGACCAAGGTAGGAACTGATCTAACGAGTCATTATCGTTGATGTCGATGTTGGGCAATTGCTCAAATAGATATCTGAGATACGCAAACGGGTTGAGGCGATTCTCTTTCGCCGTCTCCACCAAACTGTAGGTAATCGCACTGGCCTTTGCCCCGCGCGGCGTATTACTGAACAACCACGCCTTTCGACCGATCACAAAGGGTTTAATCGACCGTTCACTTCGGTTGTTATCCAACTCCAGATTCCCGTCTTCCAAGAAAACAACGAGCTTGCTCCATTGATTGATGCAATACGTAATCGCTTTGCCTAAAGCGCTCTTTGGCAACACGAGTGCGCTCTGCTCATGAAGCCATGCTGAAAAAGCGTCAAGCACTGGTCGACTTTGCTTTTCCCGTCCTGCTCGGCGTTCTTCTGCAGTGGCGTTTTTTAGCCCGCGCTCAATTTTGAATAACTCGTTGCAATATTGAAGCCCGCTCCTTGCGGTTGAAGGCTTCTTCTGCTCGGCCGCCGGTAGCGTCTGCAGTGCGTCATTGAAGCCGCGACGGGCATGCGACCAACACCCAACCAGTGTGGCGTTCTCCAGGTCGTGGTAACCGGGATATCCATCTACGTGAAGATACCCCTTGAACCCTTGAAGAAACTTCTTCGGATGCTCCTTCGACCGAGTTTCTTGATAGTCGTACAGAACAATTGGTGGCCCATCACGCCCGCTTCGGTACAGCCACATATATGATTTCGAATCGGCCGCCCGCCCTGGCTCGTGCAGCACTTGCAGTGTCGTCTCATCTGCGTGTAAGTAACGCTGGGTAAGTAGTTCCTCATGGAGCCTTTCGAATATGGGGCTGAGCCAACGCGTGGCTCCGGCCACCACCCAATTTGCCATGGTCTGGCGAGAGATGGCTAAGCCCTGTCGGGTAAACTGCTGTTCCTGCCGATACAAGGGCATACCTTCTACAAACTTCTTGTTCATGATATAAGCCACCATGGATGGGGACGCCAAACTCCCCGGAAACGCTGGGCGTGGCGTGCTCGCCTTGACCACGGGAGGATGAATTTCAACCTTCTCACACGGTCGGCAGCCGTAGACATATTGCACACGCTCAACGACGACCGTTTGCGCCGGAATATGCTTAAGTTCTCGGCGTATCTCTGCGCTCATTTCGTGCATGAGTCCACCACAACACGGACAAACACGTTCCTCTTCCGATAAGCGATACTCTATCCGCTCAACAGGGAGGTGCGCCAGCATAGCTGCCCGCTGTCCAGGTTGCTTCTTACGCTGTTTTTGCGTCGCGTTTTCAACCGATGGCTCTTCTGCCTCGGGTTCTTCATCCGATGCCACTTCGGCCTCATTGAACAACCGCATCTGGTCAGCATCTGACTGCTCACTGGACATTCCGAAACGCTTTTGCCGATCCAGACGCCGTTGCTCAAGCAGCAGGTTCACTTGCTGTTTCAACTCGGCGTTCTCTTGCTCCAAGGACACGCAGCGTCGTTGTAAAACTTCTATTTGTTCGATGGTTTCTACCGATGTATTTTCCATACCCATTTCTTCGACACGCATGCCCGAAATCCTTGTCGTATCAAGATTTTCAATGATTTCCTCCATCGCATCCATAGCTGCTTCTGGACACTCAAACGACCGTTTGTGCCACCACCTTTGGATGGGCTTTCTGCTGGTTGAGGGACAATCCGTCCAGCAACCAATTCAACTCTCGGTGGCTAATGACAACCGTCTTATCCTCGGCCGAATTGGGCCACTCAAACCGGCCTCGTTCCAATCGTCGATAGAATAGCCAGAACCCGTTATGCTGCCAGCATAGAATTTTGAGCTTATCCCGTTGACGGTTACAAAAGACGAACAAACACGGAGAGAACGGGTCCAACTGAAATTGTGCTTGTACCAACGCAGCTAATCCGTCGATGCTCTTACGCATATCCGTGACACCGCACGCTAGATAGACTCGCTGCTCTGGACCGATGTTGCTCAGCATGAACCTACGAGCGTCCTGATTAGGTCGAGCAACAATTGGGCGTCATATCCCGGATGCACTTCAATCGCGGCTGCTCCGACTCGAACCAGCAAGGGAGTGTTCGTAACCGAAAGAGATTCCCGAATTTGCACTGGTAGAAAGTCAGGCGAAGAGGAAGGAGTTGAGGTGAGTTCACGAAAACGGCGCACCCAGTACCAGAGTTGATGTTCCTTGATACCATGGTCGGCACACCACGCTGCGCCACTTTGTCCGCTGTTGTGGAACGCGGTCACACGCTCCTGCCAAGTTTCTCGCAACTGTGCCAAATTTGCTTTTGTCATGACCATGACCTCCTGAAAGGTTTTAACTACATTCTTTCAGGGTTTGCCCAGCCTCGCTAGGTGGGGAGAATTTGACGCTTACGTCTATCTCGAAAAGTTCAAAACGCGCAAGCAAGCCATACAGCGGATTTTCGAGTACATCGAAGTCTGGTATAACCGGGAGCGCGTTCACTCATCCATCGGATTTTTATCACCGGACGAGTGTGAAAGACGATATTTCCATGCCAAACGCATTAAAGTAAGCTGAGCAGATCGAGTGTCAGAATATTAGAACTTATATATTCTCCGTTTTGGGGTGTCCATTCTATTGACTTAATACCAGTTTTGCCTGTTCCACTTGCCCCCATGCAGACGACATTCTCTCGTCCTTGAATAAACTTGCCTTCTGCTAGTCCGAGAATCTTGGCTTTAGGCAGTGCAGGAATCGCCGTGAAGTCGAATTCCTCCAGTGTCTTTAACGCCGGGAATTTCGCTTGGCGTGTATACGTTTGTAGATGACTTTGCTGCCTCGAACTCACCTCCTCATTGAGACACGCAGATAAGTATTGAATCATCGTATGGTTGCTATTTTCTGCTTCTTGAGCGAGAGGAACCGTAAGCGCGTTTCAATCCTGGCATCCAAAGCTCTTTGCAATGCAGGTCTATCATCGCGGTGTAGAGTTCATCATTCATCAGTGCACCACTCCAGTTGCCAATAGGTCGTTTTTTGCTGGATTCTGCTTCTTGAGCCTGTACTGTAGGAGTTCATCTGGGACTGTGGATGTCGTGGGAATGTGTCGCTCAATATGAGTACGAATTTGTTCCGCAGTCACATACTCGGGATCAATCGACTCAATGGCGTTCAAGATGTCACTTGTTGCGTAGGACTGGTGCAAGAGCAGAATAGACAGAAAACCCTTGTATCCATCGGGGCGGCTCTGGGTCATCCGGCGACGGATTTGCTGGTACACCTCAGGCAATTGCCGGACGACAGCTGCATGGGTAACCGCGTGGGGCTTGTACGCGAGTACAGGCAGGTAGTGTTCGAGTTCCAGCATCGTTTGTCCACGTTCGTGTCGGCGAGCATGTGCTGCAACCACTCTATCGCGTTCCAAGATTTCAATGCGTTCCGCATACGCTCGTAACAACAGGGTTTTCCCAACGTAATACGAGGGAACGGAATATCGATTCCGGTCAAAGGTTACGAGACAAAGCCTGTTCACAACAACAGCATGTGAGGTCGCACAGCGGTGTGGACGAGCAGGTAACGGACGTAGCTGTTGCTGGTCCTGCATCCACTCAGATTGGCGTTTCTCTCTTTGCTCGTCGCACCAGCGTTGTAAGATCCTGTTGAATTCATCGAGGCTGCTAACTTCGGGAACGGGCACACAGACATGCCTGCGCACATAACCGACGCCATTCTCCACACCGCCCTTTTCATGAGGCTCACCAGGGCGACAAAACTCGCTGTCAAAGAGATAATGTGCTCGTAAACTAGAGAGCATCTCATGCTCCTCGCGCAGAGGACCGGCTAAAATCTTTGTTACAGTCGTTTTCGGATTGTCATAGCGTACACTGCCCGGCACGCCACCGAGCCATTCAAATGCATGTTGGTGTCCCTCAAGGAATGCTTCTAACTTTTCAGTTGAAAAAGCTCGCGCATAAATCACGCTACTGTAGTGGAGCCGTAGAACAAACAAGGAAATCTCCGTCATAACGCCATTGATTCGAATAGTGGCTTTCCCGAAGCCAGCCTGAGCAAGCTCTCCAGCGTCTGAGGCAAGCGGCACATATGCTTCGGGTCTCTTGTTGCGAAGCCTGTGAACCCACATGCGCACTGTGGATTCTGCCGCGTTAAACTCATCGGGGAATTCTGCTTTGAGACGCTCATGGATTCGAATTGCAGTGTGTTTCTGTTTTCTCGGGACACCGGGTCGCTCATCTTCCCGTAGCCATTGCTCAATCACAGGAATCCACCGTTCCATGGCTGGACGTGGACGATCCATAGTGAGGTTGTACTTAGGCAAATCAGCGTCATCGAGCATTTTTCGAATCGTCTGGCGCGAAATCTTGCACTGCCGACTAATTTCTCGAATAGACCAACCATCTACGAAGTGCTTTTTTCGGATATACTCTTTATCGACCATCCCGTACAAAATCCTTTCCTCCCATACGCTGAGCATCGCAACTCTAGCGTACAGGAATAGGCTTACGGGGTGGTCAACTTTTTGGTTATCAATGTACCTCCACGTGGTCAACTTTTATGTTAGCGAACACATAAGCCGCTAATAGCACCTCTTAAGCCCCGAATTTGGATTTGAGTCTTTGTCCCCTGTCCACTAAGCTTGAATTACATCAGTGGAGGGGATTTATTAATGCAACGGAAACGATATACCGTGGAATTCAAGGAGCTGGTTCTGAAGGAAGTGCGGAGGTTGGCAATGCTTCTCAGGTAGCCCGTCGCCACGGCCTTACTCCAGAAATTGTATATAACTAGATGGCTAAGTCCAAACATCAGGATTGGCAATCTACATCGCGTGAGGCGAAGAAGGTTACCAGCTATGACCCTTCCCCATCAGAGTTTAAGGAGTTGGAAACAGAGAGCGATAAGCTCAAGAAAATCCTAGGTGATAAGGACCTGGAGATTGCAATCCTGCGTGACCTGGTAAAAAAAGCGAACCCCGCTTATCGGACAAAATTGAAATAGCCGACAAGTGGATTAAGCGGGGACATAAAGCGGCTGTTGTCTTACGGATTGTCGGCGTAAGTGAGGCAACGTACTACTATCGTTTGAAGCATCAGAACAAGCCGCGCGTATACAATGGCGGGCGTCCGAAGCCTGGCCATTCTCTCATCGTTGAAGATAGCCCTGTCAGTCATGACCAGATCAAAGAATGGCTGTTGGGGGTGATATCTGGAGATGAGGCGAGTTATGGTTACAGGAAGCTAACTGTATACTTGCGACGGTACCATGACCTGATTGTCAACAACAAGAAGGTGTACCGCCTTTGTGCGGAACTAGATATCCTAAAGCCGCAGCGTCGCAAAAAAATACAGCATCCAAGACGGCTGGCAAACAATAGAGAAATCACTGGCTCAAACCAACTCTGGGAAATGGATATCAAGTATGGCTACATTGCTGATGAGCATCATTGATGTGTACGACCGCGCCATTGTGGACTATCACATCGGACTCTCCTGTGAGAGTCAACACGCGGCGAAGGTACTACAGCGTGCGTTGTGGAAGAGGCGGCTATTTGAGAGCCACAACCTTCCGGTCATCCGAACGGACAATGGCCCGCAATTCATTAGTCATGTCTTTGAGGGCGCTGTGAGTATCTAGGTGTAACGCATGAACGTATTCCGCCGAAGACGCCAAACAAGAACGCGCATATTGAATCGTTTCATTCACAGTTGGAAAGCGACCGCCTATTTGCTGCAGAATTCGAGAACTATCAAGCAGCGTATGAAGTCGTGACAGAATACATTACGTTCTACAACCAGCGCCGAGTTCACGGTAGTTTGTATGACCTAGCGCCGGAACAATTCATTCGTGCGATTGCCCACAATGAAGTGAAGCCATTCGTGATCAAGGTTTAATGCATGCAATTTTACGAGCGAGTGAGATTAAGGGAGCAAGGCTCTAATATTGAGGGGTTAAACCGTGCCGGGTCCATTTCTTCCTTGACAAAACTCTGAATGAATTCATTAAAAGTATCGTCCGGAGTTTGCGGCAGAAATTCAAAAACTTTTTGCCTCCAGTCCGGTTCTCCAATTGCAGCGATATAACATTCGAGGGCGGATTCTACGTTGTACGCGGTAATCACACTTGCGGATTACGAGGATCATCCTCTGCTAGGCGGTAAAGCGTCATATACATCACCTCTCTCCTAGTGCTCAAAGGCAACCAGTGATTTCAAGGGGATTGTAGTAAGTGTCAGATTGATAAGGTAAGTTTTATGGAAGGAAAATCCTCATTTTGAGGGGCATTTGGAACTAGCCATCCTATAATGACAGGCCCGATACATCTGTTGTTGTTGAAGATTCCCTACTGTACTATCCACCGGATCTTAACCTCCCTGGAAACGGGGTCCTTAAAGTGATTTACATTTTTTGGTGATAACATCATGTTTCAGCAGGAAGTCTCAGCTGTTCGGCGAATAGAACATAGTTCACAAAATTAACTTGTTCAACGGGACGGATTGTCACATATCTTTCCAATAACGCTCTTCCTTTCGACGCAAATTCCGAAGGAAGGCGTTTGTATAAAACGCGGTTATCAACTTTTGAGAAAAGGGCAGGTAGTTATCGTATGAAGCACCAGAGTGGTATGAACGAAGTGGATACCACTATAGAGGCACTAGTAAGTGCAGTGGACTTGTTCAGTGGTGCCGGAGGACTGACTAACGGACTAGAAAGATCTGGGATTGATGTCCGGCTCGGGATTGACATAGACCCAGCTTGCGCTTATCCATACACAGCGAATAACAAAGCTAATTTTGTTTTGAAGTCAGTTGAAGATGTGACCGCAGAGGAAATCAACGATGCATTTACAAATAGTAGACTCCGCCTTTTGGCAGGATGTGCTCCTTGTCAAACATTTTCTACGTACAATCAAAGAGCCCGAGAAACCGATAGTCGCTGGTGGCTTCTTTTGCAATTTGCGAGAATTGTTAAAGAGGTATCCCCTGAGCTTGTAACGATGGAGAACGTACCTAATCTCGAGCGTCAAAATGTATTCCAAGAATTTGTTCAAACCCTGAAGGATGAAGGATACAAGGTGTCATACCAAATTGTAAATTGTGCTGAGTATGGAATACCACAACAGCGTAAGCGATTGGTTCTTCTAGCATCTAAGTTAGGAGCAATAAAGTTACTAGATCCTTCACTATGTGGATCGGGATTGAAATCAGTGCGCGATGCAATCGGAGATCTTCCACCTCTCGAAGCTGGTGGCAAATGCGATATGGATCCCCTTCATCGATGTTCGTCTTTGTCTCCTATTAACCTTCGCCGCATCCGGGCCTCCCGTCCAGGCGGTTCGTGGAGGGATTGGGATAAGGAACTGATAGCAGAGTGTCATAAGAAAAAAACAGGGAAATCATATCCGGGCGTTTATGGACGCATGGAATGGGACCAACCTGCTCCAACAATAACTACTCAGTTTTTTGGGTTTGGAAACGGTAGGTTCGGACACCCAGAACAAGATAGAGCACTTTCTCTCCGTGAAGGGGCTATATTGCAAAGTTTCCCCCGTGATTACAAATTTGTTGCTCCGGACCAAGACATATCGATTGCTACAATTGGACGTTTGATTGGAAATGCGGTTCCTGTAAAACTGGGAGAAGTTATAGGTAGGAGCATACTTGCACATGTAAATGAGCTTGAATGCAGAGCCGCAGTTCTATCTGGAGGTATGCAATATGCATAATGAAATGTATTCATACACCGGTCATGTCCCTGAACCTGGACAACTTGTTGAAGTGCGCCGACGTCAGTGGGTTGTCCACCAGGTGCAAGGCAATGCTTTATCATCTGACTTAAGCTCTCAGCATCTTGTTACACTGTCATCTATTAATGAGGATTCTCTGGGCGAGGAGATTCAAGTCATTTGGCAATTAGAGCCTGGAGCGCGCATCATTGAGAGAGCTGGCTTGCCACAAATTACAGGATGGGACTCTGCTGATCGACTTGAAGCATTCCTGGATGCTGTGAGGTGGGGGACAGCGACGAATGCTGATAAATCTTTTCTTCAAGCCCCATTCCGGAGCGGAGTTACTATTGAGGACTATCAACTCGATCCTTTAGTACGAGCTATTGATATGGCACGTGTCAATCTGCTTATTGCAGACGATGTAGGGCTTGGTAAGACTATTGAAGCCGGGTTAGTAATACAGGAGCTTTTGGTTCGGCATCGTGCTAGAACAGTGCTAATCGTATGTCCTGCCCCCCTGCAAGTTAAGTGGCAAACGGAAATGCAAGATAAATTTGGGCTTGAATTTAGAATCGTTGACACAGAGTATATCAAGAAACTTCGCCGAGAGCGGGGTATTCGCGTAAATCCTTGGACATCGTTTCCACGTCTCATCTCGTCAATGGATTGGATGAAGAGTGGAGAGGGGTTGCGCTTGTTGAGAGATGTTCTTCCATCGCATCCAACTTATCCTCGCAAATTCGATATCCTTGTTGTTGATGAAGCACATAACGTTGCTCCTGCTGTTGCGTCTCGTTATGCTCTTGAGAGCCAAAGAACGAAACTGATACGCCTCATTTCTCCTCATTTTTCACATCGACTCTTCTTGAGTGCTACGCCTCATAATGGTTATCAGGAATCATTTACAGCACTGCTCGAATTATTGGATGATCAGCGTTTTGCTAGAACAGTCATGCCAGATGAAAAACAATTACAGCGGATCATGATCCGTAGACTCAAGAGTGACCTAGTTGACGCAGATAACCAACCACTTTTTCCGGTGCGCAAGCTTGAGTGTCTTGAAGTAGACTATTCTGATGAGGAACTAGAGATTCATAATTTATTACAGAAATTTATCCGCAGCCGCTCCCAAAGTGTACAGGGAACGCGCTATGCATATGCTACAGATTTCGTTCATGTCCTCCTAAAAAAGAGGCTGTTTTCATCACCGATGGCGTTCGCTGTTACTCTTGCAAAACATAGGGAGAGCTTTGAACGAAATAACAAGGGTAGTGAAGCAAGGGCGTTGAAGGAACGCATTTTGCACAGGGCAATTGTACAAGCAGAAGGGGAATATGAAAATGAGGACCAAGCGGAAGATGCACAGGGTCAAGCTATAGACATTGCTAGTGAACTTTCGATTCCCCTTTCACAAGAACAACGAATAATGCTAGATAAGTTAAGCAATTGGGCAGAACGAGCAAAAAATCGTGCGGATTCAAAAGCGAATGCCATTCTTAGCTGGCTTAGTACGTATTTGAAGCCTAACGGTCAATGGAATAAGAAAAGAGTAATTTTGTTCACTGAGTATCGTGCAACTCACGAGTGGTTACGGCAAATTCTCGCGACTCACGGGTTCGGGGGAGATCGTCTTATGGTACTACATGGTGGGACACCTCTCGAAGAACGCGAGAAAATCAAAGCTGCATTTCAAACTCATCCCGATATTTCTCCAGTTCGGATTTTACTAGCAACCGATGCAGCCTCCGAGGGTATCGATCTACAGAATCATTGTAACTACATGATTCATGTCGAGATTCCTTGGAATCCAAACATAATGGAACAACGAAACGGCAGAATTGACCGACACGGACAAAGGGAGAAGGCCGTGTTTATTTGGCATCCGGTGGGCAAGGGGTTTAACACCGGAGGTAGCCCGCGAAACTTTGGTGGCTTAGGTGACCATGAATATCTAATGAGAGCTGCATTAAAAGTTGAGCAGATCCGGGAGGACCTGGGTACTGTAGGTCCCGTGATATCACAACAAATCTTAGATGCAATGTTGGGTAAACGCAAAACTTTGGATATATCCAATGCTGAATCGAAGGAGCGTCATATAAGAAGGCTGATTTCGGTCGAAAGGCGGTTACACGAGCGAATTACGCGGCTTCATGAAAAGCTCCTGGAAGCTAAAAGTAACTTACATTTAGATTCTGAGCACATCGAACGGACCGTCCGTGTAGCTCTTGAACTCGCGGAAAAGCCCCCGTTAAAGTCCATTTCCTTACCGGGAGTTCCAAATGGTAAGGTGTTTGAGGTTCCGACGCTACCCGGATCGTGGGGGCGTGCTACTGCAGGACTGGAACACCCTCATACCGGCTTTAGGCGTCCAATTACTTTTGATCATGATGTGGCAAAAGGTAGGGACGACGTTGTCCTGGTCCACTTGAATCATAAGCTTGTACAAATGTGCCTACGTTTGCTAAGGGAAGAATTGTGGAAACTTGATGATGTTAAGCTGCTCCACCGAGTAACAGTTCGGTGTGTTCCGGATACTGAGTTGCAAGAACTGGGCGTAGCAGTATGGTCCCGACTCCTCATAACGGGTGGCGGCCATAATCGGTTACATGAGGAAATAACTCTTGCAGGCGGAGAGATAAAGGACTCCGGTTTTACAAGGATCCCCCAAATTGGTCGTCTGGAGAGCCTGCTTGAGAGGTCCATCCCGATTGAGCCAAGTCCTGTATTATTCAGTATCTTAGAGGAAAGGTTCAAGAGAGATGAAGAATCGATATGGGCAGCGGTGGAAGCACGATCCCGTGATCGTCTCAAATACCTCGGAAGCACACTAAGCAGGAGAAAACTAAGTGAAATAGACGATGTATTAACCGTGCTTAACGAGCTTGAACAGAACCTCAAAAACGAATTAGAGGATGATGGTCCTCAACAGATGGAATTACAATTATGGCCTGAAGAGGAACGTAACCAGCTTCGACGTGACATGGACGCGCTTAGAGCGCGACTGGAACGCATTCCCGAAGAGAAAAAACGTGAAATCGCATCGGTGCAGAGCCGTTATAAGAATTTGGTTGATCGGACATTCCCTGTCGCGGTAGTATTTCTTGTACCACAATCGCAATTGGAAAAGGGTAGATAACAATGGAACGTGTGTCTCGGCATATTGAGTGGCTTTCATTAATCGAGGTATCGGGTCCATTTCTTGCTGTAAGTATGTTGGAACGTGCGTTCCCGCAGGGATTGGAATCTGTAGAGACCCCAAGAAGGCGGCGCCTTCGTGCAGCTTATGAAGAGTGGTCAGAGGCCGTAGATAATAAGGATAATGATCTTCGTGCCTTACATCGGGAATGGGTACGACTTGTTCTCAAGGATGTTTTAGAATATGACGACGATGTACTAATTCCCAATTCTGAATTAGATCAGCCTTTGTCAGTCCGCTCTATGGATACATGTAGTCAATTTGCTCCTGACCTAGTAGTTTCCTTAGGAAATAACGCCAAACCTCGGTTATTTGTGTCCATCCTAGATCCTGAAACCGATATGGAAAGTGTGCGGCAAAATGATGGATGGCCAGTTTCCCCAATTGAGAGAATGGTGTTGCTCTGCCGCGAAAGCGAGGTGCAATTAGGGTTAATTACTAATGGTGAACGATGGACCCTTGTGAACGCGATCGAAGGTGCGACATCGGGCTATGCATCGTGGTATTCACGGTTATGGATACAAGAACCGATAACTCTTCAAGCTTTTCAATCACTCTTGGGCGTGCGCCGTTGTTTTGGTCCTGAGGATGAAACTTTAGAAGCATTACTCCAAGAGTCCCTACAACATCAGGATGAGGTTACAGACACATTAGGAGCACAGGTACGGCGAGCTGTGGAAGTTCTGGTTCAATGTCTCGATAAAGCTGATGAAGACCGAGATCGTAAGTTGTTACAGGACGTTGAACCATCAGAACTATACGAAGCTGGTCTAACTGTTATGATGCGACTGGTTTTTATTCTCTGTGCGGAGGAACGCGGATTACTACTGTTGGGGGATCCGGTTTATGACCAGTATTACGCACTTTCGACATTACGTGCGCAACTTGAAGAAGAAAGGGATCTACACGGGCAGGAAGTTCTCGAACGTAGATATGATGCTTGGGCTAGAGTGCTCACTGTATTCCGAACGATATACAGCGGGATAGAACATGAATCCTTGAGAATGCCAGCCCTCGGAGGTTCCCTTTTTGATCCGGATCGTTTTCCCTTCTTAGAAGGACGACAAAAAGGAACCAGTTGGATTGAGACAGAGGCTATGCCCTTACCAATCGACAATCGGACAGTTTTGTTACTTCTAAACTCCCTTCAGGTTCTTGAACAGTCCCAGGGAGCAGTTATGCTGTCGTACCGTGCATTAGATGTGGAGCAAATCGGTCATGTATATGAGGGCCTCCTTGAGCATACTGCGAAACGCGTGCCCCAAATAACATTAGGCCTAACAGGATCTCAGAATGCAAAGGATCCCAATATTCCTTTGCATGAGTTGGAGTCAGCGTTTTTAGACAGTGCAGAAACCTTGATAGCGTGCGTCAAGGAGACGACAAAACGGAGTGAATCTGCTATTCGGCATGCGATAGAGCGCACCCCCGAAGAAGAGGCAATTGTTCGCCTTTTATCAGTTTGTGGTGGGGATACGAAACTCGCTGAGCGTATCCTCCCTTACGTGAATCTACTCCGTACTGATGCGTGGGACGAACCAATTATTTACCGTGAGAATTCCTTTATGGTCACTTTAGGGGCAGATCGGAGAGATACTGGGACTCATTACACACCCAAGTCACTAACCGAGAGTATAGTTGCGCTTACCCTAGAGCCGTTAGTTTATGTGGGCCCTGAAGAGGGCAAGCCAAGGGAACTGTGGCAGTTGAAGTTATCGTCCCAAATACTAGATCTCAAGATCTGTGATCCAGCAATGGGGTCTGGAGCTTTTTTAGTTCAAGCATGTCGGTGGATTGCCGAAAGATTGATTGAAGCGTGGGCTGTTGAGGAACAAAACGGTAAGGTAATTACAGTCGATGGACTTGTACAAGAAAGTCTTGAGGACGCTGAACCAATGCCGTCTCAACTTGATGAGCGCCTAATCATTGCAAGGCAGTTGGTTGCTGAGCGTTGTCTATATGGGGTTGATGTCAATCCTTTGGCGGTAGAACTAGCTAAACTTTCAATCTGGCTAATTACCATGGCGAAGAATCGACCGTTTGCGTTCTTGGATCACAATTTGCGTAACGGTGATAGCTTAGTTGGAATTCACCGATTAGACCAATTGACAAAGTTAGTTCTAAGGCCCGAAGCCGAGGAGCGGCTGCTTGGGCTTTTCGGACGTAATATCGTTCAGGTCGTTGGGGAAGCAGCTGAAATCCGAGAGAAGTTACGTAATATACCCATTCGTGATATTCATGACGTTGAGACGATGAAACACTTGGATAAAACAGCGACTAACAAGCTCGAAGGCATAGAGTGTCTAGCCGATGCGTTGATTGGTGAATATTTACGAGTTAATGGAAGTGCCCGTGAACTTGAGCTCGCCCTACAGGACTTAGCGTACTACGCCGAGGAGTTGTTTGATGGAAATGGAGAAATTATCATAACTGCATCAAAAAGAATACGCGATGCATTAGGTGGAAGTATCCCAGGAAGTACCATAACCCGGAAGCCCTTTCATTGGCCACTTGAGTATCCGGAAGTATTCATGTCAAAAAACGGTGGGTTCGATGCAATAATCGGAAATCCTCCGTTTATGGGTGGACGTCGTATGAGAAGCGCTCTTGGAGATACCATGATGCAGTGGTTTGTCACACTGTGGCCACATTCAAGCTTGAATGCGGATTTGTGTTCCTTTTTCTATCTACGGGCATCGATGATTCTACGAGAAAATGGCGAATTTGGCTTGTTATCGACAAATACCATCGCTCAGGGGGACACTGCCCGTACAGGGTTGGCGTACTTGGTTGACAAGTCGGGTACAAGTATTCGCTTTGCTCTCTCCTCATTCCCTTGGCCGGGATCAGCAGCCGTAACGGCGTCCCTCGTTATCGGACATCAGGGGGACTGGAGCGGGTTGAAGCATCTAGATCAACACCCCGTCGAGTTCATATCTCCAGCGCTAGACGACAAAGAGGGATGGGGAGAAGCGAAAAAATTACTCGGTAATAAGCAGCATTGTTACCAGGGGTCTGTTCTGAGAGGAACTGGGTTCATACTAACTCAAGATGAAGCAAAAGCTTATATGAGTAATGCGGTGGAAAATAAACAGGTCATTCATCCCTACCTCAATGGAGAAAGCGTGAATTCGGACCCCCAACAGAAAGCCGACCGGTGGGCCATTGACTTTCGTAATGCAAGTTTGGAGGAATGCGAGAGTAGATGGCCTGAGTTACTCCAGCGCGTACGCCTACTAGTCAAACCAGAAAGAGATAAAGGACGCACAGAGGCAGACCGCAAATATTGGTGGCGTCATTGGAGGACTCGAGAGGAATTATACGACAAATTAAAAAACAAAGAGAACGTATTTGTGATATCTGGCGTGACCAAATACGTCGCAATCGTTCGTGTACCAGCGAAGCAAGTCTTCAGTCACGCAGTGTTTGTTTTTGACTTACCTTCATGGGCAGCTTTTGCCACACTTCAGTGCTCATTTCATGAGTTGTGGGTAAGGAGGCAAAGCTCTTCAATGAAGGGAGACATTCGATACGCGCCGTCAGACTGTTTTGATACGTACCCGTTTTTACATCTAAGTGGCGAGGGACTTGAAGAAGTTGGTCTGAGTTATCATGATACTCGGAAGAAAATAATGTTGTCCCGGAGTGAAGGTTTGACTAGCACTTATAACCGCTTTCACGATCCGAATGAAGCTGCAGATGATATTGCGGAGCTGAGGAACCTCCATATGGTAATGGACTATGCTGTAGCTAATGCTTATGGTTGGGGAGACATCCAGTTAGAGCATGGATTTTACGACACCAAACAAGGACTTCGATACACCATTTCCGAGTCGGCTGCAAGAGAAGTGCTCATACGTCTTCTAAAATTGAACCATGATCGTTTTGAATTAGAGACACCTGTAGGGGCCGGAAACAAAAAGGTAAACCCGGGGAATCAAAAGATTCGTCGTTCGAAACGAGACAACCAAGATGAGAAACAACTTGGTTTATTTATATGAATCCGCATGTTTGTCAAAGAAGATGATTGCCTTACGAAATTGAGGGACAGCGTAACCTCAGGTCAAGGTGATTTGGAGGGATATACATGGCAAAGGAGAACCATGATAGCTTAGGAGTTGAGGCACCTGATCTCCACAGTGTCCAACCAAATGCGTGGATCGTCCGCATCAACAACTCGCAGTCATTAGCTTATTTCTCCATTACCTTAGATATGGACTCATCCGAATGTGCTGGCATACGCCCCGGAGATGGTTTTTTGTTGATAGAAGAGACAATGCGGATTTTTGCCATTGCAAGGGTCTATCGTAAACGTCCGGGTCATAGTTGCACTACCTTTCTCTTCGATGGAATTACAGCAGTTGAGCCAGTGAAATCACTCACCGATTTCGGCGTTTCACAGAGTCAGAATGCCAGCTTCATTTCCCGTTTGGATTGGGCAGTTTTCGAATCGGTGACACAACAGATATGTGGATTTCAGTTCTCCGCCCTACCAGTTGTTTCGGGCGATACTCCGCAAGAGCAGGCCTACGTCCGGGAACTACTTCAGTCCGCGGTGGTGGATGATCTTCTAGGTCCAGCGGGAGGACCTACCGAGGAAATTATTGATATGAGTGTGCGGGATCGATATTTGGTGGGTAAGCTTGCACCGCAGAACACCCGCATCGAAGATGAAGACAACATTGCCAAGGCAGGTGAGATTGACTCGGAGGAATCTGAAGGGGAAGTTGATGCTTCAACTAATCAGTCGCTTGTTCCATCATCCATTGGATTTACATTCTGTGTAGATGGATCTGTTTCAGAGGTCGAACTTGATGCAAGGTGGGGCCGTTATCAGCGTGGAGAAAGCGAACGAATTAATGAAAAGACTGAAAAACCATTTCGTGCTTGGAAAAGGATACCGTCTGGTGGGACAAAAACCATTACCTTAAAGCAGGGAATAATTGAACCTTTTGTTATTGATGAAACTTGTCCCGAGGTCATTATACAGGGAACTGTAAGTAATCCTCTCGAAAGCGGGGATAGGTTGGTAACTCTATTCATGGTTAATACCCAGGACGCACCGAAACAAAATCAGGATGCAGCATGGGTATTTCAGCCGGCAATGAAAGTTCGCGATTTGCATGGACAGGCGATTTTTAGAAAGCGCCCTGTGTTAGGGATGAATGGAGCAGACGAAGAACGAGAATCCCTTGAGATGATATATCGGAACCATGTCGAGTTTGCTGTAGGTCACGGGGTATCAGTTCACGCAGTTATTGCTGAGCATGACAATGAACACGCAATTGAGGTTCGAACCAGTGTGATTCCAACCTTTGAAGTTCCGGTCACCGAAACTCCCGGTCTGGATGTAAGTGATCGTCCAGCGATGAGACGACTTGTGAATGAAGGATATCTCGACATGGAGCGACTTGCACAGTTGGAAGTCGATGAACTCATAAATGCTTTAACCATCCTTACTGAAGACTATAAAAACTGGATTACCGAGCAAAGATCGAGAATTGGAAGCTCTGTGCACGGGTATGAGAGTCCAGCGAATGAAGCATTGAACCGTTGCGAAATAGTGCTTGGTAGGCTTAAAGATGGCATCAATACATTGCGAACCAATGAAAAGGCTGTTGAAGCATTCAGGTTCGCCAATCGGGCAATGGCTTCTCAGCGTATTCACAGCATATTTGCTTTACAGCGACGACGTGGAGAAGCACCGGATTTAGATGCTCTCAATGTTTCGAAAAATAGATCGTGGCGACCGTTTCAGCTTGCTTTCATGCTTTTATCAATACCTTCGTTAGCGGATCCCACTCACAAAGATCGCACGGAACCTCTTGAGGCATATGCCGACTTATTGTGGTTTCCAACTGGTGGAGGCAAAACGGAGGCTTATTTAGGTGTTGCTGCTTTTACAATGGCGATCCGCCGGCTACAGCACGACCTTGGCGACTTTGATTCAGGACGCGGACTGGCCGTAATCATGCGGTATACACTTCGTCTCTTAACCCTTCAGCAATTTCAACGTGCCACGGCTTTAATTTGCGCTATGGAGGTGCTGAGACGGGGTAATCCGCAAGTGTGGGGGCAAGAGCCTTTTACGATTGGTTTGTGGGTTGGTCAACGTGTCACACCAAATACAACCAAAGAGAGTCATGATGCCATTGAAGCTGAACGTGAAAAAAAGCATCGTAGTGGTTCCACGCCTGCCCAACTCACGAGCTGTCCTTGGTGTGGCTCTGAAATACTTCCCGGTAGGGACGTCCATGTTGATAGGGAGATTGGTAGAACACTGATTTACTGTAGTGACAAGTATGGACGATGTGATTTTAGCAAATCACGATCAAAGGACTTAGGAATACCAGTTCTTGTTGTAGATGATGAATTATATCGACGCCCTCCATCGATGTTGATTGCAACAGTAGATAAGTTCGCGCTGACTGCATGGAGAGGTCAAGTAAGGACTCTGTTTGGCCATGCTTCTCAAGAATGTCCACGTCATGGATTGTTATGGCCGGAAGCTGATTGTACGGGAAACCATCAGAGAAAAGGGAATCTGTTATCGACCTCAGTTCGGCAAATAAAGGCCATTCGCCCGCCTGACTTAATTATTCAGGATGAGTTCCATCTGATCAGTGGTCCGCTAGGCACAATGGTTGGATTATATGAAACTGCCGTGGACGACCTTTGTTCTTGGACGCTTAATGGGAAAATCATCAGACCAAAAATCATTGCTTCCACAGCGACCGTTCGAAAGGCAAGTGAGCAAGTCCGGAACGTTTTCTTAAGGGAAGTATCCGTGTTCCCGCCACATGGGCTAGATGTCGAAGACAACTTTTTCTCTGTTCAGAGACCGGTTGAGCAAAAACCCGGACGTCGTTATATAGGCATATGTTCACCAGGAAGCTCAAGACCCGCTGTGCTGATTCGAGTATATGTGGCTATGCTTACGGCGGCGCAGTCATTATTTGACCACTTCGGTCAAGTGGCAGATCCCTACATGACCGTAGTCGGCTATTTCAATTCGCTTCGTGAACTAGGAGGTATGCGGCGCCTTGCTGAGGACGATGTTCAAACACGTTCCTATCGAGTGCAAATGAGTAATGTGGCGCGACCTGGGTTAAAACAACGCGCTGTGCGAAACGTGGATGAACTGACTTCTCGAGTGTCCAACAAGGACATACCGAGCAAATTGGATCGTTTGGAAATTAAATTCAAGAAATCACCGGAGAAGAAAGAAAAACCCGTTGATATCGTGCTTGCGACTAACATGCTCTCAGTAGGCGTGGATGTGAATCGATTGGGGCTTATGGTTGTGAACGGGCAACCCAAAAGTACGGCGGAGTACATTCAGGCAACCAGTCGAGTTGGACGTTCTTTTCCGGGATTGGTCTGCACAGTTTTAACTTGGTCACGACCTCGGGATTTATCGCACTATGAGACTTTCGAGCACTATCATTCAACTTTTTATAAACATGTAGAAGCCCAATCGGTTACCCCTTTTGCGCCCCGTGCATTGGATCGAGGACTAACCGGTGCAATGGTCAGCTGGTTGAGAATGTACTCTGAATCTTTGAATCCCAATTCCGGCGCAGAAGCTCTCGACAGCACAACAAAGTACGAAGTTGAGAAAGTGAGGCACGCTTTTTCTGATAGAGCGTGGAAAGTGAAAGGTAAATCAGCTAAGGACAATACAATATCGATGATCTCGGATCGCATCGACCGTTGGGTGAAGGAATCGACAAGACCAGGAAGACATCTTGGCTATGAAACACGTCACGGCCAGGGAGATGTTGCAGCATTGTTGAAAAAGCCTGGAGTGCTTGCGTGGGACGAATTTACCGTTCCTATGTCCATGCGAGAAGTTGAACCCGGCGTTCAGTTGGTAATGGATACAATGAGCTTATCTGAACTTCCGCAGTGGAAGGCCCAAGAGAAAAACACGAAGCGCGAAGGGAGCACGAAATAGTGAGCACATATGTGGTTGGTCAAGTAAGGCCAAGTCAATTGTTGTGGACATATGGTCCGGGTGCTCTCATTGACCTACCAAACCTTTCAGTGATTACAATGGGACTCGACAGATGGGATGTAAACCACTGTCAACCGGTTGAGGAAGCAAGGTTATTGGCTGCAGTACGTCGTGTGCTCGGTCCCCAGGTAGAACGTTTACGCGTACCTCCGTTTCTAAGGGATGAAAATGCGAGCCCCTTTTCGGCGGAAGGTAAAATAGGTGTACCTGTACGACCATTTCCACGTTGGCTTAGATGTGTAAAATGTGGTCTTCTCGGAGAATACGACTCTGGTTTGTTTGATATTAAGCCCGATCCCTATCGTCCCGATCGGACACACTTTGTACATACAAATTGCGAGAAGGGTTCAAACACCGATGCTGTACCGGCTAGGTTTTTGCTTGCATGTAGAAATGGTCATTTGGATGATTTCCCATGGCATTGGTATGTCCATAGCGGTCCAAGTGAATGCACTGGTACGTTAAGATTTTTTGAAAGCAATGCCTCTTTGCAAACCGAGGATCTGAAGGTTAAATGTGATGAATGTGGTGTTACGAGACCGATGGTTTTTGCATTTGGGGAAGACGCAAAAGACAATCTTCCTGCATGCCGCGGACGACATCCACATTTAGATACGTTTGAAACATCATGTGATGAAGCCCCCAGGACGGTGCTCCTTGGGGCAACTAACAGTTGGTTTCCTATCACCCTGTCTGTCCTTGCTATTCCATTGGAGAAAAATCAAGTAAATCAGTTAGTGCTTGACGGATGGGAGTATTTTGCTGATGCAGAGTCTCAGGATGAAGTCAAGGTAATTGTTAAGACGTTGACAAAGAGCGCGGTTTTGCCTGGAATTGATCAACACGATCCGAAAGAAATTTGGAAGGCTATTCAAGATAAGCGAGAGGGAAACACTCAAGAGGCTATTGTTTCTGAGGCAGATATCAAGGTTCCTGAATGGGGGATATTAACATCTCCGAATCCACGAACAGATTGGCCTCAATTCTTGGCAAGAAGAACAGAAATACCTCAAGCCTTTAGTGCTCAAATCGATGATGTGCTATTGGTGGAGAGACTTCGCGAGGTAAATGCCCTAATCGGATATACAAGAGTAGAAGCTCCCGAGGAAACAGATGATCCCGATGAGCGGCCACCAATGGCAAGCATATGTCGCGGTAACCCTGATTGGATTCCGGTTAGCGAAGTACATGGCGAGGGCATATTTGTTAAGTTCTCTGAATCCGCAATACGTAAATGGGAGGAGCGCAGTTCAGTCAAGAGGAGAGATGAATCGCTACAGGCTGGACATCGCGGTTGGAGAAATGCTCGGAAGTTAAATCCGGATGTAGCGTATCCCGGGATAAGATATGCAATGTTGCACACCTTCGCACATCTCTTGATTCGCGAACTTGCTTTAGAGTGCGGTTACAACGCGGCGAGTATTCGTGAACGTATCTACGCAAATGCAGATGAGGAGAAACCCATGGCCGGAGTCCTCCTTTATACTGCAGCTCCTGATTCAGATGGTACTCTCGGCGGACTTGTTGAATTAGGCAAGGCAGAAAGCTTAGGAAGACTGATTCGACAGGCTCTATTAAGGGCTGGTGTTTGTTCGTCTGATCCCCTGTGTTCGGAACATGCTCCAAGTAATGACCGATCCTTGCATGCTGCTTGTTGTCACGCTTGTGGGTTCGTGGCCGAGACTTCATGCGAACGAGGGAACAGGTATTTAGACAGAGCTCTATTGGTTCGTACTTTAGAATGTGAAGATGCGGCTTTCTTTGATATGGGGAGTGGCGTCGATGGATGAATTTTGGCAAGTCGTCGCCGAAATCGGTCTTGAGATACATCCGCAACGAATAAATTCAATTTCTAGGAAAATAAACTCCTTAGACTCAATACAACAAATCGACCAAATTAAATCTGGTTTTTGGGGTGATAGGGAGTTAGCACTATTTGACCGGTTGCGCGTGGCATGGGGAAAAGTTCCGTACACAAGTCCCGCAGAGGTGTCATCTGCACTATATGCAGCTTCTGCCACATCTTCAGTGATAGAAAGCCGAAACGTCGTAGAATTAGTATGGACAGGGCCATCCACTGGGTTGGTTCCTGTTCGTCATACGGAGCAAGTGCTTCGTGAGGTTATTGCATACGCCACAAAAAGAATTTTCCTAGTAAGTTTTGTGGCTTATGAGGTTGATACAATAATCAAGGCGTTACAGGAAGCAGTTGCTCGCCAAGTTCGTATTGATGTGCTTTTAGAGTCACCAAGTCAACGTGGTGGACATGTGAGTTTTGATTCGATAACAGCTATGAAAAGTTCGATACCGGCAGCGAATGTATATACTTGGATGACGAAACCAGACAGCTATGTCCAAGTGGGTTCTGTACATGCAAAATGTGCCGTAGCAGATAGTGCTGTCGCTTTCGTTACAAGTGCAAACCTCAGCCAGGCCGCAATGGAGAAAAACATGGAGCTCGGTGTCTTAGTTCGCGGGGGAGCTGTACCGCAAAAACTTGAACAACACTTAGATTATTTAGTAACAACTGGAGTTGTTCAAAGAGTATAATCGATAGAAAGCTGTACATCTTGGAGCGAATTCAGATTGTTTAAGTGCAGTTAGGGGTGATACAAATGTATCAAAAAATACAGAGTGAAATCCAACAAGAGTATTATCAAACAAATTTTCCGAACGATGGTCAACGATTTGTAGCATGGTACTTACGCAATGTCCACATGAGAGATCGAAATCAAACTCGGCATGACATTACGGATGGACCGGGGGATAAACAGATTGATGCAATTGTAATTGATGATGAGAGAAACATCATCTACGTCATTCAAGGTAAATTCATTGGCCAAGATAAGGTGGATAGCGAGCCATTACGGGAGGTGCTATCATCCTGGGTACAGTTTCGTGATCTTGACCTCCTCCAACAAAACGGAAATGACCGTCTGAAAGCAAAATTAGTGGAAGTCGCGACAGCTTTAGAAGATGACTATGAACTAGTATTCGAATTGATCACTACCTCATCACTTACGCAGTCAGCTGAAGATGATCTTGCAATGTTTCAACAACAGATTGCAAACTTTGAGGAAAATGATGACATCTCCTCTTCTATCGACCTTGTTGATAATGAAGAACTTCAGCGAAGATATGATATGGCCTTGGAGACGGAAAACCCTTTTATTAAACATAAATTCCAGCTTATAAGCGGAAAGTATATGGATATGGAAGTTGGGGGTACTCAAGTTGTATTGGCAGCGGTTCCGCTAACTGAGTGTTTGAAGATCCCCGGTATCAAAGATGGCTCACTATTTCAAAAAAATGTGCGACAGTCCCTTGGATTGAACAATGCCGTCAACAAAGGGATTAAGAATACATTGTTTGGGGATAAGCACCAGGATTTTTTCTTTTTCCACAATGGCGTTACAGCGATTTGCAGTAAAATGGAAATCCATGATGGAACTCTGCATACGTCGGGGTTGAATGTGGTAAACGGCTGTCAGTCTCTTACCACTATCTATTCTTGTAGTGAGAGAGTAAAGAAATTGCAAGAAACGTACGTGATGTTCCGTTTTTATGAAATACCACAGCGGGACCGTGCGGATAAAATCAGTATATCTACCAACTCTCAGAGCCCGGTAAAACCGCGCGATCTGCGCAGTAATGATAAAAGAGTCTTAAATCTAAAAAAACTTTATGAACAAAGGTATCCGACCGGGCTGTTCAAGACGAAGCGTGGTGAGGAAACTCCAGCAGATAGAGATCCTAAATATGTATTGGATCTGGCGGATTTAGGTAAGTATCTTATTTCATGGCACTCGCAAAGACCTAACATCGCCTACAGCGAAACGAAGATATTTGACAAGTATTTTGAACAATTGTTTAAGCGTGAGTATCAACCAGAGGACGCACAAGCATTGAACATGTGGATGCATTCTATTAAATGTTGTTGGTCGGCCGAAAATCCTCTGGGTCTTAACGAGACACTTCTGGCGATGAAGGCATACGCGCCTTTCCACCATCTCTATGCTGTATCAAAATGCTTCGCTATCATGACTAAGGAGTCTGAACGGGTTCCTAGCCCATCTGTATGTTATCGTCAAGCCGAACAAAAACAAGTGGTAGATAAAATTGTGGAGATCGCTGGCCTGACACTTAACATGGCACTTGAGGCAGCGGCTAATGAACCACAGCCTCAGAATAGGGTATTCAGTCCTCAAAACTGGATTAAAACCAAAAACTGTTTGGCTGGAATCAACTTTGCAGTCAACAACTATTTTCTCATGCTACCCTCAATGCCGGGGGGAGGGGCTGTGCTTCAGACGCTTAAAGAGGCGTTAATAATACCAAGAGAGAATTTTGAATACCGATGGGCAGCGGATTAAAATTCCAAAGAAAAGGATGTGGCCTTGACGACCGTAGTGTCAGTACATTTGGATAACCCATTGACGAGGTGGTTTGATATAACAGCCTTTGCAAAGGCAAAGTACAACCATGTCAGAACAGTAGAAAACAAAAGCATTTCACACAATGTCGTTCATTTGGATTTGGTTCTTACAGATAACAACCAAAGAACTACTACATACGAATTACAGCCCCGAACCAAATTCGGAAATGGCTTTGAAATTTTAGATGAGGTCACTTTCCCCTTAACCATTACAAGAGAAATCGAGAGAGATTTCGGTATTCATCTTGATACGGAAAAGAAGGTAAAGGAAAAACTCAAAGAGGTGATTAGCCATGCTATATTTCTATTGGGTATCCCAAACCGGACGCTGAGTGGACTAGGGAGACTATAATAAGGAAATCAAGTGCGAACGTTTTGCTTGTCCATGTCTTGCCCATATGTTGCCCATATGCTACTCGTGACCACCCGTGACCGTCCATAAAGTGAAGCCCCGAAACCCTTGATATTACAAGGATTCCGAGGTCTGATGAAATTATTCAAAACCACCCGTGATGTTGAAAATCGAATTCCTAAACCGCGTCTTGCGGGGGTTCGAATCCCTCCGGGTGCGCCAGAATATTCAATAGTGGCGCAGCTTTTTGGGAATCCTAGGCTGCGCCACTTTTATCATCGGTCTTTGACTCCGAGGTACTCTTTTAACGCGCCCTGGAGGAGATGTGAGAGTTCACGTGACGCTCCTGCGCCAAATCATCTAGCCATTTTGGGATAGTTAACGTCTTTTTTACCGCCCTTTGTTCCATCTCATCCCGAAACGGCGGCATCCACACGTCCACAGGCACGACAACCTGATTCTCAGCCACCCGCAGCTTGTTAATGGGCGTTGGCTCCGGAATCGGATCGCCGTCCTGCTCCATCTCATACAAGTGAAGTGCCATGGCTTCGCGAACGTTCTTCAGAGCTTCTGTAGTAATATCTCCGCATGGCAGGCATCCGGGCAGGTCCGGAAATTCGATGGAGATACCGTTATCGGCATAATCAAAAATCGCTGGATACACGTATCTATCCTGGGCCATGTACGTTCACTCCTTTGGAGGTTCAAGTCCGGCCTGCTTAAATATGCTTCGAACTGTCCCAATAGGTACGTCTTTGACTGGATGGGTGGTGGTGACTCACCCGGGTTTCGTGGGGTGTTTAAACTGGTGATGATCACCTGCGGCCCTCACGAAATACCATCCGTCCGCCTAATGATCCCTATCAGTTCTCTGGACGAATAGCTTTTCCATCGTTACCGTCACCCCCTGTCCAAAAAAGAGGGGTTCACCCGGCTCCGCTTCCCGTTATCCAACGTGGACTTGGCCATGCAAGAAAGGAAACATCACTTCGGTACTTACCATTTGACTCAAGAATGCGGGATGTTGTCGAAATGAATTCTCAACGTTTGCTTGGTCAGCGACCCTTCGGGTTTTAGCTTGTATCATTAGAGTAAAGCACAGAAAAAGGGGTCGAACTGTGTTGGAAAAGTTGGTATTTCACTTGAGAGCTAGGTTTTTAGATCGCACTGATACTTGTCAACTGTAGGCTGTGGTTATTTTCTGACCCAGGCTATATGGGTGGCTAAGACAGATGTAAGACGCGCTGGAGCACTCACAGGTGATCAGCGTGTCTTACATTAATGATAAATCTATTGATATAACAGACTGTTATCAGCTCTCTTTGTAAATAACTGTGATGTAAAGTTGTTCCCAACTGAACGTTTCATTTCCGCTATAACCGAAGGAAGTTGCCGTTGTACGTATGTCCACGACATCACTGGCTGCTCTGTTCGACAGCCAGCTGTTGACTTCACCTTCTAAGAGGCTGATGTTTTTGTTTGCACTCTGAAAAAGTTTAACCTGCATTGGCATAGTATCAACCACCTCTACTTCTGGTGTTTCCCCCAAGATACATACGAACGTTTTGATTCACTTATGCGACAAACTCTAAAGACTTCTAAAATTCGATTTTTCTATAGGGTACGTGATATACTCATGAAAGTATAAATTTGGTATGGATGGTGTTCGAAGTGGAATGGACAGCGGATACGAATTATTATCGGATGGGTCCGAAAGAGGTAGAGAGCGCCCCGGACGAAAGTGGCGTTCTTCAGGCTAAGAGAGATATTGAACCTTGGCTCTCAGCTGTATTTCAAAGTGAACATTTATCAGTGTTGTTGGGTAGCGGATTTACTACGGCTGTCTCACACGTGGCGGGTGTAACATCAACCACGATGAGCGAGATACAATTCGGTGACCTCGGAAAGTTACCATATGAAGACAGAGTAAATGAATTTGCGCGTGAAAGTGCTAAAGCAATGGGACGTGGTGACAGCAACATTGAAGATCAAATTCGAGCTGCAAATACGCTATTGGAAGGGCTAAAGATTATAAGAGACTCGAATGTCACCGTTTGGGAGGATGCGATTAACCGCGTTCTTGGGTCATTCATGATTTCTATCTTGGAGACCGAGGCAGGAATTGAGCGCGCAATCCGTGATGGAAACCACCTGGTTGAACGGGTACTAGTCTCGCTTTTGTTGAGCTTTGCTAGCCGGACAGCTTCAAGGGAGCGGTTAAATCTTTTTACGACGAACTATGATCGTCTCGTTGAATACGGGTGTGATTTAGTGGGGTTGCGGTCCATAGACCGATTCGTGGGTGCATTGACACCTATATTTCGCTCATCCCGAATAGATGTCGACATGCATTATAATCCTCCTGGCATACGCGGTGAACCTCGGTTTTTGGAAGGCGTTGTTAGATATACAAAGCTTCATGGTTCAATTGATTGGAGATTCGAAAACAACCAGTTACGAAGGTACACAATCCCGTTTGGTGCACCAAGCAATCATACAGATGTGGTAAGTCGTCGTTCTGAATCGGTAATGATTTATCCTAATCCAGCAAAAGACGTAGAGACACTCGAGTTCCCATACGCCGACCTGTTCCGAGATTTTTCTTCGGCGTTATGCCGACCCAATTCTGCTTTGGTTACCTACGGATACGGGTTTGGGGATGATCATATTAACCGTGTGCTTGCCGATATGTTGACAATTCCGTCAACGCACCTGGTAATTATCTCTTGGGATCATGCAAATGGGCGTATCGAATCATTCCTTGATAAAGTTGGACGACATGCACAAATTTCTTTGATGGTAGGGCACCATTTCGGCGACATACAGAACTTGGTCAACTACTACTTGCCGAAACCATCCATTGACGAGATTAGTATTCGGAAAGCCGCGCTTGTGACGCGTCGGACTTCTGCAACCGAGGACCAGCCCAGTACAGTTTTAGATTCGCAGTCCATTTATGGAGGAGAAAGACCTTGACTTCATATATTGAAGACATATCCTCGCTGATTGTTGGCACAGTCGAATCAGTTGCACCTAATGAATTCCGGGTTCTTCTCGACAGCGATGCACCACAGACAACAGCATTAAACGCCACTGTGCCACGAGGTTTCCCAAGATTAAATGGTTATGTACTGATTCCCAACGAAATCGGCGCTATTGTGGCTGTTGTCACGTGGATCGGTATTGAGCGGTCACATTTCCCAAAGATATCCACACACAAGGATTTCGGTCTTGTTGATTTACCGTTTCCGGTACGCAGAATGGTTGTTTCCCCGCTTGGAACGCTAAGGCACGAAATACAGCAAGACAATCCAAATCGGCTTATACACAAATTAAGCCGGGGGGTCTCGATATTTCCATCGGTAGGGGACAAGGTTCTCCTCCCAACGATTGATCAACTACGTTCCATTATCGAAGGGGGCGGCGAAGCCAACGGTGTCAAAATTGGGACTTCGTCGTCTGTTGCGGATGCAAAAGTATCGGTTGATCCAGATAAAATTTTCGGACGTCACCTTGCTGTCCTTGGAAACACCGGTAGCGGTAAATCATGCACTGTGGCTGGGCTCATTCATTGGACCTTGGAACAAGCGCAAAAGGCTCGGAATAAGCAACAAAGACAAGGTCCGGTTAACGCGAGATTTATTGTATTAGATCCGAACGGTGAGTATCGGACCGCCTTTCAAAATCAAGGGGCACGTGTGTACTGTGTGAGTGGTGAAATCGAAGAAGCTGATGCCATTGGCGCGAAGCCGCTTCAAGTCCCGGCGTGGCTATGGAATGCTCAAGAATGGACAGCGTTTACAGGGGCTAAGCCAGGGGTTCAACGCCCACTGTTGCTGCAAGCTTTGCGTGAGCTCAAGGCAGGTGCGGTGGCTGAGTCCTCTAACGAGGTGAGTATCCGTCGCTTGTTGACTTTTTTCCACCAAAAGTTGTTGGCAATTATAGAAACACCGTCACAGTATGTCGAATTTCCAGGTGTGAGAAACACAGGGCAACTGCTTGAGAACATTGCACAAACCTGTACAGATTACGCTCTTCAAATGGAACTTGAAGTTGGAGAAAAACTTCAAAACATTGCTTCGCTAACGGCGGAAGTTGTCCGACGACGAAAAGATCGGGGGGGCTATTTTAGTTCCTTTGTTAGAAGTGAACTGGAAATTCTGTCAGGTGAATTCAACTCACTAATGAGCATGTTTGGGGCTGTGGAGACATTGTCAACCACGGTTGATGCAAATTCGCCGATCCAGTTTGACACGGATTCTTTGCCAGACTATCTCGAGGAGTTGTCACGTAACGAATCCTCCTCGAATTCTGGTTACGTGCAGAACTTAAGTATGAGAATCCGAACCCTATTGTCGGACACCAAACTTCGTTCAATTATTTCTCCAAACACAGACCTTCAATTAAATGGCTTGAATCATACTTGGGCTCCAGCAATGGAATGAATGGGTCAATCGCGGTTTTGGATTTGTCCCTGGTGCCAACTAGCGTCGTTCATCTAGTTACAGCCGTGGTTGCCCGAATTGTTTTTGAAACGGTCCAGCGGTACCGACGAAAGGAAAGAGGTAGCGTGTTGCCTACGGTGTTGGTTTTGGAGGAGGCACACGTCTTTATAAAACGGTCCAAAGACAGGGTAGACGATGACAGCATTGACCCTGCGGACGTGTGCCGACAAATTTTCGAACGGATCGCTCGCGAAGGGCGTAAATTTGGCTTGGGATTAGTGCTGTCATCCCAACGTCCATCGGAATTATCGCCCACCGTATTATCACAGTGTAATACGTTTTTGTTACATCGTTTGGTCAATGATCGCGATCAAGAACTGGTATCAAAATTGATACCAGATAATCTAGGGGGGTTATTAAATGAATTGCCAAGTCTGCCTACAGGAGAAGCCATTCTAATGGGGTGGGCTGCACCGATTCCCGTCCAGGTGACCATGAATAGGCTCACTGACGATCAACGTCCACAGTCCGATGATCCGAAGTTCTGGGATGTATGGATTGGAGAAGAAGAGAGGGAAGTTGACTGGGAGACTCTAATAGTGGAATGGATAGAAGAAGGATGACTTTTGGAGGTAAAATAGTCCCGGCATTCAAGCGGTTCATACGTAGGGATGTATGAACAAATTGTTTTGTCTCATGACAAATGTACGCTATGACAACTTGAGACTGAGGTAAATTCACTCAATGGTTTACTCGAGGCAGGCGAAAATCTGCCTCATTTTCATTTGCGCACTCAACCACCATTGTTTCGATTGGTTAATGGACATACCCTACGTACAGGGAGGTGATACGGTATGCGACGCGAGGAATTTCTTGAAGCGTTAAACAAAGCAGGCTACGCGATAAATGAATCCAAACTTCGGCGATACACAGAGTATGGTTTAATCCGTCCTCGGAAAACAAGTTGTATCCATCGGAGCGGCTCTGGGTCATCCGGCGGCGGATTTGCTGGGACACCTCGGCAATTGCCGGAAGACTGTCAATGGCCACAATAGAATGGACAATAGTGGCCATTTACTTGCTGTGACGAGTTCGGAGATACTCAGTTCGCCGATCTCATGCTGCAGTTGATCGAACTAATACTGTCCATCCCTGAATTCAGCGGATGTTCATAACGGCACTGTGATTACATGAATGTGAACAGCTTATCGTTCATTTACCCAGCACTACCAAGGAAACGCCGGCTCCCAAGGATGCGAAACTTGAGCGAGGTGGTTAATCAACGTGGATAGAGGAAGACTCCTCCCCATTCAATTTCCGATACACCGACGCCAGCATCCAGTTCTTCACGGTATTCTGAAACTCCGGTTCGTCCATCAACTTGCCGAAGATCTTGTCATTCATCCCCATGCGGTCAATGACCTTGCCGAGAAACACCTCATCAAAGGCAAAGCGGAAGTTGTCCATCGTATTTGAACGAGCCGCTTTGATAATCTCTTGTTCTCTCATAATGTCCATTTCAATTTGGTCCAGAAATAGCCGGTCCGCCTCCGTGAAGTCTGTTCCAAATGTCTTGTTCAGCACTTCGATAATGCTGGAGAGCGGCGATTCTTTCTTGTGATATCCACCTGTTCCTGCGTCTGTTAGACCATCCACAACGCCCGGCGTTTCCCGTACCAAGTCAATCCGACCTTTTGACTTCTCCTCCAGCCGATAATATTGCATCTCCACTTCGTCGTCCAGCTCAAGAGAGACGCGGCCTCGCACTGGGAGTTTCTTGAGCAGCAGTTTGCCGTATGTGTAAAACTTGTGAACCGGGACGGACTGAAACGGCGCAATTTGAGTGATGAAACCGTAGACTCGGACAAATGTCGAGAGTGTCGAGCGGAACATCTCTTGCTCCTTCTCCGGCAACTGCATGAAACGTTCAACGGCGGGATCGATGTATTTGTGCAACGCTCCCACGTTTTTTCCCGAGTAGAAGGCTTCCACGAGCGCCGCTACATCGTCTTGCCAAATGACGGGCTGAGCCTCAAGGCGACTCTTCAAATCGAAAATCAAGTTCAGGTCGGTCTCCTTGCCGAGCGTTGTAACCTCATAATATGGCTGAAACGCAGCCTGAATGTCCTCGGGGGCGTTTACAAAATCCAGGACAAACGTGTCCTTTTTACCTTTGTGTGTCCGGTTCAACCGCGAGAGCGTCTGTACCGCCTGCACGCCAGCCAACCTCTTATCGACGAACATCGTGTGAAGCAGCGGCTGGTCAAACCCCGTTTGATACTTGTCCGCCACAATTAGCACCTGGTAGTCATCCTCTTGAAACCGTTCCGGCAGTTCCTTCTCCCCGAACCGATTGAGGCCAGGTTCCGTATATTCCTCGCCGTTGTCGATCACGGTGCCGGAAAACGCCACCAAAGTTGCTACATCCGTATAACCTTTGCGCCTGATATATTCGTCAAACGCCTGCTTGTATCGCAGCGCATGTAGGCGTGAACTCGTCACCACCATCGCCTTGGCCCGGCCGCCAATCTTGTGGCGGGTGATGCGCCGGAAGTGCTCGACCATAATCTCGGTCTTCTGCGCCACATTGTGTGGATGCAGACTCGCAAACCGGGCAATCGCCTTCTTCGCCGGTTTCTCTTCGAGCGTCGGATCGTCCTCAATCGCCTTGGCTAGCTTGTAATATGCTTTGTACGTGACGTAGTTTTGCAGCACATCGAGGATGAATCCCTCTTCGATGGCCTGACGCATGGAGTACAGATGGAACGGCTCCGGCTTGGCATCCGGCGTTGGCCTGCGGCCGAACATTTCAAGCGTCTTCGCCTTGGGCGTGGCTGTGAATGCAAAGTAACTCAGATTCTTCTGCCGCCCCCGCTTGACAAGCTCCTCTGCAATTTGGTCCTCCACGTCCTTCGCCTTCGCATCTAAATCCCGCTGAATGTGTTCCGCTTCTTCCAGCGACCCGGCCGCCAGCACTTGCTTCACCGCATCGGCCGCCTTGCCGCTTTGCGAGCTATGCGCCTCATCGACGATGATGGCGAAGTTCTTATGGGAGAGATCTGTAACCTGTTTTGCGATGACCCCGAACTTCTGGATGGTCGAGATGATGATCTTTGCTGTACCGGACTCCAGCGCCTCTCTCAGTTGTTTGGAATTCTTATCAATCTGCTGGACGACGCCCTTCGTGTGATCGAACTGATAAATGGCATCCTGAAGTTGGCGGTCTAAGACACGTCTGTCCGTAATCACGATGACCCCATGAAAAATGGGTCTGTCGTCCGAACCATGCAGACTCGACAGTCGGTGTGCAAGCCACGAGATGGTGTTGGTCTTTCCAGACCCCGCTGAATGCTGTATTAGGTAGTTGTGACCGGGGCCTTTCTCCAGTACGTCGACAAGGATTTTGTTCACGGCGTCCCACTGGTGATAGCGAGGGAAGATCATCGTCTCCTTGCGGACTTTCTTGATATCCTTTATTTTCTCATCGACCTGCAGGTGCAGGAACTTCTGCAGCAGATCCATGAAATTGTCACGTTGCCAGACCTCTTCCCACAGATACGCTGTACGGAATCCGTCAGAGGGTGGATTGCCTGCGCCGCCCTGGTATCCACGATTGAACGGCAGGAAAAACGTGTCCTCCCCGGCCAACTGCGTCGTCATGTAGATTTCATCGGGATCGATCGCAAAGTGCACGAGGCTGCGTTTCTTAAACTGGAAAAGCAGCTCTCTCGCATCTCGATCGCGTTTGTACTGCCGAATGGCATCCTGCACGCTCTGGCCGGTGAACTGGTTCTTCAGCTCCACCGTCACGATGGGCAAGCCGTTGATGGAGAGCACCATGTCGAGCGAATTCTCATTCTTCAGGCTATAGTGGAGTTGCCGTGTGACTGTGAGCATGTTTTGCTCATACCGGGTCAGAATCTCTGGGTTGAGTCCGCTTGCCGGTCGGAAGAACGCCGTCTTAATGGGCACGCCATAGATGTCGAATCCTTTTCGGATGACTCTCAGCATGCCGTTCCGGTCAATCACCTGGACCAGGCGGCGAATCAGCTCGGTGTCCGTTTTGTCGCCAAAGAAGCCGACGAGGCGCTTGTATTCGCTCGGCTGGCTTGTTTTCACGAATTCAAGGAAAGTGGCCGGAAACAGTGCTAGCTCCCGGTCGTACGCGTCCGGGCTGCCCTTGCGCCAGCCGTGTGCAAGTAAGTGCGTCTCAATCGCTTCTTCCAGCGCCTTTTCCGTGTGGATGGCGGTCACGTTCTACTCCTCCTCCGGGTCATTGTCAGGAACTTTTGATGTTTTCCATGAGCATATACTCGGTGAGAGCATCCCTGGAAACTCGGATTGCGTTTATGTCCGAAATCCCGGTGCCGTATACCTTCAATCCGTGCAATCCTCTTTCCCATCGAATCGATATCCGATGGCTATCACGTTTGTATCCCAGATCTAAGCACTCTAAGGCTTGACTCAACGATACAAATGCTATCTCACTATCCTGAAGGCGTTCTTGCCCGCAGATAAGTGCGAAGTACATGTTTCCCCAACCATCAAGATGCTCTTTAATGGACTTCACTTCGTCGGGTGTAAAACTAAAGTTCCAAATCTTCACTCCGGAACCCTGCCGCCTAGCAGGCACAGACAAGTACTTTGCGTAGATTTGGAAGTCACCGTGGTTCGTGGACAATGAATATATTCTGCGGTCTTCACCGGGCTCAATAATGGCCGGTGCAAGTCCTCTGTTGATTAGGTACGACAGCATCGACCCATAATAAAAATCTGCCCTTCTCAATACTCCCATTACAATCCCCTCCCCAAGTTTTAAGAAATCTAACCGAGCTATGGAGGAGACTTATGCTCCTCCCTAAAGCACTAGTCAAGACGGCAGAGCGGAAACTTCATTGTCTGCGTAATGGCGGACATCGATTTCGCCGGTCACAGCGGCGGAGATTAGTGCTTGGCGGTATTCCACAATTGCAGCTACTTGAGTCTCAATCTTTTTAATCAAAAGGTCCATTTTTGCAAGTTGCTCATCGAGCTTTTGTACTATCTGTACCTGTTCACTCTTAGGGGGGACAGGGGTAACGAGCCTCTTCACGTCAGGCATTCCGATGGTTTTTACTGTAGAACCCCACGATAATCTTTGCAGTTCATCATCCATGCACTTAAAAACCATTAGCAGATATTTTGGCAGAATGTCATTGCCACAAACCCAACCTATAAAATGCTGTGACACTGCCATGGGTCGACCGAGAATTGCACAAAGCCCAATTGTAGCATCTCGAGAAAAGACAACCGTGTCTTTGGGAAGCAGATGAGCGGATGAATTTTGAATACCCAACTCTGTCGTGTAAAACTCCGTTTCAGTAATGACGTCATCCTTACGCAGCCGCTTCGAGTCATTTAACGACACCCACGGTACATCTCCGTCCCAATATGACGGTTCTTGTTTGTTCGGTGTGTGTCCGCTTTCCATTTTGGCAACTCTACTAATTCTCCTGACTGCCCAATGCGCCGGCACCTCTCCCAACCACGGAATCCCGGAATCCTTCATCGGCACATTCGGGTCGAGCCCCTTCGTGACGGCCTGGGTGATGAGAGCCTGGCGCTTCTCCTGCAAGAGCTCGACGAGCCGCTGCTTTTTCTCGACGAGTGCATCGAGTTTGGCAGTTTCACGGTCGAGGAAGGATGCAATGCTAATTTGTTCATCATGCGGTGCTACCGGACAAGAAATATCGGCTACATCCGATGCGTTCACGGCTGGATAGCTGACACCCACTGAGCGGGCGACTACTTCGTCAATGAAGTCGGTTGATCGGGCATAGTATGCCAAGAACTTCGGGTGTACATATGACTTCGGTGTAAGTACAGCAAACCCCGTTGAACAAACCAAGTTCTCGTCCGTAGAATCAATGTAAGCAATCGCCTTCAAATACGTTCGAACCGTCGAGACAATGGTATCTCCACGTCTTACTATCCTCCGAGCCCGGCTGGGTGCATCACCGAACCGCACGAGTTGATGTTCCAACACACGTCCCTGCGAATCCACGTTGCTAATGTCAATGTACTGAATCTCCAGATCTTCGTCTGTATCTTCTCCGAGAGTATTCTGGTTCACAGACGCCAGGTACTTAATGCGCTCTACCCGCCAGTGAGGAGGTAGCGCTTTGAATCGTACGTTCTCACGTGTCATCTTAACGCACCTCCTGAAGTAGGGCCTGGATCTCTTCTTCGAGCTGACGAATTTCGGCTTGAATCTCCTCCAAGGACCGCATCGGCGTGTACTCGTAGAAATGTCTCGTAAACGGGATCTCGTACCCAATCTTCGTCTTACCCTCGTCAATCCACGCATCCGGCACGAACGGCACTACTTCCCGCTCGAAATACTCGTAGACATCTTCCTTCAGCGGAACGTTCTCGTAATCCCGCAGCTCGGTATCCGGCTCCGGGTTGCCTTTGGAGTCCCTGCAGATATCTGCGGTTTCGTCCCGCTCTGACAAGGCCGATAGGATGGCCTTCTGAAGCGGCGCTGACAAATCAACTCCGCTCGCTTTGAACGCCTTCTTCAAGACCTTCACAAACTCTTCCCTGTTCTTGAACAGAGCTTCTGACCGCAGTTCTTCGAGGACACGAAGTATTGCTTCCTGCTTGCGCTTGCCTTCCGCAATTTCCTCTTCGCCAGGCGCACCCTTTTTCTTGGACGCAGCGAGGTTTTGGAATGCCTTCTGTTCCTTGAGACGGGCAATCCGCTCGTCTGATACCAGAAAGTTCAACTTCAACGGTCGCTCTACGGTGATGCGGCGATAACCGAAATCCTCATTATCGAAGATCTTGCTGTACTTTGTCTCCCGAAAGTCCCCGTGCATGCGGGTGATCTCTGCAATGTGCTCATTCGACAACTCATTGCGCTTATCGCCAAGGGACTTGCGCATCTTTTGGTACAGGTGCGTGGCGTTGATGAGCTGAATCTTACCTTTCCGCTCCGGGGACTTGCGATTCGTCAGTACCCAGATGTACGTCGAGATCCCGGTGTTGTAGAACAGTTGATCGGGCAGCGCCACAATGGCCTCCAGCCAATCGTTTTCGATAATCCACCGACGGATATTCGACTCACCTGACTCCGCCCCGCCCGAGAACAAGGGGGATCCGTTGAACACGATGGCAATTCGGCTGCCGCCGAGCGACACCGGCTTCATCTTTGCGAGCATGTGTTGCAAAAAGAGCAACGACCCGTCGCTGATCCTCGGCAGCCCCGCACCGAATCGTCCATTAAAGCCCAGTTTCTCAGCCTCGTCCCGGATCTCCTTCTCAACCTTCTTCCACTCCACGCCAAAGGGCGGATTCGACAACATATAATCGAAGGTCTGTTCGGCGAACCCGTCCTCGGAAAAGCTGTTTCCGAACCGGATCTGCGACGGCTTTTGCCCTTTCAGCAGCATGTCCGCCTTGCAGATGGCATACGATTCCGGGTTCAATTCTTGTCCGAACACCCGCACCATGATGTCCCGGTTGAGTGCCGTCAGATACTCCTCCGAAACCGAGAGCATACCCCCCGTGCCACAGGCGGGATCGTAAATGGTTCGAACAACGCCTTCCTTGGACAAGTCCTGATTCCGATCCTCGTTGAACAGGAGATTGACCATCAAGCGGATGACTTCACGCGGCGTGAAATGTTCCCCGGCTGTTTCGTTCGACACTTCGGCGAACTTGCGGATGAGTTCTTCGAATATGTAGCCCATCTGCACGTTGTCGACGATGTCCGGATGAAGATCGATCGCGGCAAACTTCTGCATAACCTGGTAGAGCAAGTTGGAACGATCGAGCCGCTCTACTTGTTTGCCAAACTCAAAGTAGTCCATGATATCTTTTGCGTTTGCGGAAAATGCGTTGATGTACGCCATCAAGTTGGTCGATAAGTGATCCGGATCGTCCAGCAAAGACTCAAAGTCAAATCTGCTCCGATTGTGAAAGTCGTAACCAGTCATTCGGTTGAGTACCGGATCAAGATTTTGCACGTTCATCCGAGCCATTTCAGCTAGTTTGGCCAGCACCTGCGGCTTGGTCGGTTTCAGTACGGAATCCAGACGGCGAAGAACTGTCATCGGCAGGATGACCTTGCCGTAGTCAGATTGCTTGTAGTCGCCGCGAAGTAGATCGGCCACGGACCAGATGAAGTTGGCCATGTCTCTGAAGTTTTGCATATATATCCCCTTTGACTCGTCCTCATCAAAACCACTGGAAATAGGGTACCATACACTCAGATAGTTATCAGGAGTTTGCTATGTTCTCCACGGGCAGAAATTCTGCTTCTGTGTCTTCGTTGGCATGTCCTGCCTTGTTTTCCGCCTATCAATGCAACTCAAATCGTATGATTGCTGAGGTATATTTACTTCCACGCCGGACAATCCTAAACATCATGAACATCGGCATGAGGCATCGTTTTATCCTGGACTGAAGAAAATTTTCTAACAATTCCATCAATATACCTCGTGATTCCCTATAGATTCCTAAGTGAGAGGGGGCTCGAATGACTGTGGATGTAGGATATAATGACGAGATAGATTCCGTTGTCTTGCAGAGGATGAGTGCTATGAATCGACGTCAACCCAGGGAACTTTGGGTCAAGCCAGTGCCCGAGGTTAAGTATCTCAATGCCGATAATGTGGGACGATATCGGCTCATTATGCGATTTTTCTATGATAACTATCGGAAGTTGAAGTATTGGTTGAAGCCGGAGGAAGTGTTTGCGGGCATTTCCGCATGGAATCTGCTGGATGACTATACCCTCGAACAGTGTCAGCGGGACCTGGATGTGTTGACCGAATGGAGAAATCTGACCAGTAGCCACGATGGTGGTCGGGCTGGGTCTATCGAAGAGTATCTGCGCAAGCGATATCGATATCAGATGACGCCGTATGCGATTGAGATTGAGCGTATGCTCGAGAGTTTGGAGAGTATTCAAGGGTACGGCGGATCGTTGGAGCCGACACTGCTCGAGCGGATTGTCGTGTATGTTCGAACGGTTGCCGAGCATGCGGGACAATTTGCCCCGGGAGAGGCCCTTCAGCTGTGGAGAGATTTGCAAGCCGCGTTTCGAACGCTTCATGAGAACGCCTCCGATTATCTGGCCAGCTTGCAAACGACACGTGCGGAAGAATTAATGCTGACGGAGCAGTTTCTCGTTTTTAAAGATACGTTAACCAATTATCTGCAGAATTTTATGCTTGGTCTTCAAAAGTACGGGGCACAGGTCGAAGGTCTGATTCGCCGGACGGATTCGGCCCAATGGAGAACCTTTCTGGCGGCCGTTGTCGAGGATGAGATGAGAACCCCTAGCCTAGACGATGTGTTGTCTGCGGAAGAACGCCTGAACGGGCGGCTAGAAGAGTGGGCGATTTTGACGCGATGGTTCGTCGGGAGCGACATCGAGGAAAGTGACGTAGTGTTTCTCGAACGCGCCACGAAGGACACCATTGGGCGCATGGTTCGCTACGCCATCGCCATTCAGGAAAAGCAACGGCTTGGCATCAGCCGGCGTCGGGAGTTGGATTACTTGGGGCAGTGGTTCTTGCGCCTCGATTCAGTGGAAGACGCGCATAAATTGGGCGCGGCGGCGTACGGACTCATGAAGCCGCGGCATTTTCAGGGGGAACCGCCGAGATGGTCTGATTCGCCCGATTTGTCGATGTGGGACGAGGCGCCGATGGTGCGGGAACTCACTTCTCGTAGTCGCGTTCGGCGCAAAGCGGGATCGACCGAGCCTGTCAGGTCGCGTGAGGGTGAGCAAGCTGAGGCCAGACAGGTGCTGCTTGCGCAAATGGAGCGGGAAGCGGCTGTCGTCCGAGGGTTTGCTGAACTTGGCAATTTCCATCTGTCCGATCTCGACGTTTTGTCGGTCGAGCAACGACGTGTGCTGCTGTCCTGGATCAGTCGTTGTTTGGTCAACAAAGCGAGGCGATTTCGAACGGCGGACGGCTATCATATCGAATTGACGCTGCCTGAGTCGGACGAGCGAGCGGAATTAACTTTTTCCGATGGTCAATTGGACATGCCTAATTTCCATATCTCCATTCGGGAGGCGGCTAGATCATGAATGCGTCTACGAGACGGAAGGCGCCGACTCGCGCCGAGGTCAAGAGCGATTTGCAGGCCGTCGCGATGGCACTTTTGAGTCGACCGTGGTTGACGAAACAGGATGATCCCGACGCGTTTCTGCTGATTAAAGATCACTATGAATACCTTCGCGACTGGTTTCATGAGCATGCCGGGTATTCGTTGTTGGTGACGAGGTCATTCGCGAAGCTCGATAAGATCCCCGGTGTGTTCCGAAGTTGGATGGGTATTGACGGTTTTCATCAACCCCGAGACTACGCTTTGTTCACCTATGGGTTGTGGTATTTGGAGGCGAAGTCGGATGGAGAGCAGTTTTTGCTCACAGAGATGGTGGAGGCCATTCGGAATCATCTGTTGGGATTCGGTTTCGATGTCGACTGGGCGTTGTACGATCACCGCTTGTCGATGGTTCGCGCTTTGAAAAAGTTGCGATCGCTTGGCGTACTCACGTCCATCGAGGGCGAGGAAACGGGTTGGGCTCGCGATGGGGCGACCGCGAACGTGCTGTACGAGGCGTCGCCGCTCGCTCGATATGTACTGCGGCGATTTCCTAGGGAATTAATGGCGTACGGCGAGATCGACGAATTGTACGAGGTGGAACAAACGGCCGTGGTGCCAACCAGTGGCGACATGATGCACAATGCGGATGTTCGATCCCGCCGGCACAAGGTTTTTCGCCGCCTTCTGATGGAACCTGTCGTCTACGACTTCGAGTGGACGGATGAAGAGCGGCGCTATGTTCAGACTCAGCGGTCTTGGATTACCTCGCAGATGGAAGAGATGGTGGGACTTGAAGGTCGTCGCTTTCGCGAGGGGCTCTATTTCTATTGGCCGGAATTGATGGCGGAAGTGGACTTGTTTCCCACTCAATCTGCCGCGTCAGACGTCACGATGCAATTCGCTGCGAAGCTGCGCGACATGTTGAAAGAAGCGCCGGACAGTTATCCACGCGATGAGAATGGATGTCTACACCTGACCCGCGGCGAGTTCGAAGGAATTTTGTTTTCACTCCGTGAATCGAGTGAACGGTACTGGACTAAGGAACATCGAGAAAAATCGACGACGCTGTTGGCGAATGACATTCTTGAGCATATGGTCGAGTGGAACTTGGCAGCGTTGGACGACACGGGCACAGTTGTGCTGTTGCCGGGGCTGTCGAGATACTGCGGAAGCTACGATGACGCGAGTGTAGGAAATGGAGGAGTGTGATTTGATGGCGAATGAACGGTGGCAGATGAATCGGGCTGGGTTTCTGAATTTCTGGTTTTATACAGATCAAAGTTTTCAATTGTCCGATGGACGTTTAATTCTGCGGGGCGCGAACGGTGCTGGCAAGTCCGTCACGATGCAGAGCTTTCTTCCGCTCGTGCTTGACGGTGACAAACGACCGGTGAGACTCGATCCGTTTGGTTCCAAAGACCGCAAAATCGAATACTACCTCCTTGGCGACGCGGAAAGCGGTATTTCGGACCGGACAGGCTATGTCTACTTGGAGTTCATTCAGCCAGCGACGGACAAGACCGTCACGGTCGGTATCGGCCTGCGGGCGCGGCGAGGGGCGAATCAAGTCGCGTTTTGGGGATTCAGTTTGACGGATGGGCGGCGGATTGGACACGATTTTTTCCTTTATGACGTCGATGTGTTCGAACGGGAAGGTGAGAAGATCCCGCTCGATCACGCCGGGCTCGAAGCAGCGATTGGTGCGGGCGGCCGCGTCGTCAAGGAACAGCGGGAATACCAGCAGATGGTTAACCAGGTTTTGTTCGGGTTCAAGGATGAGCAGGCGTATAAGGATTTGCTCAATCTATTGATTCAATTGAGATCTCCCAAGTTGTCGAAAGAGTTTCGGCCGACGACGATTTATACCATCTTGAACGACTCGCTGCCGCCGCTCGGGGACGACGATTTGCTTCCGTTGTCGCAGGTTTTGCAGGACATGGACGAAATCAGCGATAGATTGGATGAACTGATGTTGCATCAGGACGCGGCGAAGCGGCTTGCGGACGCGTACGAGCGTTACAACCAGATGTGGCTGTATGAAACGGCGAAGCGGACCGTTGACGCGACGAAGGCTGCCGACGACGCGTTCCAGGCGGCGGAGGAACAGGTCGCGCTGTTGAAGCTGGCGGAGGCCGAGAGAGAAGAGACGGACCAGGCGTTTGTTCAGGCCACAAAGGATCGGGACAAGACGGAGACGGAACTCGAGTTGCTCAAGCGTTCCGAGGGCATGGAGCTTCGAATCGAGCTGGATGGCACGCAAAATCGAGTGAAAGACACAGCGCGCGAGCTAAAAGATACGGAAGAGCGTATCGCGCAAAACAAGGAGGAAGTGAGACGAAAGCAGGTTCGGGTTGACGCGGAAATGCGCAAACTCGAAGACGAGGAGCACAAACAGCGCGGTTGGCTGACGGACATGGCCGAGATCGCCAAGGACATTGAATTCAGCACGCATGAAGCCTATGCTGGCGGTGTCAGTACGTCCTTGGAGGATTTAGACGAGGCGACGTGGCAGCGCTGGTTGGCGGATGTGGACCGTTATCGTGGAGAGCTAGATCACGCGCTCGATTTGATTCGCAAAGAACGAGCAGAGGCGGATAAGCTCAAGGAAGCGGAGAGACAAATGAGCGTGGCCCGGGAGCGGCGGGATGCTGCGGAGAAAACGGTGCAGGAGCGAGAAAGAGACTTGTCCGCCGCGATTACCTTGCAGGAGGATCTCGCCTTCGCTTGGTTTAAGGGACTGACGGAACTGCCCTTATCCGAGGAAGCTTGGCGTTCCCTCCTCAACGATTTGCGCCGTTACGGCGAGCTTTCGTATGACCAGATTCTCACGCCAGCCAAGGAAGCATTGGATACAGGGCGGAGCAAGGCGACAGAAGCGCGTTTGAAGTTCGCGCACGAGAAATCTTTGTTGGAAGAACAGCGAACACAGTTAGAACGCGAGTTGGAGGAGTGGCGCACCTTTAAGGAAGCCGAACCACCTCGGACGGGCGCGAGATCTGACACGCGCAATCGGCGGGTGGCTCTGGCAGCAGACAAGCGCATTTCAGGCGCGCCACTGTACAAAGTATGCGAGTTCCGTGATTCGGTGGACGAGCCTACCCGGGCTGCATTGGAGACTGCGTTGTTTCAGAGCGGACTGCTCGACGCGTGGGTGTCACCGGAAGCACCTCCTGTTGAAGATGGCGACGAAGACGGATGGATTCGACCGAACCCTGCTGTTTTTGGTTACACGCTGGCTGACTATCTGATGCCGACACCGTCGGAGGAAAGTGGGTTGACGCCGCAATTCGTGGAAGACGTGCTTCGCACGATTCTGATTGCGAATCCGGATTCGGTTGAGGATGCCAACACAGCGGCCGTGACGACCTTCGGCCAGTACATGCTGGGACCCTTGGTGGGGCAGAGTGCGAGCAAACCGAGCGCGGAATGGATTGGCTTTGAAGCGCGCAAACGTTCCCGGCAGGCGGCGATGGAGCGATTGAAGGAAGATATTTCTGCGCTGACGGATCGGATTGGGGAACTAGATAGAGACATTGCCGAGATAGAGTGCCGTATTCGCGCAATGCACGCAGAGTTTGCGGCTTTTCCCTCCGAAGAGCCTCTCAGAACACATCTTGCTCAGCTCGAGACTGCCAAACGCGATTTTGCGCACGCGAGAGACGTGGAAGCAAAGCAAACAGACGCGTTCAAGATGCAGCAGGCCGCCTGGCAAAAGGTGAAGGAAATCTTGGTCTCATATATCTCCCGGTGGGATGCACTGCGAATCGAATCGGACTTTCAGCATGCGCTCGGCTTGTTGCGCAGCTATGAACAAACATGTCAATCATGCCGAATGAGCGCGCGATTGTCTGCGCGAATGCGTTTGGAAATGGGGTATTTGAAGGACGAGATCGACAGACTGGAGCAGCACATCGACGAAGACATGTCGACCGAGACAGAATTGCGCCGCCGTTTGTCCGGTTTGCAGACGACCATCACGTCGCTGCGAGCGCGTTTGGAGGCGTTAGGCGCGCTCAATGTACATGATCAAGAGCACCAACTGAAGGAACGCTTGGAGATGTTGCGCAGGCACATTGAGACGCTGCAGGACATGAAGGTGGAACGGGCGACGAAGGTGACGCGCCTCCAAGAGCGGCTGCGGGAGAAACGGGAGGTATTGGATAAAAGTGAGCGTGTACTCGAAGCGTGTATCGAGCGTTTTCGTCAGGAATGGCAACTTGGTTTAACGGTTCACGGTAGGGCAGATGGGGACGAAACGATGGCGCTTAGCGGGCGTCAGGAAGTGATTCAAGCGGCGCGCAAGGCCTTTCGTGCGTTGCGCGGTGTTTGTGAAGCTCGAAATATCCAGTCCATCACGGATCAGTTGCGAGAGGTATTTGCCGTCGAAAAAAACACGCTTCTTGACTATTCGCTGGAGTCGCGGTTCGACGAATCGCTGGAGCGGCTGTTTGTCGAATCGAGGCGGGATAGAAATCACTCTTGGACACCATTTCGCATCCATCAGGAGTTGACGCGAATGGTGGAAGAGCAGCGGATTTTGATCAGCGAGAAGGACCGCGAGTTGTACGAACAGATTCTGATTCACAGCGTCGGTCGTGCGATACGAGACAAGATTAACCGCGCGGAACGCTGGGTCAAAGAAATGAACCATTTTATGTCACTCCGGAACACGTCGAGCGGTATGGTGTTGTCCTTGGACTGGAAGCCTCGTCCTGCCCGTGGTGAGCGAGAATTGGACACGGAGCGGCTCGTTTATTTGCTCCGCAAGAGCCCCAGCACGTTGTTGGACGAAGAAATGGAAGATATGATTGAGCATTTTCGTTCCCGCATACGCATGGCGAAAGAAGAGTCCGAATCTGGAGAAACACTGCGGAGCTTGATTCGTGAATTCCTAGATTATCGGAATTGGTTTTCGTTCACGTTGTATTATCGCAAAGGCGGTATGGCGTCTCGGAGAGAGTTGACGGATTCGCAATTTAACGTGCTGAGCGGCGGTGAAAAGGCGATGGCGATGTACATTCCTTTGTTTGCGGCGACCGATTCGAGGTTTAACGATTCTCGTCCAGACGCGCCGCGTCTCATTTCACTCGACGAAGCGTTTGCTGGTGTGGACGAAGAAAATATGCGCGATATGTTCGAATTGTTGACTGATATGAAGTTCGACTATATGATGACAAGCCAACAACTCTGGGGATGTTACGACACCGTTCCAGCGTTGTCCATCTACGAGATCTTCCGACCCGGCGACGTCGACTTCGTCACGGTGATTCCATATTATTGGAATGGACATTCGAGACGCATCGTGGATGGTGACGATTGGAGTTCGGCTCAGGAAGCTGCAGCTACGGTTGAACCGGTTCTCGAATGATACCGAGCGTAAGGCGGGTCTGGGGGAATACGATGGACGAATTGATGACGTATCTTCAGCAGCCCGGGTTCGAGCGATTGTGGCGAGCGGTCGCGGATAAATACCAGAGACACGGGAGAGTTGGCGGGCGCGTTCAGCTCACAGGGCTATCCGACGAAGAGATAGACGCATTGTCAGGGCTTTTAGCTGTGAATCTCGATGGGCGGACAGAGGTTGCGATTCAATTATCGAAGATTGATGAGGCGCTTTTGAACAGCAAGTTTCGCATTGGAGTGGCGGACGTCTTGGTACGTCTGTTTCCAGATATGCGCACACGGGAAGAGCAACTGGCTGAGGCGTCGGCCAGTTGGACCGCCTTTCGCGATTGGGCGAAAGCAGGCGTTCATCGTCCGGCAGTGCTTGATTGGATTGAGAGATTGAGCGAGGGAAACGCTCCTGGCTATCGAACCTACATGGACTGTTATCGGGCTTATCAACGAATAGGTCGATGCGACGATTGGCGCATCGCGATGAAAGCTTTGGAGGTATCTCTTTCGCCGCATCGCGTGTGGAGGCTGCCTGTGTTTGCGGCTGAGGTCACGGGAGATCCCCATGGGTTGGACCGGAATACACTTGCGGGTAAGGTGTTCTATTGGGGATTGGTCGCGTTGACGGCCGATTCCGATGCTGCAGATAGCTCCTTAATAAGCGCACTGCAGCCGACCGCCACGTCTGATTCGGAACATGTTGACGATCTCGAATCGACCGATACGGCCAGCGACGCGCCGTCGGAGTATATGCGATCAGTCTATATGAAAGCCGGTATCCGACTCGATGACGTGAGTTCGATTGTCTGGGTCGGAAACTGGGCTGGTTTGTTTGAAGTGCCGGTAGCACTTCCGCTGATGGCGTTGGATAATCATGTGAAGGAAGTGCCAGCGGTAGACTCCGTGTACGTCGTGGAAAATCCATCTGTGTTCGCCGAACTGATTGAGCAGCTCCCATTTGGCGTTCCGGTTGTCTGCACCAGCGGGCAACCGTCGGTCGCGGCGCTTCGACTGCTGGACATGGCGGTTGCTGCGGGATCGAAGATTCGCTACAACGGGGACTTTGATGTCAAAGGTTTGCAGATGACCTTGTCGCTTGGCAACCGATACGGGGATGCGTTCGAGCCGTGGTATATGGATGTGTATACGTACCGGTTGGCGAGCAATGAGAAACAGCCGGAACTGTCTGATAGAGAAGTACAAATGCTGAAGAGCCTCAACGTAGACTGGGATGATGAATTGATTCCTGCGATGACACTTGTACGGAAGAAAGTCTTTCAGGAGCATATCATTTCGAAGCTATTGAGTGACTTTTGAGGAGCGGCTGGCATGACCGATTCTCGTGCGCTCTTGGCCGGATTTTCGCAACGGATGGTCGGTGCGCCATTTTGAAATTCATCAACGAACACCTCGGGCAATCGGTTTCATGACGACCTCCATCACGATTTGCTCGTGTGACGTATGATAAATGAATTTTTTATCTCTTGCAGCCTTGAGGGCTTGAAGCGCCTCCTGAGAATCCGTTAGAGGACGAATAAGCGCTACCTCATCAACATAAAGCTTTCCATCCTGAACGCGGGATTGTAAATCTTCCAGATATACGAATTGATTGGGGTACACTTTACGAACATCCGACCACAACATCGCTATCACCGTCCCGCATATTTTGGTCGTCTTTCTTGTGTTGTGTGAATCGATGGGGCTATCCTGTCTAATACCGCAATTCGATACGCTATTCCATTGACCTGCTTCCTCAAACTAAGCTTCGGTCTATTCAGATTATAGCGCTGGAAGGACCACATGAGTATGGCATAATATGTGAGTTCTTTAGTGTTGAGTAACTATTCGGACTGAAATTGCGCTGAGTAATGAAGAGAAGGTGGGAGAGATATGTATGAATTTTCGAATTAGTGGAATGTTGTAACATAACTATTAGAGTGTTCTGACGGCTAAAGGCCGTGCTTATCATCCATCGAAAACGGCAACGCACATTTATCAGATGTTCGCAATGATGGACCCATAAAAGGGGGCCGTGAGTGTCTAAGCCGGCAGTACAGCCTATTAGGCACAATAATGCACATTGTTGGGTGAAAACTCCAAGTTCGTGGTGGAAAGGAGGTTTCTGGAGTGAAAAAGCCGAATCTGAAAAATCAGCAAAAGCGCATCACCATCGCGCTCAGGCTTACGGTTGCATCGTCGCGACACAAGTAACAAACCCGTGTGGATGGAGTGCGCTAGGTGCGCTCCATCCCCCCATCCTTGAACAGAGGTGCGAACATGGCCGTCAAATCCATCAAAGTGAAACTTCGTCTCGACGATATGCCGGAGATTCGGGCCGGTCTATGGAAACTTCATAAGGAAGTCAATGCGGGGGTTCGATATTACACGGAATGGCTCAGTCTTCTCCGTCAAGAGAACTTGTATCGAAGAAGTCCGAATGGGGACGGAGAGCAAGAATGTGATAAGACTGCAGAAGAATGCAAAGCCGAATTGTTGGAGCGGCTGCGCGCGCGTCAAGTGGAGAATGGACACCGTGGTCCGGCGGGATCGGACGATGAATTGCTGCAGTTGGCGCGTCAACTCTATGAGTTGTTGGTTCCGCAGGCGATAGGTGCGAAAGGCGACGCGCAGCAAATTGCCCGCAAATTTTTGAGCCCCTTGGCCGACAAGGACGCAGTTGGTGGGCTTGGAATCGCGAAGGCGGGGAACAAACCGCGGTGGGTTCGCATGCGCGAAGCGGGGGAACCAGGCTGGGAAGAGGAGAAGGAGAAGGCTGAGACGAGGAAATCTGCGGATCGGACTGCGGATGTTTTGCGCGCGCTCGCGGATTTTGGGTTAAAGCCACTGATGCGCGTATACACCGATTCTGAGATGTCATCGGTGGAGTGGAAACCGCTTCGGAAGGGACAAGCCGTTCGGACGTGGGATAGGGACATGTTCCAACAAGCTATCGAACGGATGATGTCGTGGGAGTCGTGGAATCAGCGCGTTGGGCAAGAGTACGCGAAACTCGTAGAACAAAAAAATCGATTTGAGCAGAAGAATTTCGTCGGCCAGGAACATCTGGTCCATCTCGTCAATCAGTTGCAACAAGATATGAAAGAAGCATCGCCCGGACTCGAATCGAAAGAGCAAACCGCGCACTATGTGACGGGACGGGCATTGCGCGGATCGGACAAGGTATTTGAGAAGTGGGGGAAACTCGCCCCCGATGCACCTTTCGATTTGTACGACGCCGAAATCAAGAATGTGCAGAGACGTAACACGAGACGATTCGGATCACATGACTTGTTCGCAAAATTGGCAGAGCCAGAGTATCAGGCCCTGTGGCGCGAAGATGCTTCGTTTCTCACGCGTTACGCGGTGTACAACAGCATCCTTCGCAAACTGAATCACGCCAAAATGTTCGCGACGTTTACTTTGCCGGATGCAACGGCGCACCCGATTTGGACTCGCTTCGATAAATTGGGTGGGAATTTGCACCAGTACACCTTTTTGTTCAACGAATTTGGAGAACGCAGGCACGCGATTCGTTTTCACAAGCTATTGAAAGTCGAGAATGGTGTCGCAAGAGAAGTTGATGATGTCACCGTGCCCATTTCAATGTCAGAGCAATTGGATAATCTGCTTCCCAGAGATCCCAATGAACCGATTGCGCTATATTTTCGAGATTACGGAGCCGAACAGCATTTCACAGGTGAATTTGGTGGCGCGAAGATCCAGTGCCGCCGGGATCAGCTGGCTCATATGCACCGACGCAGAGGGGCGAGGGATGTTTATCTCAATGTCAGCGTACGTGTGCAGAGTCAGTCTGAGGCGCGGGGAGAACGTCGCCCGCCGTATGCGGCAGTATTTCGTCTGGTCGGGGACAACCATCGCGCGTTTGTCCATTTCGATAAACTATCGGATTATCTTGCGGAACATCCGGATGATGGGAAGCTCGGGTCGGAGGGGTTGCTTTCCGGGCTGCGGGTGATGAGTGTCGATCTCGGCCTTCGCACATCTGCATCGATTTCCGTTTTTCGCGTTGCCCGGAAGGACGAGTTGAAGCCGAACTCAAAAGGTCGTGTACCGTTTTTCTTTCCGATAAAAGGGAATGACAATCTCGTCGCGGTTCATGAGCGATCACAACTCTTGAAGCTGCCTGGCGAAACGGAGTCGAAGGACCTGCGTGCTATCCGAGAAGAACGCCAACGGACATTGCGGCAGTTGCGGACGCAACTGGCGTATTTGCGGCTGCTCGTGCGGTGTGGGTCGGAAGATGTGGGGCGGCGTGAACGGAGTTGGGCAAAGCTTATCGAGCAGCCGGTGGATGCGGCCAATCACATGACACCGGATTGGCGCGAGGCTTTTGAAAACGAACTTCAGAAGCTTAAGTCACTCCATGGTATCTGTAGCGACAAGGAATGGATGGATGCTGTCTACGAGAGCGTTCGCCGCGTGTGGCGTCACATGGGCAAACAGGTTCGCGATTGGCGAAAGGACGTACGAAGCGGAGAGCGGCCCAAGATTCGCGGCTATGCGAAAGACGTGGTCGGTGGAAACTCGATTGAGCAAATCGAGTATCTGGAACGTCAGTACAAGTTCCTCAAGAGTTGGAGCTTCTTTGGTAAGGTGTCGGGACAAGTGATTCGTGCGGAGAAGGGATCTCGTTTTGCGATCACGCTGCGCGAACACATTGATCACGCGAAGGAAGATCGGCTGAAGAAATTGGCGGATCGCATCATTATGGAGGCTCTCGGCTATGTGTACGCGTTGGATGAGCGCGGCAAAGGAAAGTGGGTTGCGAAGTATCCGCCGTGCCAGCTCATCCTGCTGGAGGAATTGAGCGAGTACCAGTTCAATAACGACAGGCCTCCGAGCGAAAACAACCAGTTGATGCAATGGAGTCATCGCGGCGTGTTCCAGGAGTTGATAAATCAGGCCCAAGTCCATGATTTACTCGTTGGGACGATGTATGCAGCGTTCTCGTCGCGATTCGACGCGCGAACTGGGGCACCGGGTATCCGCTGTCGCCGGGTTCCGGCGCGTTGCACCCAGGAGCACAATCCAGAACCATTTCCTTGGTGGCTGAACAAGTTTGTGGTGGAACATACGTTGGATGCTTGTCCCCTACGCGCAGACGACCTCATCCCAACGGGTGAAGGAGAGATTTTTGTCTCGCCGTTCAGCGCGGAGGAGGGGGACTTTCATCAGATTCACGCCGACCTGAATGCGGCGCAAAATCTGCAGCAGCGACTCTGGTCTGATTTTGATATCAGTCAAATTCGGTTGCGGTGTGATTGGGGTGAAGTGGACGGTGAACTCGTTCTGATCCCAAGGCTTACAGGAAAACGAACGGCGGATTCATATAGCAACAAGGTGTTTTATACCAATACAGGTGTCACCTATTATGAGCGAGAGCGGGGGAAGAAGCGGAGAAAGGTTTTCGCGCAAGAGAAATTGTCGGAGGAAGAGGCGGAGTTGCTCGTGGAAGCAGACGAGGCGAGGGAGAAATCGGTCGTTTTGATGCGTGATCCGTCTGGCATCATCAATCGGGGAAATTGGACCAGGCAAAAGGAATTTTGGTCGATGGTGAACCAGCGGATCGAAGGATACTTGGTCAAGCAGATTCGCTCGCGCGTTCCATTACAAGATAGTGCGTGTGAAAACACGGGGGATATTTAACGGCAAATGGGATTTCTCGCAATTTCGGACGAGCTTGCGGTGTTTAGAAGTCTCTCAATCGGCTCAGACTGGTCATAGATTGACAGCGCGGTTATGGCACCAGACTGTAGGTGGAGTGAGGGACATGGCCGTACCGATTCGGATGCTGAATGAACTCTCTTATTGCGAACGTTTATATCATTTGATCATGTGCAAGGGTTATTCGAAAAATCTGCGGACACAGTGGAAGGCAGCGGTCAGCACGACCGGGCGGAACGCCGCAAAAGACCATCAGACGTGGGGCATGATGTGTGGGATATTGCACCGCAGAGCCTCCATCTCGGCGACGAGGATTTGGGGATTGTGGGCAAATTGGATGCGATTCGCTATCAGGACGACGGGTATTGGGAGCCCGTTGAAGCGAAACATTCAAGCGCACCAAACGGTGGCACTTCATTTCGCCTCGGCGAGTGGGAATTGGACGGCAAGGCGTGGCCGAATGACCAGATACAGTTGTGTGCACAAGGATTGTTACTGAGAGCCAACGGATTTCCGACCATTGCGGGTAAGTTGTTCTACCGAGGAAACAGACAGACGGTAAGGATTGTATTTTCGGATGATTTGATTGCTGCAACGGTTGCCACCATCCGGAGAGCACACGAGTTGGAACAGGCTTCGATGCCCTCGCCACTGCTGAATTCCGACAAGTGCTTCCGATGCTCGTTGAATGGTGTCTGTCTTCCTGACGAAACGATTCGCTTGACGAGTCCGGACGGAGAGACCGTTCCGATACGAGATATTGTCCCCAGTCGAGATGATTTAGGAACCGTGTACGTGTCGGAGCCTGGGACCCGGGTCGGAAAGCGTGGTTACGAGTTGACCATCACGTCGAAAGATGGGATGGAATCGACCGTTCCGTTAAAAGATGTTCGGCACATCTCCCTCTTCGGGAACGTTCAGATTTCCACCCAATTGGTGCACGATTGTATGGAGTCCGGCGTCACCATCAGCTACTTGACTGCCGCCGGCCGTCTCGTCGGGATGAACCACAATTTGATTTCGAAAAACGTCTTGGTGCGGCGTGAACAGTTCAAGCGGTTTGGGGACGAGCGTGATCGACTGACACTTGCGAGGTATATCGTTCGCGCGAAAATTCTCAACCAGCGCACCTTGCTTCGTCGAAATGCGCACGGGCTCGACAAGGTCATTTTGAAAGATTTGCTCGATCACGCCCGACGTTCCGAAGAAGCCACTTCCATTGACTCGTTGCTCGGCATTGAAGGGATTGCGGCGAAACAGTACATGCAGGCGTTTGTGCTGATGCTGAAAGTAAAAGGCGTTCCTGCGGGCGAAACGCTGATGAACGGCAGAAATCGCCGCCCACCGAAGGACCCGGTTAATGCGTTGCTGTCACTTGGATATTCGTTGTTGCAACGGGATATGTATGCCGCCTTGGCTGCAGTGGGCCTGGACCCCTTGATGGGCTTTTACCATCGCATTGAAACGGGGCGTCCGTCACTGGTACTCGACATGATGGAACCGTTTCGAGCGATCATCGCGGATTCGGTGGTCGTTCGAACATTGAACACCGGCGAAATTGCCTGGGATGACTTTTATATCGGGCAGGAGTCCTGTTCGTTGAAGCTGCCTGGACGGAAACGATTTTTTCAGGCGTTTGAGCGACGCATGCACGAGACCGTGACGCATCCGGTGTTCGGTTACAAATTGAGTTACCGTCGGATGCTGGAACTAGAAGCGCGCTTCTTGTCGCGATACTTGATGGGCGAATTGCCGGAATATCGCCCAATTGTCACGAGGTGATGGCGATGCGCCGATATGTGCTGGTGAGCTACGATATCAGTGATCAAAAACGCTGGCGAAGGGTATACAAAATCGTTCGAGGCTATGGCATGCACGTTCAGTATTCGGTGTTCCTATGCCAACTCACCGATCAGGATGAGGCCGAGTTGAAGCAATTGCTATTGGATGTGATTCATCAGTCGATGGATCAAGTCATTTTTGCAAGGATTGGAACCGTGCAGGCGAAAGCTGCCGAGCGGAATATGTCGTGCATTGGGCGGGACTTCGTACCATTGGATTTGAAGGGATTGGTATTTTGAAGGATTGATGTAAACTTCAAATACGCGTAAAATATAATCTGTCTAGAGGACAGAATTTTTCAACGGGTGTGCCAATGGCCACTTTCCAGGTGGCAAAGCCCGTTGAGCTTCTCAAAAAGAACGCTCGCTCAGTGTTCTGACCTTTCGAGCGCCTGTTCAGGGCGAAAACCCTGGGAGGCGCTCGAATCATAGGTGGGACAAGGGATTCGCGGCGAAAACGACGGGAGAGAACGAGAATGAAACGAGATGAAATCGATGGGAAACATCAAGTGCTCGTTTATGGGCTTGGATCTCCGCGTGGTTCAAGGGCTGCGAGCGCCCGCTGTCGGATCACTGAGCGAGCGATCTGAGAAGTGGCACTGTTTGGTAAAGGTAAAAAGACGAATGATGCATCCGTCGGATCACTGAGCGAGCGATCTGAGAAGTGGCACCCTTTATAAAAAGGGGCGTCCTTTAGTACCGTGTACTGTCGGATCACTGAGCGAGCGATCTGAGAAGTGGCACAAGCCTTGAGTAATTCGCCGTGGGATTCCCCGCCGTATGTCGGATCACTGAGCGAGCGATCTGAGAAGTGGCACTAATGAAGTTAAAGGAGATGAGACAATGAAAGAAGTCGGATCACTGAGCGAGCGATCTGAGAAGTGGCACTGCAATGCGTTGGATTATGACGATGCAGGCCAAGGAAGTCGGATCACTGAGCGAGCGATCTGAGAAGTGGCACTGATGTCAGCGAAACGACCACCATCGGGGTTATAACGTCGGATCACTGAGTGATCTAACCTATCAAATGCCCAAACCACCTCCTGCGGGGTTCGAATCCCTTCGAGTGCGCCACAAACATAAGTAAAACGCCGGATTCAGTTTATCGAGTCCAGCGTTTTTCTTTTCTACTGCAGTGTTCTACGCATCTTACTATGCCGTTGTAATACGAAGATTTGCGAACATCTTGGAATACAGGGTATGTGCATCCCCATCTGTGATCAACGTATGTGTGTCGGACAGGGTCCCAAATGTTCCAACGGAATATTTTCCTAATTTCGAAGAGTCGAGTAAGCAGTAGCGCTGCATACTTTTATCAAACATACGCTTTTTCAACTCTACTTCATGCAAATCAAAATCCATCAGATCCCCGTTAGGAGATGCCGCTCTTGCTGAGAAGAAAAACTTTTTTACGTACACTTTGTCAAGCAATTCTGCACCCAGTGTTCCCTCGACGTTATTTTGATTACGCAAAACTCCACCAATCAACATTGTTGTGATGTTCGGATTTTCCACGAGGACCTGAGCGGCATGAATACCATTGGTGATAACAGTCAGCGTAATGTTGCTCTTGCGAATGAGTTTTGCTAGTTCCAGACACGTGGAACTAGCATCAAGGAGAATCGAATCGTGATCGTGAACGAATTGGAGCGATGCCTCAGCAATCCTTTGTTTCTCTTGAATGTGTTGTGTAATTCTGTTTGCAAAACTGAGATCATTCTCCTCAGATACGATAGCTCCGCCACGTGTGCGTTGAAGTAAATTTTTGTCCTCTAGGTAACGAAGATCTGAACGTATGGTTGCACCCGACACGTTAAAGTGTTTGGCGAGTTCTCCGACTGATACCCGTGAATTTTCTTCGACCATTTTAAGAATCAAAGCGCGCCGTTCTTCTGTATATAAATCTTTCACAAGTTCCCTCCTGTGACGTTGTACAAGTTCATGCGTCTATTGTATTTCATATCGATCGTTTTCGCACCTTTTTAATTTACTAAATGAAAGCTAATGAAATATAATAAAAGCATAATTGACAAATGAATGATTATAAATAAAAATTAAAGGCACAGATTGAAATGCGGTGTACGCGGTGCAATGAGAAGTCAGAAATCGGAATCTCGTCTGTTTATTCTTATTGTAAGCGTTACACTTTCATTTCTCATTCCAAATTTAGAAAAGGTGTGATGTTTGTGGCATTGCCGCAGAATATGAAAGCTGTTGTTTGTCACGGCCCTGGCGACTATCGGTTAGAGACTGTCCCGGTTCCAAGAGCGGGTAAGGGGGAAATCGTGATCCGCGTGGAGGCGTGTGGTATCTGTGCGGGAGATGTAAAAGCGTGGGAAGGGGCACCGAGTTTTTGGGGAGGCGATGGGCAACCGAAGTATATTAAAGAGCCCATGATTCCAGGTCATGAGTTTATTGGTGAAATCGTTGAGCTGGGGGAGGATGTAAAGGGTGATTTCGCTGTTGGGGACAGAGTGATTTCGGAACAGATTGTTCCTTGTTGGGAATGTCGTTTTTGTAACCGCGGCGAGTATTGGATGTGTGAGAAGCATGATTTATATGGCTTTCAAAACAATGTGAATGGCGGCATGGCTGAATATATGAAGTTCCCTATTGAGGGGATTAATCACAAAGTTCCGAAGGATCTCGCTTTGGAACAAGCGGTATTAATTGAGCCATATGCGTGTTCCATGCATGCTGTTCAGCGGGCAAATATTCAACTTGGCGACTTTGTTGTTATCTCTGGAGCCGGGACGCTCGGACTGGGCATGATTGGCGCTGCGAAACTGCGGGGGCCGGGGAAACTCGTTGTGCTGGATTTGCGTCCCGAACGACTTGAGCTCGCGAAGAAGTTTGGTGCGGATTTGGTAATGAACCCGAAAGAAGAGGATGTCGTTTCAAAGATTAAAGAAATGACGGGCGGTTACGGCGCTGATGTGTATATCGAAGCGAGCGGTGCTGGTCCGAGTGTCGTACAGGGTTTGCAACTGATTCGGAAACTGGGGCGTTTCGTGGAATTTAGTGTATTCAAAGACCCTGTAACCGTAGATTGGAGCATCATTAGTGACAGAAAGGAACTAGATTTGCTCGGTTCGCACTTGGGTCCGTACTGTTATCCGCTCGTTATTGAGGGAATTCAGAACGGTACGTTGCCTACGGAAGGTGTTGTGACACATAAGTTGCCATTGGAACGATTCCACGAAGGTTTCGAAATGATGAAAAAAGGTGTCAACTCTCTGAAGGTTGTCTTGATTCCCTAACGACTGACGAATTTGCGTGAAGGGGTGGGCTCATTGCGTAAGGAAGTGCAGGCAACGGACTTTAACGTGTCGGGTAAAACGGTTCTCATTACTGGCGGTGCGCGGGGACTTGGACGGAGCTACGCGGAAACATTTGTCCAGCATGGCTGCAATGTCGTACTCGGAGACGTAAATACCGAGCAGGTGAAACAGACGGCAGCAGAACTTCAGAAGCTGGCCGCAGGAGAAACGCAGTGTATCGGTGTTGGACTGGACGTCACGCAAGAGGCGCAAGTTGAACAAGTGGTCTCGGATGCTGTTCAGACTTTCGGGTCTATCGATATTGTCGTCAATAATGCTGGAATTGTTGATCGCGTCGGGATCGAGGAGATGACACTCGACGCTTGGAACCGGACGATGGGCGTGAACTTGACAGGTGTGTTTCTCGTTTCGAAGCACGCTGCACGGGCAATGATTGAGCGCAAGACGAGAGGGTCTATCATCAATATGGCATCCATGTCGGGCATCATCGTCAATGTTCCAATGGAACAGGCAGCCTACAACACGTCGAAAGCCGCTGTCGCGATGTTCACGAAATCCTGTGCGGTGGAGTGGGCTGAGTACGGCATTCGAGTAAACGCTATTGCGCCAGGTTATATGAAGACGGATATGACGGGGCCGGACTTCGAACCGGGAGGCAAATATCATTCGCTTCTCGACATGATCCCGATGCGGCGCCTGGGATTGCCTCAGGAACTGAACGGACTGGCACTATTTCTGGCCTCTGAGGCTTCGTCCTATGTGACAGGTGCTGTACTGAGCGTCGATGGTGGTTATACGTTGATATAAAGCTGGGATGGCTTGTCCGGGTTCACCGTATGAGTCGTTAGTAGAGAAAGGGGAGAACATCATGGACATTGCAATTGGTTGCGATGACGCTGCCATTGAATTAAAAGAAATCATCCAGGAGCACTTGAAGTCGTTGGGCCATAATCCTGTGGACTTTGGATGTAGTGATTGCGATAACGTCGACTACCCGGACGTGGCGTACAAAGTTGCAAAAGAGGTTCAAAAAGGCCGTTTTGAACGCGCGATTCTCATTTGCGGTACGGGACTTGGTGTTGCCATCACGGCAAATAAAGTAAAAGGCGTGCGTGCTGCTGTTTGTCACGACACATACTCCGCAGAACGGGCGAGAAAGAGTAACAACGCACAGATTCTCACATTTGGATCTCGAGTCATTGGCCCGGAGCTTGCTAAAAGCATTGTCAGTGTGTGGATGACGAGTGAGTTCCAAGGTGGCAACTCGGCACGGAAGGTCGATAAGATTGCACATTACGAGTCGGAGGAATTAGGTGAAACAAATGGCCAAAAAACTTATTAACCACCCTGATAAAGTTATCGACGATATGCTTGCTGGTATTCTGCGAATGCACGGCGATGTGCTGCGTAGATGTGAGGAGGATCCGCGTGCCGTTGTTCGCACAACGCTAGATCCCGGTAAGGTTGGTGTCGTCATTGGCGGCGGATCCGGACACGAGCCCGCCTTCATTGGTTACGTAGGAGAGGGACTCGCTGACGGTGTTGCTGTAGGGAATATTTTCGCTTCGCCATCGCCTTATCCAATTTTGACAGCCGCCAAGGAAGTCGATCAAGGCAATGGCGTTCTACTCATCTACGGTAACTATTCCGGTGACAATATGAATTTCTCGATGGCTGCAGAGTTAGCTGAGATGGATGGTCATCAAGTCAAGGAACTTGTGGTTCATGATGATGTGGCATCTGCTCCGAAAGGTGAAGAGCACAAACGGCGAGGGATTGCTGGCGAGGTCTTTGTTTACAAAGTTGCTGGTGCCAAGGCAAGAACAGGCGCATCGTTGGATGAAGTCTACGCGACGACTGAAAAGGCGAATGACTGGACGAGATCGATTGGAATTGCATTGGAACCTTGTTCACTTCCTCAAACTGGGAAGCCGATTTTTTCGATTGGGCCCGATGAGATGGAGATTGGCATGGGTGTGCATGGCGAACCTGGCATTCATCGCATGAAGTTGATGTCGGCTGAGGAAGTCGCCAACCGGCTCGTTGACGCAATCTGTGAGGATTTCGATTATGACGGCTCTGATGTGGCGGTCTTGGTTAACGGACTTGGAGCCACTTCCTTGCTTGAACTTTATATCCTTTATGACAACATGGCGGATGCGCTTGCGAAGAGAAACATCCGCATTCACCGTTCGTTTGTCGGAGAATACATCACGTCTCAAGAAATGTCGGGGTGTTCCTTGACGATGATGAAGTTGGACGAAGAGCTCAAGGCCATGATAGACGCACCTGGGAAAACGTTTTGTTTCAATTTCTAAGAGCGCCTTCGGAGGGGAAAACGATGATTGGGACTCAGCAATTGCACGAACTGTTTTTGGAGATTTCAAAGTGTATCCACGAGAAACGCGATGAGCTGTGCGACCTGGATGGTTTTGCTGGCGATGGCGATCACGGTATCAGCATGGACATTGGATGGGCTGCGGCGTGTAGAGTGTCCCCAACGGACTACACGGACATTGGGGAGTATCTCAAGGTTTGTGCCAAAGCGTTTATCCAGGCTGTTGGTGCATCCATTGGGCCATTGTATGGCACGGCACTTCTTCGCGCCGCCAAATACGCTGCTGGCAAATCCGCTGTTTCTCCCGAGGATTGCGCGCAAATGATACTTCTCGGTGTTGAGGGGATGCAGGAGCGAGGCAAGGCCAAAGTCGGAGATAAAACGCTGATTGACACGTTGCTCCCATTTGCGAAGACATTTGCAGAGTCGATAAATAGTTCGGGACCGCTCGAACAAAAAGTGCTCACAGCGCTTGATGCAGCCCGGGATGGAATGGAGTCCACTCGCGATATGGTTGCAAATATTGGCCGCTCTAGTCGTCACGGCGAAAAATCGCGAGGTAGTTTAGACCCAGGCGCAGCCTCGGCGTTTGTAGTGTTGCAGGCCGGTGTTTCTATGCTGGTGAAAACAAGGGTCTCTTAACGAAGCACATGTCGAAAGAAGCATAACTACCATGCCATAAGGAAGATGAACTTGTGTATGGACTGAGGCGTCTCAAAGAATTAGGCCAAAGCGTCTGGTATGACAATATCGGGAGAGGGTTGATTCAATCCGGCGAATTGGATGGGTTGATTCAATTGGGCGTCACTGGCGTGACATCTAACCCAACGATTTTTGAACGTGCAGTAACGCAGTCTCAAGTCTACGATGAAGCGATTATGAAGGGTTTTCAACGCGGGCTGAAGCCAGAGCAATTATACTGCGAACTTGTTCTTCAGGATATTCGAAGTGCAGCAGATATTCTGCGTCCTGTGTATGATGCGTCAGACGGCCAAGATGGGTATGTGAGTGTCGAAGTTTCACCGAAACTGGCTTATGACGCTCAGGCGACAGTCGATGAGGCGCTTTCTTGGTGGGCGGCGGTGGAGCGCCCGAATGTCCTGATTAAGGTACCCGCGACAGATGAAGGAATTGATGCAACGAGACAATTGATCCGTTTGGGCGTGCCCGTCAATATCACGTTGATTTTTGGTTTGCATCAGTATCGCAGGGTGTTGCTTGCGTATCTTGAGGGGCTTGAGCAACGGTTGCAAGATGGCAAAAGCATAACGGGACTTGCATCTGTAGCCAGTTTTTTTGTCAGTCGAGTAGACGATGTGGTTGATAGGCTCATCATCGAAGAACAGCTAGATAGGAAGTATCTAGGGTGTGCTGCGATTGCGAATGCGAAGCTGGCCTATGCGCAATTTAAAAATACTTTCGTGAGTGAACGTTTCGCGCCACTGCGGCAACAGGGCGCGAAAGTACAGCGAATATTATGGGCTTCGACAGGGCCAAAAAATGCGGCATACCCTTATTTGATGTACGTCCGTTCACTTGTCGGCAAGGATTCGGTGAATACCATGTCACCACATATTTTAGATTTATCAGCTAAGCAACACAACTACGAGGCACTTGTAGAAATCGGACTATCAGATGCAATAGCATGCGTAACCGAATTGAAGAATCACGGTATTCATCTTGAAGAGCTCTCAGAAGATTTGCTTTTGAAGGGTGTTGCAGCATTTACAGATTCTTATCAGAACTTGTTGGAACAGATTCGAAAAAAGGCGATACGTGTGAGCCATAGATAGCGACTTTGCTTCCATCAAAGCGTCATCTGGACACCAGAATGAACAGGAAAAGAGGGATGTTTAGTGTCTACCAATGTACAAAGCTCGAGAGAGCGCGAAATACTAGGAATGCCCATCAGTTTATTTTGGGGATTTGTTGCAGTTTTTCTCTTTATGGTTGGTGATGGTGTAGAACAAGCCTTTTTGTCCAAGTACATGGTACAGCTAGGTTTTAGTTTAAATCAGTCCGCAATGGTTTTTAGTATTTATGGCATTACGTTAGCCATTGCGTCTTGGCTGTCAGGGGTTCTCGCCGAGGTATGGGGACCTAGACGTGCGATGATTCTTGGATTCATTATATGGGTTGTTTTTGACATTGGATTTTTGTACTTCGGATTAGATCATAAAAACTATGCGATGATGCTCATTATGTATGGATTACGAGGTTTCGGATATCCGCTGTTCTCTTTCTCCTTTATTGTTTGGATTTCCTACGTATCTCAAACAGATAAACTGGGCAGTGCAATGGGGTGGTTCTGGTTAGTTTTTGCCGGAGGACTTGGTTTTATTGGCTCGTACTATCCCAGCTTCACAATTCCCTTGTTCGGATTTATGGGAACGCTATGGAGTGCACTTGTTTGGATCATCGTTGGCGGCCTAATGGGCATCTTGTTGATCCGCGAAAAAGGTGACCGCAGGGAAAGCGTTTCCAATAAATCTGCCTCCGAGAGTAGTCACAGTGTTCGAGGATTAATGAAAGGTATTACAATTGTCTTTGAAAATCCTCGCATTGGAATGGGCGGTATTGTTCGCGTAATTAATACTTCAGCTCAGTATGGCTTTGTTGTTGTTCTCCCAATTTTCTTTACTCAGACACTGCATTTCTCTACATCGCAGTGGCTTCAAATCTGGGGAGATATGTCTATCAGTAACATGATATTCAATCTAATTTGGGGAATGATAGGCGATAAAATTGGTTGGCGAACACAAGTAAAATGGTTTGGTGGCGTGGGGTGTGCAATCACATCGCTGTTCTTTTATTACGGCCCCCTTGCTGCCGGCCACAACTATTGGGTTGCTGTAATTGCCTCTGTACTATTCGGTATTACACTGGCAGGATTTGTACCCCTTTCAGCAATCATGCCGTCCCTTGCGCCGGATCATAAAGGTGCTGCGATGTCAGTCTTGAATTTAGGTGCAGGCTTAAGCACATTTGTGGGTCCAGCAATAGTCGGTCTATTAAACGACGCTTTCGGCCTGAAGGGAATTGTTTGGACGTTTGCTGTTTTGTATATTATCAGCGCCGTTCTGACGCATTTTCTTGAAGTACAAAATACGACTAAAACTTCAAGGCAATTGAGTGAAGTTGGAACTGATTCTACGAGCGGTAACGTATAGTCTTACATTCATACTAGATGTATGCGAGCGGCGTACTTTGCGTCGCTCCTTTTTTGCGATTGGTTTGCTAGTCGCCTGTAAGCGTGGATTGCAGGGGTTGTCGCCCTATAAATCACATACTCAGTGTATTCGCCAAATACGATTTTAGCTGATCCGTCATGCAGGGATGAACGCTGTAGGTCAACTGCGTGTTATGACGTCATAACAAAATTGACAAAACTTATCGGATTAATTAGTTTGTGTTTATCCGGATGCTTCAACAGATGTGATTGACGTAGTGCAGACGTGCACGTTGCGGGGGAGGGTTAAGGATAAAATCCGAAGTGCCTCCTTTATTTTATTGATTGATACATTTAATTAATTATTGGTTCGGGAACTGAGGTGTTGGGATTGAAGGTCATTTACTTGAGCGTTTTGCAGAATTCGATTTTTCACCGTTTCTCGCACATATATAGTGTACGAACTATCAATGGAACACTATATATAGTGTCAAATGCGTTGTGAACGTTAATTCTGCAAAACGCTCACTTTGATATTGACAGTCTTCGACCGGATCATCTAGGCGCATATGGATATGCACGTCCGACATCTCCGAATATTGATGCAATAGCTCGGCACGGTGTGGTGTTTCAGAACTGTTACGCATCGGACAGCCCATGCATGCCTTCGCGGGCTGCCACAATTAGCGGACGGTTTGGTGCCAAAATGGGCATTGTGACGCACGGGCGGCAGGGTGAATCGATGAACTTGGCAGTCGATACGTTGCCCTTGATTCTGCGGAATCATGGAGTGAAGACGGCCGCTATTTCGACATTCGGTCGGCATCCGTCTCCGTGGTTTTACGTTGGTTGGGAGAACTTTTACGATCCCGCCGGCTGGCACTTTCAAGCGACACCCGCATGGAAGATCAATGAACTTGCTCAGAGTTGGTTGGATGACAATGCCGACGAGGATTTCTTTCTTTGGATTCAGTACTGGGATGTTCATGCGGTCTATAATCCGCCAGAAGCGTGTGTTGACGCTGTAAAGACTGCGCATTACCCGGAATACCCAACCGCCAAACAGGTTGCGCTACATCAGGACGACGTTTTTTGGCACGCCGCAGGTATGGTGGGAATTGAGTCTTACGAAGATTATCAGCGGATTGTGGATTTGTACGATGGAGAAATCCGTTATGTAGATTACCATGTTGGCGAAATTATCCGGAAATTGGAGTCCCTCGGTATTCGTGAGGACACCACTGTAATTATCTCGGCAGACCACGGAGAGGAACTCGGGGAACACGGTGTGTACGTTGAGCACTGGAGTGTACATGACGGAACAAATCGGGTACCGCTGATTATCCAGTTTCCGAAATCGTATGAAAGAACCGAGATTCGGGATGGTTTGGTATATCAGATGGACTTGTCGGCTACAGTGCTTGAGCTGTTCGGATGCAAGCGTCCTGCTGAATGGGATAGTCAATCGTTATTCAGTGGAGAACGACGTCAACACCTGATATGCGGCCACGGTCTGTATACGGCTCAACGTGCCGTGATCACAAATGACTGGAAGCTGATTCGCACGTATCATCCGGGGCAATGGGATATCCCGGCTATTCAACTTTTTGATAGAAATCGAGATGCATTTGAACAGCATTCGGTTGAACACGAGCATGCCGATGTCGTGCAACAGTTGTCGCAATGTCTATCGGACTGGGAAGCGGCTATCGCTGCCACAGGACAGACTGATCCGATGGTATGGAATGCGCAGCATGGTCCGCCGGGTGTGGAATTGTACGGACGCAGGGCAATGGAGGCTTTCATACAAAGACGTGAAGCGATTCCGGTTGTGCTGTCAGAACGAAAGCCTGATATCCCACTGTGATTTGATAATTTTTATAAAAATGGAAGTGGTGATGCGGTTGCGCAGATTTTACCCGGTTATTTCAATCGTGGGCGGCATTGCTTTATGGTGGGTCCTTGCGTTGCTCCCGCGGTTTAGCAAAGTGTTACCGACACCGATGGCTGTGGTACAGACTGTCCCACAGCAAATCCACGCTGGATTGTGGATGAATATAGGCATGAGTCTGATGAGGGTTGGTATTGGTTTCGCGATAGCACTGGTGGCTGCTGTTCCTGTGGGCTTTCTGATGGGGTGGTATCGCTGGGCGAGGGGAATATTTGAACCCTGGATTCAATTTTTTCGGACAGTGCCTCCAATTGCCCTGATTCCGATGGTGATCATTATTTTGGGAATTGGGGAATCAGCCAAGATATTTGTGATATGGATAGCCGCTTTTTTGACTATCGTCATCTCGGTCTATCAAGGGGTGAAGAACGTCGATGTAACCTTGCTCAAGGCAGCGAAGGTGCTTGGTGCAAACGATTGGAATTTGTTCTTTGACGTTGTGATCCCAGCCTCATTTCCCTACATTCTCGTAGGGGTGCGCCTCGGACTTGCAAGTGCCTGGAGTACGTTAGTCGCTGCCGAATTGATAGCTAGTCAGCACGGACTTGGCAGCATGATTGAGCAGGCTCAGCAATACTATCAGGTCTCTGTCATCGTCATGGGCATATTTATCATTGGCGTGATTGGCTTCTTAATGGATCGAGGCGTTCTTTGGATGGAAAGGAGATTGACCAGGTGGCAAGAGACAATGTAGCAGATTCGAGTCACGTCATTGAGGTGACGAATGTATCGAAGTCGTTTACCACCGGCAACGGCAAACATCTAGTGCTTGATCAGATCCATCTTGAGATGAACGAAGGAGACTTCATTTGTGTGGTGGGGCCTTCTGGTTGTGGAAAGACAACGTTACTGAACATCATCGGTGGGTTGGAGACGCCGGACGATGGCGTCGTATCGCATCGAGGAATGCCAATTGAGGGTCCCAATCCAAGCCGTGGCGTGATCTTTCAGCAATACGCGCTATTTCCGTGGAAGACAGTTCTCGAAAACGTCGCTTTTGGCTTGAAGCTTAAAGGCATGTCCAGGCGGGAACGAACGGACATTGCGCTTCATTATTTAGATTTGGTTGGGTTGTCCGATTTTAAAGACGCTTATCCGAAAGAACTTTCAGGTGGCATGAAGCAGCGTGTCGCCATTGCGCGGGCATATGCGGCGAACCCAGAGGTCTTGCTGATGGATGAGCCCTTTGGAGCGCTTGATGCACAAACACGCGGACAATTGCAGGAAGAGCTTTTGAAGACCTGGGAGAAGGAGAAAAAGACCGTCTTCTTTATCACGCATGATGTCGAGGAGGCGGTGATTTTGGCCAATCGGGTCATCATGATGGATGCCCATCCGGGGCGTATCAAAAGAGAACTGGCAGTCGATTTGCCGTATCCGAGGAACCAGGAAACGAAGCTCATCGACGCGTTCACGCAACTGAAAAATGAAGTATGGATGAATGTCTATCATCACTAAAACTCTGGGGGTGTACTTATGAAACGGACGATGTTGATTGGAGCGATTGTTGCAGCCAGTGGGGTTGCACTTTCTGGATGTGCGACCGGAGGCACCAATTCGTCTGCTAACAATACGGCGGCTTCGTCGACTTCCCAAACTGGTGCAGATTCCACAAAAGCGCTTCCGGTCATCCGTGTAGCGTATATGCCGGATATCCATGGAGCTGCTCCGATAGTGATTGCACAGCAGGAAGGGTTCTTCAAAAACGAGGGAATTGATGTGCAAGCAGTTAAATTCACCAGCGGGCCCCCGGAGATAGACGCGATGGCGGCGGGTCAAATCGATATGGCTTATATTGGACCTGGTGCAATTTTCCTTGCGGCAGAGGGGAAAGCGGACATCGTCGCAGTAGATAGTTTGAATTTGGGCGACATGATTCTGGCGAGCCCAAAGTCTGGCATTACGAGTATAGCTGGGTTAAAGGGGCATACGATTGGTGTGCCTGAGGGGACCTCTGGTCAGATGATACTCAATTTGGCATTGAAGAAGGCTGGGTTGAAAATCTCCGATGTGAAAATTGTGAATATGGATGTATCCAGCGAGGTTAGTGCGTTTGTTGCTGGGCATGTCGACGCAGTGGCCACCTGGAATCCGTATTCCTCCGAAATACAGCAGCAGGTTGCCGGTGCGAAAGTGCTCGCAACGGACAAGACATTTATGCCAGATTTCACATTCCCACAGGTTTGGACCGCTAGTCCAGCTTTCGAAAAATCACATAGTGCGTTGGTGCAAAAGTTTGTCGATGCGCTAGCAGAAGCGAACGATTGGCGCATGAATCACGTTCAGCAAGCTGTGTCGATGACAGCCTCTTACACGGGGGCACCGGCTGATTCTCTGACGTCACAGGCGGGCACAACGCAGTGGTTGAGTTCCTCTCAAATTAAAACCGATATGGCGAATGGGACGGTAGACAAGTGGATCGACAATCTGGAGGAACAGTTTGTGCAGTCGGGGACGCTGCCAAGTGTGGTACAGCCATCGACATTTGTGAAGGACACATACTACAAGAACGTGCCGTAAGTGGCGTATCCGTTTACGTGGCGTTGGTGAGTCAGCGATTTGAAATGGAGCGATTGGAATGCACAAGCGGCCAAATGTGCTCTTGATCACAACCGATCAACAGCATGCAAATACGATACATGCTCTGGGAAACAGCGTCATTCAGACACCGAATCTGGATGCATTGGTCGGGCGCGGCACTAGTTTTACGAGAACATACGTAACCAATCCTGTATGTTCTCCTAGTCGCTCCTCTATTTTGACAGGTGAATATCCATCGAGGCATGGATGTTGGAATATCGGTGTCAAGTTGGATGAGGGGCGGCCGCGCGTGAGCGATGTACTATCCGAGAACGGATATCGGACGGCGCTGTTTGGGAAAACGCACTTTCAACCGGTTCTTGCCGAAGGCAGCTTCGAAGCGCCGCCACATGTCTTTGATAGAGACTTTTGGCGAAACTGGAATGGTCCTTATTACGGGTTCCAAGAAGTAAAAATGCTGCATGGACATTCGGACGAAATATCCTCCTCAGGTATGCACTACGGCGCTTGGCTAGAGGAGCAAGGTGTTGACATCCACCAATTTTTCGGACCCGGTGGCGGATATAGAGAAGGTAAATGGGAGCTTCCGGAAGACTTGCACTATACGAGATGGACGGCGAATCAAACGATTGAATTTCTGGAGCGCAATGACTCCGACAGCCCATTTTTTGTTTGGTGTAGTTTTCAGGACCCGCATAATGCGTTTCTGGTGCCTGAACCGTGGGATTCCATGTACGATGTGGGGGATTTGCCCGAGTTTATTCGACAGGACGGTGAAACGGACGGGAAGCCGTTATTGTACCAATATCTTATCCAGGACAGACTTAATCAATTGGATGTTTCCATTACGTCCGACCCAAACCATCCGACGAAGGGCATCCAGTGTCTTGGTCCAACGACTGAGCGAATTGGAGAAGCGCGCGCCAAACGATGGCTTTCAGCCTATTATGGCATGATTAGCCTGATTGATTACCACATTGGCCGCATCTTAAAGACGCTGGATAAGCTTGATTTGATGCGGGATACGCTCGTCATATTCACATCGGATCACGGCGACTACGCCGGTAACCACGGATTGTGGTTAAAGGGGCCCCTCCATTATGAAGACGTGGTGCGTGTTCCGTTTATTGTAAGTTGGCCCGGACGGTTGCCCGAAAACGTACAAAGCGACAGTTTGCAGAGCTTGGTGGATATTGCGCCGACGTTATACGACATTTGTCATATCGATAACGTGCCGCCTGTTCAAGGAATGAGCCAAATGGATACTTGGATGAACCCTAGTCAATCGACTCGTGATCACTGTCTCATAGAGAATCGGGCAGAACCTACATTTTACGTCAAGACCATTGTGGGGGAGAGATACAAGCTCAATTATTTTCTCGGCCGCGATGAAGGTGAACTATACGACTTAATAGACGACCCGAACGAGTTCGTCAATCTCTACAATGATCCCAACTATGCTGGGATAGTATTGGAGATGTTGAAAACGATGGTTGACATGTATGGGCAAATCGAGGGACCGTATCCTGAGAGACAGAGCTTCGCATGAGGTGATGATCGGCTCTTATGGATAGGGGTGATTTGTAATGATTGGACAGAACTTGAACCGCACGAAGCATATAAACCGATATCTCGTTTTGAAAACCATATACGAGTCTGGGCCGATTAGTCGGTTGGGCATCTCAAAAATTACACAATTGACTCCAGCAACCATCTCCAACCTGACCTCGGAGTTTATCGCTGAAGGGGTTCTGGTGGAAACCGACCACGTGTCTTCACAAAGTAGGGCAGGTAGACGGGAGATTCTCATAGACATTAACCCACACGGGCGCTCTGTGATTGGCGTGCACATTGGGAGAAAAATTGTAAGCTGCAGTTTGGTGAATTTGAAGGGGGCCATTCTGCAACGAGAGGACCATGTAGCAGATTATCACTCAGTCGAACAGGCGATAGAGTTCATTGAAGCGCTTGTCAACCGTCTTGCTGTCGAGCGAGAACAGATATTAGGTATCGCCTTGGGGGTGAACGGTTGGGTCGACTTTCCTTCTGGTTCCATTAAGCTACGACCAGATCAACGCTGGGCCGGTGTTCCACTCGTGAAACTGGTTGAGGAGAAACTAGGTTTTCCAGTGGTAATGGATAATAATGTCGTGGCGATGGCACTAGCAGAGAAACTGGCAGGCGTCGGCAAGGATTTGGATAACATGCTGTTTCTGTTCGCCGACGTAGGTGTTGGCGCGGGCCTGGTCATGAATGGTGTGCCATATCGATTTGGCCCCGTAGCGGTTGGACATATTTCGATTCACCAAGACTTGGCTAAATGCTGGTGCGGGAGCACTGGCTGTGTCGAGTTGTTTTCAGGGGCAGACAATGTTTTGCAAAAGGCGAGAACGCTATGTCCTGAGCTGTTCAAAGATGAAGATCTGGACATTTTGGATCTGATAGCGCACGAACATACACCAGGATTACAAGGGCTGTTCCAGGAAGTCGGGACTGCGCTCGGTGTAGGGCTGACGAATGCATTGAATGTACTCTCGGTACCGAATGTCGTTGTTTGCGGCCAAATTTTTCAAAGTGGAATGGTATGGAAGGTGTTAAATGATATTGTTACGGAAAGAGCCATCTCTGTACCGAATCATGTATCTATCCAGAGATCTGCTTTTGGTGTGCATGACATAGGTGTTTTGGGCGCTGGCAGTCTAGGCATTTATTATTTCACGCTGGTTGGCGAGTCGCTTGGTGTAGGGAATGAGTTTCCATATTTTTAGGTTCGGGGGGATTGGCATTGACCGAAAGGCAGCTTAACGCCTGTTGTGGTGTACCAAGAAATACGTTTGCGAAATCCGCGGAGACTCAGATTCACGCTGGTTCTGACGGCGAGTTGGTGAATAGGGCCCCTTTGGCATCCGGGCACAGGCAAGGCATGGTTCTCATTCAGGGTGGTCGTTTTCTAATGGGAACAGACGACGCTGAGGGATTCGTGGCCGATGGGGAAGGACCTGTCCATGAAGTCGAGCTATCCCCCTTTTGGATGGATGTATGTGCTGTGACCAATCGACGATTTAAGCGTTTCGTCGAAGAGACTGGTTACACCACCGAAGCGGAGCGATTTGGATGGTCATTTGTATTTCGCGATTTTGTTCCAAGAGATGGTGCTGTTCGCATGATGGGTATTGTTCAGACAGCCCCATGGTGGGTCGGCGTAGAGGGCGCTTATTGGGCGGCACCGGAGGGGCCAGGGTCAAACATTTTTGACCGTTTAGATCATCCTGTGGTCCATATTAGTTGGAACGATGCGGTTGCGTTCTGTGAGTGGTCCGGGACGCGTTTGCCGACGGAGGCCGAGTGGGAATATGCGGCGCGGGGCGGTTTGGTCCAAAATCGCTATGCGTGGGGCGATGAACTTCATCCGAACGGGGAGTACAGGTGCAATATTTGGCAGGGGGAGTTTCCCGTACGCAACAAAGGGTTGGATGGGTATTTGGGGACGGCTCCGGCGAAATCGTTTCAGCCCAACGGATATGGTCTGTACAATGTTTGTGGAAATGTGTGGGAATGGTGCGCGGATTGGTTTGACCGGGCATATTACCGAACGAGCCCACTCGTAAATCCGCGTGGCCCGTCTAGCGGAGAATCTAGAGTGATGCGGGGCGGATCATATTTGTGTCACGCCTCTTACTGTAATCGTTACCGTGTAGCCGCACGCACGTCGAATACACCTGACAGCAGCAGTGGTCATGTAGGGTTTCGATGTGTTGCCGATGTGTAAATGATGACGTCATGTCGGTGAACGGGTGAACATAAAATCAGGAATCGCTTGTCCCGTTTGACACTTGCCCAGCGCAGTCGAATTCGCGTCTAGACAGACATATACTTCTGTGTGAATAATATAAACACTATGACCATCGCGGAGGGATTTCGTGTTTGACGGGCTAGACGGCATCGATGAGGTCGATTTGAAGATTATCAAGTTCCTTCAGGAAGATGGACGGATGTCGTACCGCGAAATTGCTGACCAGATTGGCGTAGCGGAGCGCACCGTCCGGTTGCGGGTGTCCCAATTGCGAAGCAGCGGTGTGTTGCAAATTGTTGGCGTGGTCAATCCGATAAAGGTCGGTTTGAAGATGATCGCAGCGATTCAAATGGCTATCGCGCCAGAACAACTGGATTCTTGTATTCGGACATTGAATGAGATGCCTGAGGTTCGTTTTGTCGCACTGACGTCTGGGGAATACCACTTAATGGTTGAAGTGATGAGTCGTTCGCACGAGGAACTCGGGGAATTCATTCAAAAGCGATTGAATGGCATCGCGGGGGTGCAGAAGACCAACGTGATCATGGAGTTAAAGATTTTGAAGAACCAGTTCCGTTTTGTGCGGTAGTCGTGTAGTCACGCCACTTTGCACGACACCATCTACACGAAACCCTGCCGCGCGCAAAGTGTAACGATGGCGGTACATTCAGATTTCAAGTTTACCTCTTTCATCGGTTCCAAACGCCTCTTCTTGATAGCCACCCACCTTTGTATTTCTATGAAAACTCATTCGTGCGATAAGCGCGCTACATCGTGCACCCCTTTTATGTAGACTTCCAATTCAGAACAAAGTTATTGACATTCTGTGATTATTCAGTAATATTTGAGTAATTCATTAACGGTTTGAGCAGAACGAAGTCGCATTATCTGCCGAAAATGGAGTTGTGGTGATTTTTGGGATCGTAGATATGCACTTTCAAGCGACGACTGGGAGGTTACCGTGTGAAACAATTGTTGCAGGAGTTGACGGGGCTATTGGGGCCGTGTGGGCATGAGCACGCAGTGGCGCGCTATATTGCTCAAAGGATTGAGAAGGTCGCTGATGAAGTGACCGTTGATGGCGTAGGAAACGTCATCGCGACAAAGCGGGGCGCGTTGCCTGGCCCGACGTTGCTGGTGTCGACGCACATGGATGAGGTTGGTTTCATTGTTAAGAAAATTGAGGAAAATGGATTGATCCGCTTTGATAAGCTGGGTGGGCACGATGACCGCATTTTGCTTGCGCAACGTGTGCGGATTGGGACGGAGAACGGTGTGGTGCCAGGGGTGATTGGTACGATATCGGCGCATATGACGAAGTTTGACGATCCCGACAAGGTACGCCGTCATGCGAAACTCTACATCGACGTTGGGGCGAGCAATCGGCAAGAGGTAGAAGCATTGGGTGTTCAGGTGGGGGATCCGATTTCGTGGGCGACGGAACTCGAACCCATCGGTAAGACGCGGATTGCCGGGAAGGCATTTGACGATAGGGCCGGATGTGCGGTGCTGATACAAGCCTTGGAGGAACTTGATTTTTCCAAGGTCGCAGGCACGGTACATGCAGTGTTTTCGGTTCAGGAAGAGGTGGGCCTGCGCGGTGCACGCGTCGCGGCGCATCAGTTGCCGGCGGACGTCGCGTTGGCGATTGACACGACGGCAGTCAGCGACACGGGTGAAGAGATGATGGATGATACGCTTGGACTTGGCCGGGGGCCGGGGATTAAGGTGATGGACTTCAGCCTGATTGCGAGCGTCGCTGTGCGCAAGAAACTCGTATCTCTTGCAAAAACACACGACATTCCGTATCAACTCGAGGTATTCAGCGGCATTGGTACGGATGCGGGGGAATTGTCCCTAGGGCGGGCTGGCGTTCCCACTGGGGTGTTGTCTATTCCGTCGCGTTATGCGCACTCTCCGGTGGAGGTCATCGATTTGAAGGACCTTATGTACACCAAGGATTTACTTGTGCGCTTTATTGAGGATTTCAAATCGGACACCACATTCCGATTCATTTGATACCTGAAGTTTACAATGCGGTATTGTGTACCCGATTGATTCGCTAAGTGATGGATAGATTTATCAAAAATATAGACAGAAAATTCTCGGGAGTTTGGAGGAAAAATGATGCCGAAGAGATACGTGTTGGCGACAGCCGTTGCCGCGTTAGTCGCTGTTTCTTCCGTGGCTGCTGGATGTGGCACGAGTGCTGCGAGTTCGAACCAGGTAAGCGCGAGCAGTTCGAGTAGTGCTGCTGCGGCCGGGAAGCCGTCCGAGGGCGGATCCATCACGTTGGATGCTATCCAGCAGGTGAAAGATTTAGATCCGGCTCGCGCCGACGATACGCAGTCGATGGAAGTCGTGGAACAGTTATACGATCAATTGGTCACGTTTAATCAAGACGCGACGAAGGTTGAGCCGATGTTGGCGAAATCGTGGGATATTAGCAAGGATGGCAAGACGTACACGTTCCACCTGCGCGACGATGCAAAGTTCTGGAATGGGGATGCGGTCACCGCCCAGTCTTTTATCGATGAGTTGCAACGCGTCATGACAAAGAGTGTTGGCTGCCCCTACGTAAGTTACTTTGACATCATTCAGGGTGCGCAGGCGTATTACGACGGCAAGGCTTCGAGCATCAGCGGGGTTCGTGCACCGGACAAGGATACATTGGTGATAACATTGACCCGACCGGAGCCATTTTTCCTGAAGCTCTTGGGCATGCCGTTTATTTCGGCCGTGGACGCTTCCTACATCAAGCAGGTGGGCAACGATGCGTTTGACGCAAATAAGGCGATGGGGAGCGGCCCATTTGAACTTGCGTCGATGAATCAAAGCCAAGTTGTTTTGAAGAAAAATCCGAATTATTGGCGAACGGACAGTGCCGGTAATCGGTTGCCGTATCTCGATCAGGTAACATTGAACGTCAGCGAGAATTCGCAAGCGGATGCGATGCGTTTTGAAGCGGGGAACACTGCGTGGCTTGGCTGGAATACGAACGGGATTCCCACCTCCGCTTATCCGACGTTCAAATCGAATCCGAAGTATTCGCAGCTCATGGTGCAGGCGCCTGAACCTGGTGTTCAATACCTTGGGATGAACGTGAAAATTGCGCCCTTCAACAATCAAAAGGTGCGGCAGGCGCTGGAGTACGCGATTAACAAGAAGCAGATTCTCGATATTGAAGGTGGGCGTGGAACCATCGCAAACCAGCCACTTCCGCCCAGTGTTGATGGAAACGTGAAGGATTTGCCGAGTGACGTTCAGTACACGTACAATCCGGCAAAGGCAAAAGCGCTCTTGAAAGAAGCTGGCTTTCCAAACGGTTTCAAGACGACCCTCTACTCTAGTAACGACTCGGACCAGTTGCGCATCGACACGGCCGTTCAAAGCATGCTTGCGAACGTTGGCATCAAAGTGAAAATCAGCGCAACGACGTGGGGCACGTTCCTGACCAAGAACGAGAGTGGCAAAACAGGCCTGTTCTGGTTAGCGTGGATGGAGGCATATCCGGATGCGTCCGACTTCCTGTACGCGCTGTTTGACAGTAAACAGCAGCCCGTGGACAACTCGACGCTCTACTCGAACCCGCAGGTGGATGGCTGGTTGAATCAATCGCAGGTAGAGATGAATGATGCCACGCGGACAAAGCTATTCCAACAGGCGACTGTGCAGATTATGAAGGATGCGCCATGGGTTCCGGTGTATTACCCGATGGAAGATTTCGCGGTGCAATCCTGGGTCCACAATTTCTACATCAACCCTGTGATGATGGATCCACTGGAGAACGTCTGGGTCGATCCCGCCCACGCCTAAGCAACAGATCACGCAATCTGAATATGTGACAAACGGGCCTCCGGTAGGGGGCCTGTTCGGGTGGTTGGGCGGTTACACTTCGGTAAAGCTGTAGCACGAGTGATGTTTACGCGTATATCTTTGACAGTCTCGAAACTTGTTTACGATGGATTTACGAAATACAGTTGGCTCGTTTGGCAATCGGCACATTCACGATAGAAGTTACGCTTGTCTTTACGAATGCGCTCCTTGTGTCCTGGGTGTCCGCATCCAATTTTGATAGGTGTGTTTCCTTGGCACGTATTGCATTTGAAGTAGTATCCAAATCTGCCGTACTGGATAAAAAGATCGTCGGCACCACACTTTCGACATACAGGCTTGGAGATAACTTTGTTTTTGGTTTTTATTCCAAATTTCGCTTTGTAGTTTATTTCAGCTGGCTGATGTAGAGACACCAAGCGTAACCCGATTTCCCTCATTGTTTCTGCTGAGACAATTCTCGATGCTGAACCTATCGTCTCCATAAATCCTGCTTTTTCATATTTCTGTCGAATAGTTTGCTCAAGGGCTTCAGCTTTAATGATGTGACTCGTGTCAAAATTCTTCGGTCTATCTATACGCGTATTAGGGGACACAAGAACATAGGAATGAAAATTAGGAGACATGCGAATCCCGAACCGTTTAGGCATATCAATACGATGGAAAGCGTCTTTTAGAACTTCAATATGACGCTCATTTTGGGCCAATGGTGAGCTCATACCTTCATACGCCTTTTTATACCTGTTCCATCGTAGAAACTCACCATTTTCTGTGATTTTAAGACCGGCATGAAAGTGCTTTGTCTCCAAAACGAAAACGTCCAATGTACGATGGATCAACAGGTGGTCAATTTGCGCGACCCGGCCATCAATGACAAGTCGGAGATCGTGAATGACGGCCATTTTATTGGACTTTTCGTAGTAAAAATTGATTAAGTAGGAGGTTTCTTCCTCGCCCTTAACCCCTGCCCGCACCATACGGAGTTCTTCTTCGATGCGCTTATGATCACCCTCTGCACATGTGAGAAGCTGTTCAAGGTCTCGTATTCGGTTGGATGGATCATCCACAGGTTTCAGTAGCATCTGAACTCACCTAAGTCGAATTTTTTCTATTATTGTTGTTATTATACGATTGGAAGTCGTATCCTGCCAATGATTCACAAGAATGAGAGGATAGTTGCTTATTACGTATATTCACGTACGATATGAAGTGTAGGTTAAGCGTTTTCCAAACGGCTGCGATGGGAGTCTATTGCATGAAGCTGTCCTACGGACATAGGGGAGGGGAATCCTTGGTGCATTCCACCGGTAATGAACAGGAAGTTACGAAGCTCGAAAAAGATATCCATACAGATTTTCGAAATGACATGACCTATAGCGATTATCTTCAACTAGATAACATATTGAATAGCCAGCATCGCTTGTCCGATCACCATGATGAGATGTTATTTATCATTATTCACCAGTCGAGTGAATTGTGGATGAAGTTGATTTTACATGAACTATACGCCGCAATTGGCTGCATTCGGGAGAACGATTTAGAGCCCGCGTTTAAGATGTTGTCACGCGTCTCCCGAATTCAGCAGCAGTTAATCCAGTCATGGGATGTACTTTCTACGTTGACACCGGCTGAGTATATGCAGTTCCGGGATAAATTGGGGTACTCGTCCGGCTTTCAGTCTTACCAAAATCGGTTAATTGAGTTTGCACTCGGATTGAAGACGCCTCATATTTTGTCTGTTTACAAGCACCAGCCTGAACTCCATGAACAACTTCAACGCGCCATTCACGAGCCTAGTATTTACGATGTGTCCATTCAGGCATTGGCGGCGCGAGGGTTGTCCATTGATAAAGCGTGTCTTGAGCGGGATTGGTCACAAGATTATCAGCCAAATGCCAGTGTGGAAGCAGCATGGCTTACGGTCTATCGCGATGTGAATCAGTATTGGGATCTCTACGAACTCGCCGAAAAACTCGTCGACATCGAAGGTCGCCAGCAGCAGTGGCGTTATCATCACATGCTCACGGTCGAACGAATCATTGGCCATAAACAGGGAACGGGTGGGTCATCTGGGGTGACCTATTTAAAACGGGTGTTAGACCATCGCTTTTTCCCAGAGTTGTGGAGTTTGCGCACGGCGCTTTAAGGCGGTCATCTTGCATTCATTTCTTGAGTAAGCATTCAAATGAGAAACGAGAGGCGATGTGAATGGCAACGTCAGATACGTCCCGGATATACGCAGAACAACTCGACAGAGAAGACGTCCTGGCTTCCTATAAGGAAGAATTCTACCTTAAAGAAGGCACCATCTATATGGACGGAAACTCGCTTGGCTTATTGTCCAAGCGCTCGGAGCAGTCGTTGCTCGCTGCGCTGGATAGCTGGCGCACATACGGTATCGACGGTTGGACGGAAGGGGAACATCCCTGGTTTTATTACGCCGAGAAACTTGGGGCGTTGATGGCCCCTCTTGTGGGGGCGGGGGATGGGGAGGTTGTGGTGACGGGATCGACAACGACAAACCTACATCAACTGGTCGCCACGTTCTATCGCTCCGAGGGCAAACGTACCAAGATTTTGGCGGATGAACTCACATTTCCGTCCGATATTTATGCGTTACAGAGCCAAATTCGGCTTCATGGGTTAGATCCGCAAGTGCACTTAATTCAGGTAAAAAGCCGGGATGGCAGAACGTTGAACGAGGACGATATCATTGCTGCGATGAGTGACGAGGTCGCCTTGGTCCTGCTCCCATCGGTGCTCTATCGCAGCGGTCAATTGTTGGATATAGAGCGGTTGTCTGCGGCTGCCCGGGAACGCAACATCCCGATAGGATTCGACTTGTGTCACTCGATTGGCGCCGTTTCGCACGAGCTGTCGCTTTGGGGAGTCGATTTTGCCGTGTGGTGTAATTATAAATATTTGAATGCCGGCCCTGGCAGCGTCGCGGGCCTATATGTCAATCGGCGGCACTTCGGGCGGATTCCGGCCCTTGCTGGCTGGTTCAGTTCGAACAAAGATGTGCAATTTGATATGAGCCACCAACTTACACCGGCAGAACACGCAGGGGCGTATCAAATTGGGACGCCGCATATCCTCAGTGCCGCGCCGCTGATGGGCTCACTGTCGATGTTTGCGGAGGCCGGCATCGATAGACTGCGTGCGAAATCGCTCCGTATGACGCAATACCTGATGGATTTGGTGGAAAGCGAACTGTCGGGTATGGGTTTTGTTATCGGCAATCCCATGGAGGATCACCGCCGCGGCGGCCACGTCTGCTTGATTCACGAGGAAGCGGTACGTATCTGTAAAGCGCTGAAGGACAATGGCGTCGTCCCTGACTTTCGCGCACCGGATGTCATTCGGCTCGCACCGATTCCGCTTTACACCTCATTCCAAGATATATGGGATATGGTACAGCGGTTGAAAGCCATCATGACGGAGAAACAATACGAGCGTTACGAGAAAAAGCGAGGTGTCGTGGCATGACGAAGTGGATGGACATCTCGCAACGCTTGGACAGTCACGTCCCGACCTGGCCTGGGGATACCCCTTTTTCTTATCGTTTGACGTGGACGAAGCAAATGAGCGGATCCGTCAACGTCGGCCAATTCACCATGAGCACGCACACAGGTACGCATATTGATGCACCCTTCCATTTTGACGAGAACGGCAAGCGGGTGCTGGAACTGGATGTGAATTTGTATGTTGGCCCTGCTCGGGTGATTCATCTGTCAGACGTCGAGCGCGGAAAAGCGGCGAGTATCGGCGTGGACGAGGTGGCGCAGATAGATTTGCAGGGTGTCACCCGGCTTTTAATTCGGACCGGTGCTTGGGCGGATCGTCGAGTTTTCCCAGAGAAGATTCCCGAAATTCACCCAGACCTCGCTGAATACCTAGCGAAGTGTGGTGTGCGGTTACTGGGACTTGATCTCCCTTCAGTCGATCCGCTGGACAGCAAAGCTTTACCCGCCCACCACGCACTTACGAGACATCACATTCACATTCTGGAGGGACTCGTGCTGGACGACGTGCCTGCGGGGGACTACGAGCTCGTCGCATTGCCGCTACCACTGGCAGACGCCGACGGTAGTCCTGTGCGGGCCATTCTGCGGCCCATGGGCCCATGTAATGGAGCGATTGAGGCTTGTGGTGACGAGCGTGGCGTGTAGCGCTGAACGACCACAGGCCTCTTTCGTGCAGTTGAACGCACGGAGCAGGAATACGGTTGCAATTTACACCATTAACAGAGATCATAGACTTGGAAAATGTTCCTTTGACATGGAGGGGTTGTGAATGGTTCGTGATCTTGCATCCCAAGTTGGGGAAGTTGTATCAGTCAGCCTGAGTGAAACGCATACGTTTAGTAAACGGCCTGTCCCGTCTATTCGACTTCTAGCGGGTTTAGGTGTCGAAGGCGATGCACATATGGGAACGACCGTAAAGCATCGTTCGCGAGTGGCACAAGACCCGACTCAACCCAACCTTCGTCAAGTTCATTTCATTCATTCAGAGTTGTTCGACGAATTACGAAGTGGGGGCTTTTGCATTGAGCCTGGGCAAATGGGCGAGAACATTACGACTCGTGGGATAAACTTACTGGGCTTGCCAACAGGAACAAAGCTGTACATCGGTGAGCAAGCGATTGTTGAGATTACGGGACTCCGAAATCCCTGTGCACAAATAGACAATTTCCAATCGGGACTGTTGAGTGCTGTGTTGGATCACGATGAAAACGGCAACCTCATCCGCAAGGCTGGTGTAATGGGCATCGTGTTAACGGACGGAGAAGTCCTGGTTGGGGATCCGATTCGCGTCAGTTTACCAGCGAAACCATATCGTCCCCTAGAACGTGTGTAATTACCTGAAAATTTACGTGAGTAAGTATCGTCTGTTAAAATCAGCAAAGAACGTATGTTCCCGTGGTCGGTTCATAAGTACCACGTAGAAGAGGGGGACGAGTAAATGACTTTTGATAAAAAGGATTTCTTAGGCTTTCTTATTGAATCAAAGAAGGCTACATATGCATCTCAAGGAGGTGATCCATCGGTTACACCGTTGATTGATGGGTCAAGGCAACTCGAATATCGAAGTGGTGATTTCTTGTACCGAGACATTTACTTCGGTATGTCCTATTTCGTTGGTCAGGAAACTATCTATTATAAGACTCACCCTGTTTGGTCAATGTCTTATGGTGGTGGAGTGGATAAGAAATTCGACATCAAATGTGTTAGAGAAATCTATTCCTTTCTTCGAAAAGCAATGAGGGAGATTACATCCAATAATCCATACCGAGGACCAAAGAAGTTTATTGAGGGCGATTTGGTATATACCGATACCAATGAAGGCGATATCGGATGGTTTCGTGGAGACGAAAAGATTATACGTTCTGGAGAAGAGGTCTATTCCCTTAGTTATTCGGGTGGATTTTTAAGATGACCTCATGAAACAAGATTTACAATGATTACACACTCTGGACGTGGAATTTATATCCACAAGGGAGTTCGCCATCCCGCTCCTTTTGAATTGACGCATGAAATGTATCTGAGCTATCCCATAAAAACATCAAATGGTTCAAAGTGGAATCCATTTTTCGTTAAAGCCCAAACAAACCCTAGGCGTTTGAGTTATCATACGCTGCCAAAGTATTGACCAATTTTGATTTGACAGCTTCTTTCAGTTCCTTCGGTTGAAGTACGACTGCTTCCGCTCCAAATGAGAAAAAGTATTCAGCGAAAAATGGTATTTCCGAGGCAAGAATTCGTGCCTCGAGGATACCTATCCCGGCATCAGAAACACTGACTTTCCCCCAAGGGAACAGCCAGCTCCTATCGTGGAATAACTCAATTCCTTTTGCTGATAGTTTCACTTTGACATCAACACTTTCTAATTCGCTTTGAAAATGAAGTCCAAAGTTCGATAAATTCACCTTGTCGACATCAACCGGGTCCGAAATCGTTTGGGTATCCGCTATGGTGGCTGACCATATACGATCCACTCGGAACAGCCGATACGCCTTTCGCAGATAGCAGTATGCTGGGCAAAACCAGTATCCATCATCTGCGTATATTCCGATGGGCTGTATGGTCCTGAGGGTGGTTTCATCCGCCCGAACGCCATAATCAATGATTACGGGTAGCTTTTCAATGGATGCTTGAAGCAATATCTCAAGGTAGGTGGCTTGTTGCGGGCGTTTATGTGTAAAGAAGTCAACGCGGTGTCGCATTTCATCGATTCGATTTTTCATATCATCCGGTAAATACGCAAAGAACTTCCGGAGTGCAGATTCTGCGGATGCCTTGAAGGGAAGCGAACTGTAGTGTCTTAGTGCGTGGCATGCAAAGAATATTGAGAATGCCTCGTTTTCCGTAAATGAAATCGGTGGAAGGCTTCGCTCCGTAAGCACCCGGTATCCACCTCCCGCGCCAACTTCGGAGTATAGGGGCACACCCATTCCACTCAATTCCTGCAAATCGCGTAGCATGGTTCGCGTAGATACGCCAAATTCCTCTGCGAGTTCTTTGATTGTGAATTTTCGCTTTCGATTCACGGCCATCATCAATTCAATCAGACGCCTCGATTTACTCATTGAGTTCACCTCAATAATAGTGACACGTTTTGTCACTATTATATTCTACACTACGAATGAGCAAGGGTGCAGGACGAGAGAATGGAGGAAAACAAGATTTCGTCTTGTGTTACTGGCTGCATATTCGTTTTGAAAGGAAGCGAGAAATACATGAGTAGAGAGCAGCGTAAGGCGGTGGATGCAATGCTACGTCGCCGTCGACCGTCCAAGCCACAAACCGTTGAGGAGATGCGAGCAAACTTTGCCGCCATGATGGCGATGATGGCTGTACCTGCGGGCGTGCGGACCACGCAGATGACGTTGGGTAATCGCCCTAGTGTGCTTGTTGAACCTGAACAGACTGCTCATCCGGGAATGATCCTCTATTTCCATGGCGGATCGTTCATATTCGGCTCTCCCGAAACCGCCATGTCGCTCACTGCGAATCTTGTCAGTAGGACCGGTATCCGAGCAATTTCGCTTGATTATCGTCTTGCCCCGGAGCATCCGTTCCCTGCGGCGCTGGATGATTCGCTCGCTGCTTATCGTGCACTCCTAGACAGTGGGGTCGAAGCTACGTCCATTGCGCTCGCCGGTGACTCTGCTGGCGGCGGAATCGCAGTCTCGACGTGTCTCATGGCACGAACAGCTGGTCTGCCGATGCCAGCAGTGGTGGTGGCGTTCTCGCCAGGCTTGGATAAGACGCATTCCGGAGCGAGCATGGATAGTAAAGCTGGGATCGATCCGCTCTTCACCCGTGAGAGCTTTGACTACACGGATGCGATGTACCTCGCCGGACAGAATCCGAATCAGGAACTCGTGAGCCCGGCAAGGTTTGCAGATCTAACTGGATTCCCGCCGCTCCTGCTCCAAGTTGGAACCAATGAGGTACTGCTTGATGACTCCACGCAGATGGCAGAACGAGCGCGGGCAGCAGGCGTGGACGTAATCCTCGATGTTACCGCCGACGTCCCACACGTCTTCCAAGCGTTTGCTGGTGTGCTCGAAGAAGCCGATCAAGCTTTGGATCGCGCCGCGCTATTCATCACACAACATCTCCGTTGATGTTGTGTGAGATTGGCGAGCTTCACCAAACTGGGCTTGGGTAGAATCCAACGTTTCCATCCCACCAAAATGTCATTTGAGCATTTGCTCATCCATCTAGCTGGCGGAATGTAGACCAAGTAAATCCTTGCAGACCTAAGCCTATTGTTGCGACGGATGCAATGGTCATGACCATCTTCGTTCCATAGTCGGGGAGTAGAAGGCCCGTTATCCATGCACCGAGGGGCATTCCAAGCATCGTAATGGAGCTCGTAACCCCATAAACTCGAGCCTGCAACTCCAAGGTAACCAGGTTTTGCCTTGCAGTTGCAACAAGGGCGTCCCAGGGCGAGAAAATTAACCCAGCGATAACCGTACAAATGGATGCGAGAAGCAGAGATGACGCATATGCGAAACCTAGTGTAATCATCCCCCAAAGTATGATAATCACTAATAATGATTTTGCAGTCGAAAATCTCCAGGGTTTAAGGGAAAAGACAAAACTTCCCGATGCGGCGCCGATTGCAAATAATGTCCATAAAAGTCCTAGGGAAGTCGGACCGCTAAACAACGCTTTCGATACATAGGGGAGAACGACCTCGTATGGTCCATAAAAAAAGTTAAACATGAAGGTCAGGAAAGCAAGCGATATTAATGCAGGCCTTTTACGCAGGTATGCTAAGCCGGAAAAAAACTCAGTTCCGATTGATGATGATCTTTTTTGCTTTAGGCGGGGGTTTTTAGATTTGATCGTTCCTAGTAGTATCGCTGTCAAAAAGAAGGTTCCAGCATCGGCGTACAAAAGACAGGAACTGCCAAGGATTGAGATCAAAATCCCCCCTAAAGCTGGCCCGAGTAAATACGCAACATGCCATTCAGACTGGCCGATAAAATTAGCTTGCAAGAGCTTGTCCTTTGGGATTAGCTCAGTTGTTAAGGCCTCTACGCCGGTGGTATCGAATGGTAGGAACATCCCGATCATCAGCGTGATGATATCAATCGCTATCACATGGTCGTTCGATGCGAAAAGTGGAATGAAAATGAATAGAATACCTACTACAATATTGGTGAGTGCCATCATTCGGGCACGGGGATACCTATCTAAAACAAGCCCGGCAAAAGGCCTGATGATAGCCTGCGGGACCTGATACAGTAATGTTACGATTCCGATGCTGGATGGGTTCCCGCTGATATGATAAACAAGCCATATTAATGCTATCCATCCGACTTGGTCTCCTAGACTTGCGAGCATTCGACTGATTACCTTTTTCGCGTATTGTGGATAATCGAGTAAGAGGTTGAATGCTCCCAAACGAACTTTGTGCATCTCTTTCCTCCTCGGTTACATCCGTCATCGCTCTGATTGCCCGTAGACTTATAGGAGGGAGCCCCGTCCTAAGGTTATGTACCCATTCAATATATCATTTGACTATTCGTAACAGTGTGTTTAATTGGTGCCGCCTAATCCTGCGTGGTTGGCGCCACCCCAACAGAGGATGGCGCCTGGTAGACTCCTGATAGCGTTCAATAAAATTAGATGTTAAAGCGACCGATGTACGCCTGCAGCGTTTCTGCCATTTCAGCCAAGTGGTTTAAAGCTGCGGCGATTTCTTCCATGGTTGCTAGTTGCTCCTCGGTTGCGGCAGATGCGTTCTGTGTTTCCGCAGATGCATTTTCGGCCGCGCTTGCGATGATATCGACGCTCCGGACGATTTGTTCCGTATTGGTAGCCATTTCTTTCACACCAGCAGCAACTTCGCGAATTTGGTCTCGTACTGTGTTGACTGCGGCGTAGATGTCCGCGAATGATTTTCCCGCACCTTCTACTGACTCGATACCTGTGGTGACCGTTTGTGTTCCTTCGAATACGTTCACCGTGACATTTTCAATCTCAGACTGGATTTTGCCGATAACCTGTTTAATTTCGTCAGCGGACGTGCCAGATTTTTCGGCGAGCTTTCTGACTTCCAAAGCGACCACGGCAAAGCCCTGACCATGTTCTCCGGCTCTCGCCGCCTCAATTGCGGCGTTTAGGGCGAGTAGATTGGTTTGGGAGGCGATATCGGTAATCACGTTTGTAATCTTCTCTATTTCTTGGGAGTGTGCACTTAGCACGTTCACCTTTTGGACCAAATTATCCATTGTGCTGCCGATTGCATTGATGTGAGCTACTGCAATTTGGACGTCGTTGTTGCCTTTGTTGGCGAGATCGGAAGCCTTTTCCGAGGAAGCTGCAACTTCTTCAGCACTGGCCGACATCTGTTGCACACTGGCTGCAATTCGATTCAGCGTATGCGCTGTTTCGTCGGCACTTTGGGCCTGTTGCTCGGAACCCGCAGCCACATTTTGAACGGCAACAGCCACCTGTTCCGCAGCCTTACTAGATTGCTCAGCACTTGCGGTCAATTCCTCTGCAGAGGCAGCCACTTGGTGTGAAGCTTGGGAAACGTTTTGGAACAGCTGGTGCAAACTGCTCTTCATCTGATTATAGTTCTGCGTCAACTGACCGATTTCATCATTCGAGTTATCCGCCAATGTCACCGTAAAGTTGCCGGTGCCCGCTTCGCCTAATGCACGACCGATACCTTGCAGGCGTTTCTTCAATCCATTCGTAAACCATAGAACGGCAACAATCGATAAGACCGTGACGATTCCCAACGCAATCAGAATCACAGTGAGGACAGTTGTCACGATGTGGTTGATGCTGGCTACCGGTGTTCCAACAAACCACATGCCAATGACTTGGCCGTTGGTGTTTCGGATGGGATCGTAGTTTGTAAGATATTTTTGTCCTTCAATATTCGCGATTCCTGCATACGCTTGACCGTGTTTGAGGACAGTGTCGGCAACGTTTGTGGCGGCCGTGGTTCCAATCGCGCGCCGGCCGTTTTCCATGACATTCGTAGAGACCCTGGTATCACCTTGGAAGATGGTGACCGCGTCACCTGTGTCTTTGCCAACTTTATCGACGACTGTGTTATCTCCGCCCGATATTTTTTGCGATCCCTTATATAATTGACCGTCCTGAATACGCCAATCGCCTGGGTACTTCTGATTTAAATAGTCATAGCTCATCGCTATATCCGAGTGAAGTCGATTCTCGAATACCGAATCCATTCCATCTGTGATTTGGAACTTCGCAACCAGAGAAACGACGATAGCAATCGCCAAAATAATACTGACGACTAGTGCATTGACTTTCGTGCCAATTTTGAGGTGCTTCACAAAACCCACCATGATATCCCCTTCCCAATGACCCCGTCGCGGATGTTCCGCTGTCTTTTTTTCTAATAGAAAACGATGGCTTTGGGGTCATCGCTGTTGGTCATATTACCAATAACTTATCACCTTAATCAATAAGAGGCATTATTTGTATCATCTGACTCGCCAAATAATCCCTAACTATGTAATCAGTTCGCTAAGGTGCACTTTGAGTGAAGTTTCGTTATTATTAATAGAAGTGGGAAGTCACATATATGCTAACGTTTTCGCCCTAAGGTGGCTTTGATAAAATAGAGATTGATGAATTTTGTTCGAGAGATGCTATGGAGTAACGGGGCTTATGCGTCATGTGAGCATGAGTTTATTATCCGAGCGGTAAAATCGCATAATGATATCATGCCTATTCTTTTGTAGAGATAAGGAAGAATACAATGAGCAAAATACCGGAGAAGACAGATGTAATCTTGATTGGTGCCGGAATCATGAGTGCAACTTTAGGTGCGTTGCTGAAAGAGCTTGCACCGGAGTGGGAAATCAAAGTGTTCGAGAAACTCGGGAACCCAGGTGAAGAGAGCTCGAACGAATGGAACAACGCCGGAACGGGACATTCCGCACTATGCGAACTGAACTATACGACCGAAAAACCTGACGGATCGATGGATATTAGCAAAGCCATCAAAGTCAATGAACAATTTCAGCTTTCCAGGCAGTTTTGGTCCTATCTTATCAACAAGAACCTGATTCAGAATCCACAAGATTTTATTATGCCATTACCCCATATGAGCTTTGTAGAAGGGGAAAGAAACGTAGCGTTTTTGAGAAAACGTTTTGAAGCACTCTCGAATAACCCCTTGTTCCAGGGGATGGAATATTCTGATGACCCTGGGAAACTCAAGGAATGGATTCCGCTGATGATGGAAGGCCGTACATCGAGCGAACCAATTGCGGCTACGAAAATTGACTCTGGAACGGATGTCAATTTTGGGGCTTTAACGCGCATGTTGTTCCATCACCTCAAGGAAAATGGCGTCGAAGTTAACTACAATCACCTTGTGAAAGGCATTAAACGCACGAGTGACGGATTGTGGAGACTGAAGGTGCGCGACACGCACAGTGGTGAAACGGAATATCACGCTGCGAAGTTCGTGTTTATCGGTGGCGGCGGCGGGAGTTTACCTCTACTGCAAAAAACCCGTATTCCGGAGTCCAAACATATCGGAGGGTTTCCGGTTAGCGGGCTCTTTATGGTGTGCCAAAATCCAGAGGTTGTCGATAAGCACCATGCCAAGGTGTATGGTAAGGCGAAAGTTGGCGCGCCGCCGATGTCGGTCCCACACTTGGATACACGGTATATCGACAACAAAAGGTCATTGCTGTTTGGGCCGTTTGCGGGTTTCTCGCCGAAGTTCCTTAAAACGGGTTCGTATTTCGATTTGATTGCTTCGGTGAAACCGAATAATGTCTTCACCATGCTTGCGGCAGGCGTGAAAGAGATGGCATTGACAAAGTACCTGATTCAACAAGTGATGTTATCGAATGAAAAGCGCCTCCAAGAACTGCGAGAGTTTATTCCAACCGCCAAACTTGAGGATTGGGATATTGTGGTGGCAGGTCAACGTGTACAAGTGATTAAGGATACGGAAACGGGCGGCAAAGGGACGCTCCAATTTGGCACGGAAGTGGTGACTGCAGCGGACGGATCTATCGCCGCATTGCTCGGTGCTTCTCCAGGCGCTTCGACGGCGGTTCACGTGATGCTTGAGGTATTAGAGCGGTGCTTCCCGCAACAGATGGGCCAGTGGATGCCAAAAATTAAGGAAATGGTGCCTTCCTATGGTGTATCACTTGTGGAAAACCCAGATTTATTCCGAGAAGTTCAAGCATCAACCGCGCAAGCACTTCGTCTAAATGAGCCAGAACGGGCGAATAGCTGAAGTCACGTTTCGCGTCGTGCACGTTCAAAATCTATCTTCGGTCCTTCCGTTCAGGAAGGGCCGTTTTTTGATCCCGCCGGTTATACATAGATAGCATACCTCCCTGACTGATCAGCACGTGATTGAAAATGTTTAAGAATGTTATCTTTCGTTACATATACCCTTGACGTGTGCAATCAATCGTGACTAAATAAACGTAACCATAAAAACTTGTCGGACATCCGACAACATTGGAGATGCGACGTGGATAGTTCTGTCTTGATGGTTAAGCAAAAACTGCGAGCAATGATTTTGGATGCGGTTCGGCAAGGCGTGTCAAAACTCCCTTCAGAGCCGGACTTGGCACATCAATTGGGGGTGAGTCGGGAGACAATCCGAGCGAGTGTGGCGGCTCTTCAAAAAGAGGGAATCGTGAATCGGCTGCATGGGAAAGGAACGTTTGTAAACGCTGGAGCGGTTCGACAGACTGGCAATTTGATTGAAGGTAAGCCATTCTTGACGATGATTGAGGAAGCGGGATACGAGGCAACTACTCAAGCGGTCGATATGGGCCAAAGGGCATTCGATGACGCGAGCGAAATTGGTGACATAGGTCGCAGGTTTGTGCTCAACGAGCGTATGGGAGACGGTACGTATCGCGCCGTGAAGCGGCATTTTTTTGGTGATGGTTGTCCGATTATTTTGGCGATTGATTTTATATTTCGCAATCGGTCGGATATGGAGAACAACGATTTGGAGCCGGGCGAGTCGATTTATGCAATGGCGAGGTTGAACATGGGCGAGCAGATTGCTTATTCAGTAGCAGAGATTCTACCAGCGATTGCGTGTGATTATCTTGCAGGCCAACTTCATGTGGATGTGGGGAGTCCCTTGCTTTTGCTGAAGCACGCACACTATTTCCAGTTAGAACACGATCCAGTGGCTATCACGTGCGCATTTGTAAATACCGACAAAATGAAGATGAGTATTGTTCGTACGGGCTATGACGTTTAGATACTAATATATCCTTTTATGTCGTTATGACATCATATAAACCCGGATTTCGACGATTGTGTCCTCATGAACTGGTGTGAATAATTGAAAAGGTGCTCCCCGTATGGCTAAGATGAGTTTGTCGAGAACCACATCTTCGCTAGGAAGGAGCACCTTTTGGGTGAAACAATATAATCATACACGAAGTCAGTTTGCTCGTAAAAGCTCTACAATTCATACTCGCTACGATTTGAATGCCGCCACCTCCTTTGGCGGTGCAAGTGGTCTCATAGATTTCGTTTTGGGAACGGGTATTGACAGGGAGTTTTGGGTACATGGATTACGCAAGGGCAGAAACACCCAGTTCCACATGGACGATATTGCTCTGACCGTCATTTTCGGTTCCTTGCTGGGTCAGGAACGGATTTTCCACTTTGAGGACATCGAACAAGATCCCCTGTTGAAGCTGAAGTTGGACGTGCCGAAACTGCCTGATACGACTCTGTTGTATAAGGATCTGAAGCGGCTCGGTTCCGACGCTGGCATCAAAGCGATACGTTCGGCGCATAGACAAATCCTAAGGTCACTTCTCCCCAAAGGACAAGGCATCGTGGTCGATATCGACTCCTCTGTAGAGACTGTTTATGGCGCGCAGCAACAGTCCGCTGTTGGATATAATCCACACCATCACGGACGAGCGAGTTTCCATCCCTTGCTGGCGTTTGATTCACTCACTGGTTGTTGTCTCTATGATGAGTTGCGCTCTGGTGACGCCCATACATCAGATGGATTTGCGGATTTCTACAAGGCGATGAAAGACCAGTTGCCGGATGGCGTCAACATTCGTGCCGTCCGCATGGATAAAGGGTTTACCGGAGAAAAAGTGTTTCAGATATTGGAGCAAGATCAGCGGGATTACGTCATCAAACTGAAGTGGACCAAGCGACTCGCACAGTTGGCGCAAGCGCCAAATCTCCTCTGGCACTGCATCACAGAGAGTGACCGGGAACATTGTGACGTTACTTCCATCATGTATCAGGCAACATCCTGGGACAGGCCTCGGCGGGTCGTGATTGTGCGTCGCTTAGACATTGACCCCCAGGAGTGCCTGTGTGCGGATTGGCTCTGGGAATACGAGGCGATTGCCACAACGTTTGACTGGAGCGGCGAGGATGTATGGCACTTCTATAACTTTCGTGGTAACGCTGAGAATCACATCAAGGAAGCCAAATATGGATTTGCCATTGACCGATTCTCCAGCCAGAATTTCGATGCCAACAAAGCGCTGCAAGGTCTAAAGCTACTTGCGTATAATCTACTCCTGCTGTACAAGCACGTCGCGCTTCAACCAGGGGTGCGACAGTGGACCGCCGGACGGCTCAGACGAAGACTATTCCATCTACCTGGGATTCTAGTGCGTCATGCACGCCAGTGGAGCATTCGTCTTCCCGTGTATGCAAAGCATCGGTCGTTGATCATGCTTCATGCCGCCACGTAGATTTTTCTTCCAATTGAAAAAGTGGAGTTCATAGCCTGGCTTGGGGAGGGGGGAATTGTGTCCATTGCTCTAGTTCCGTACCATGATTTCGCCGTGTTCGCTAACAAATCCACCAAATACTTGAAAACATGCCCCGGTCAATGACCTCAATCACCTAATCGTCGAAATCCGGGATAAAAATTATTAAAAACCTAACATGAATATATGTAGTTTGTTGACTGCGTATGACCGTGTCTATATATTGTGCCTTAGTCAATGGATGGGGGGTACGTTATCGCGCGGTTCACCATGATGATGAAGGAAACGGATGGCAAATTCATGTAGGGAGAGTGTCTGTCATGGGGCAACCTCACGATGAATCGGCGGACCTCGAGTTTACCGATTTTATTGAAAAACTAGCTTTTTTGATTGATCACAGTGCAAACGATGCTGAGCGCGTAATGGGTGCGGAAGATTTGGTGAAAGAGTTGATTCGTGGAGCGTGTTCATGGCTGACGCCAGATAAACGACAGCCAAGTGATGAACATTACGCTCGGCATAGTTTATATCGTGATCCACAAGATCGGTTTGAGTTACTCGCACTCGTCTGGAAGCCTGGACAATGTACTTCGCTGCACGATCACGACGGTACGTGGGGCGTCGAGGCTGTTCTGGAAGGGCAGATAGAAGTTACGAACTATTTCATCGTGGAAGAGCATGCCGATCAAACTGTGAGACTGGCTCATACTGGAGCATTTACGATTGGTAGATTGAGCACCGGTAGAATCTTGCCGCCTGCTGACTGTCACATTCTCAAAGCACATGGGGACGAAACGGCCATTACGCTTCATGTGTACGGGAAACAACTCCGTAAATTTAAGGTGTTTGAACAATCGGAAGATAGCGATTTATACGTGGTGCGCGATTACTACGTGGACTATGTATCGCCACAGTAACAATTGATTTTGCGTGGCAGTTACCTTTCCGCGTGGGACGTGATGGTTGTTTTGATGGCAAGATGATTCAAACAGGGCGGAGGTATGGATAATGAATTCGGTATGGCTGGCGGATCACACCTGGCAGGAAGTTGAGGAATATATCACCAGTAAACATTCAATTATTGTACCGGTAGGTGCAACGGAGCAACATGGCCCTGCCGGACCGCTCGGGGTAGACACATATGTGGCAATGGGATTGGCCGAGGATGCCGCACGGGCTACGGGCCTTTTGGTGGCACCGCCAGTTTGGTTAGGTGATTCATTTCATCACAGCGCATTCCCAGGAACGATTTGGTTGAAGAGTTCTACCATGATTGCGGTGATTACGGATATTGCACATAGTTTGGCAGAGGCCGGTTTTACTAGACAGATTTATGTGAATGGTCACAAAGGTAGCAATTTACCCTCGTTGACTTTGGCGCTGCGTGAGGTGCATGAATATCAGCATCCTGAGGCGCTGTTTGCCATTGCGGATCCGCTTCATCTCGGCAGGGCGGTGGCCGGCGAAATAAAGCAGGCGGCCGAGCATCATGGAGGCGCTTTGGAACTATCACAGGTGATGTATCGCTATCCCAATAAGGTGCGGGAAGATAAACTGACGGATGCGTCTGTAGACCTAGAGGCCATTGGCGGTGGATATATTGCCTCAGATTTGTTTGGTCAAGGCTCAATCGTCGAGATCAGTTGGAACAGTAGAGAGGAACGCGCCTTTTCACCGTCTGGTTCGATTAGCTCGTCACACACCGCTTCCGTTGATTTGGGAAAGAGATTTCATGAAGCGATGGTCGGGGAACTTTGTAAGTTTATTCAATGGTTTGAATCTTACACGGGTCCGCTTGGTGTCGTCAGTGAAGACGAAATTTAAGGACTTGGTAGATACACTACTAGTCACACTACTGTGGGGATGGAAGGTGAAGTAGATGGGGAGCAGCGAAATGAGTCCTGTTTCAAACACCAGCGCGTGGACTGCGCATGTACAGCGAAAGGATTGGGCTGTTCTTGCAATCACGATGCTCTTCTGGCTCTTTGATGGCTACGAAACATATACACTCTTGGTCACTGTGAGTCCTGCGCTGAACCAGCTGTTGCCTGCTTCACATCTACCGAATCTATCGCATTATTCGGCGTATCTGATATCCATCACCCTGTTTGGTTGGGCCACTGGTGGTATTCTTGGAGGCCTGCTTGGCGATAGACTTGGACGTCGCAAAACCATGATTATCGCCATTTTACTGTATGGCGTTTTCACAGGCTCCAGTGCCCTGGCACACAGTTGGGGGTTCTTGGCGATTACTCGTTTGCTGACGGGAATTGGCATTGGCGCAGAGTGGGGCGTGGGCACGTCTTTACTTCAAGAGGCTTGGCCAGCGCAGGCCCGGACGAAAGGTGCCGGATTACTTCAAGCTGGATTTTCCTTAGGCTCTCTCTTGGCTTCCGGGTTATGGATTCTCTTAGGTGGGCACTTAGGCGTATCCTGGCGAATGATGTACGTCATTGGCATTGTTCCGGCCATTCTGATTGCTGTACTTGCTCGGCGAATTCCCGAGTCAACACGATGGGTCCGGGTGAAGACAGCGGCGGATGCGGGTATTCGTTCTATCAATATGAAGTATCTATTTTGCGCGATAGGTGTATCCATCTCCATTACGTTGGGATGGTGGGCAATTTCCTCCTGGGTTCCAAGTTACGCTGCGTCGCTTGTGACAGGGACGAAACTACAGGCTTACTACTCGGGGATGGCTGGGGTTCTGTATAATGTCGGGGAAATTTTCGGATGTATTCTCTTTGGGTTCTTCGCAGATTCCATGGGTCGGCGATGGACAGGCGCTCTGTATTTGCTGGGATCGCTAATTATCACGCCCATTGTCTTTCTGGTGTTGCACAATGCTGTAGCGGTAGTGGTGTTACAGTTGGCGAATGGATATTTAACAGGCGGGCTCTACAGCTGGTACACGATTCACCCACCGGAACTATTCCCGACACGCGTCAGGGCATCGGCGATTAGCACTATCTTTAATATCACTCGATACTTAGCAATGCTTGGCCCCATTTTGGCTGCATATCTACTACAGGCGTTGGGCGGATTTGGACCGGCCGCATCTACATTTGGTCTGATCTATGTGTTGGGCATCATCCTCATGTTTTTCTTGCCCGAGACCAAAGGATTACAGTTGCCGGACTGAATTTTTCGTTTGTTCGTCGCTGAGAAAGGAGGGGTAGTGCATGCCGTGGTATCAACCGCAAGAATTGACTGAGGCTTTGGATATGATGGCAACGCGCGAACCCGTGGTTGTTTGTGGCGGCACGGATGTATTTGTGAATTGGTTGCGGCGCAAGCAGCAGTTCAAGGGGCGGGACTGGCTCGATATTCATCGTATTGAATCTGTCCGCGAAATCCGGCGGGTTGAGGATGGATTGTTGATTGGAGCGGCGGTCACCGCAGCGGAAATTTGGCAGAGTCCCATCTGTAATGCCATCCCAAGTCTGCAGGAAGCCGCGCGCGTGGTTGGGGGATGGCAAATTCAAAATCGCGCGTCGATTGCCGGAAATGTGGCCAACGCATCGCCGGCTGCAGATATGATGGTGCCCCTGTTCGCTCTCGGCGCTAGTGTAATTCTACAGTCCGTACAGGGTGAGCGAAGGATTCGGATTGACGATTTTGTGCTGGGACCTAAACAAACGTCCATCAAAAAGCACGAACTCATTACACATATCCATATTCCGGAGGCTGGTCTATTTGCTCCTCAGACATTTTTGCGCCTAGATCAGCGAGGGGGCACAGACATCTCACTTGTATCGGTGGCGGTAGTCGCGGAGGTAGATACACCGGCCCCACACGTCAATATTGTGGTGGGCGCTGCCAGTCCGAAGCCATTCTCGGTATCTATGGCTGAAGAAATGGTACACAAGGATGCACCATCTGATGTGATGAAACGCGTTGCCGCATTGTACGCAGCGCATGCGACACCTATCACGGACGTTCGCGCGAGTGCTGACTACCGCAGGGCGATGGTTGGGGTGTTGGTTGAGCGGGCGCTTGGTAAAGTCTTGCTGGCGGCTCCGTCGACACAGGTTTGAACAGAGTCTTTCGAAAAATCGTGCATATCAAGGAGAGATTACACTATGAGAACACCTATCAGCGTCGCGATGTCCATCAGTGACAGGACGCTCCCCTTGCTCACGAATCAGGTGGAATTGAACGACGTGCAACTTTCCTTGCAAAGCACCATGGTGGAGGAGATCTTTGAGCGCCAACTCAACGATGCACCATATGGAATAGCCGAGCTATCTTTGGCCTCGTATTTGATTGCCTTGGCAAAAGGCGAGCATCGCCTGACCGCAATTCCCGCTTTTTTATCCCGCTCTTTTCGTCATAGTTCCATCTATGTCCGATCCGACAGCCCCTATGTCCACCCCAGCGAATTGAAGGGCAAGCGGTTTGGTTTCCCGGAATACCAGATGACAGCTGCCGTGTGGGTGCGAGGGTTCTTTCGCCACGAGTGGGGCATAGGTGCACAGGATTTGGAATGGGTCACCTATCGGCCCGAGCGGATTGCCGTGGATACACCCGCGACAAGGGGGAAGGCCACGAATCTATTCGAAGGTCTCGTCACAGGAGAAATCGATGCCATGATGTCGGCGCGCCGGCCGCCGGAGGCGTACTTTCCAAAAACGGGGGAACCGGGACTTATCCGCCGAATTTTTGTAGATGCTTGGGCAGAGGAGCGGCGTTACTACGCGCGAACAGGCATCTTTCCAATTATGCACCTCACCTCAATTCGCAAGGACGTGCTCGCGCAGGCACCGACGCTCCCCCGTGATCTCTATGATGTGCTGTGTCAATTGAAAGATGATGCGTTGAACAATTTAGCCGAGACGGTCAAACTGGGGGCCGCTTTGCCATGGATTGTGGAATCGTTTGAGCAGGCGTACACACAACTGCACCAAGATCCGTGGTCTTATGGCGTAACACGCAATTGGCCGATGATTGAAACGTTCATGCAGTATCTAATGGAAGATGGATTGCTCGACCGCATGCTCACCCGCGAAGAAGTATTTCATCCATCTGTCTTGGATACATGATGCTGGCTGATGAGGAGGGCTGCAGTCATGCAGGAACAGCGCATAATCCTCAACATTAACGGTGAGGAAAAGACGTGGATGGGCGACCCGACGACACCCTTGGCAGACGTGATTCGCGAGCACTTCCAACTGACTGTAACCAAGGTTGGGTGTCGTACTGGTGAGTGTGGCGCTTGTACCATTATTCTGGATGGCGCACCCATGAACTCGTGTATCCTGCCGGTCGCGATGGCTGAGAATTCGGTGATTCAAACCATCGAGGGGCTCGCCGACGACAGAAGGTTTCAATTGCTGGTCACCGCGATGGCCGAAGAAGGAGGCGCCCAGTGCGGGTTTTGTACACCCGGCATCATGATGACATTATGGGCGTCGTCACAAGCGTCGCATGTGGGACAACACCCGGATTATCATGCGATTTTGAAAAACAATCTGTGCCGTTGCACCGGTTATCAGAGCATTTTGGCCGCAGCCAAACGCGTGTTGGGTCCGGAGGTGAATGTGGTTGAGCAGTGAAGTGACGATTGCCTCGGATTTCCCAGCAAAAATCGGCGGTAGAACCAAATACGTCGACGATTTGCACTTACCTGGTGAACTATACGGCGGTATTGTCAGAAGTCCGCATCCCTATGCCAAGATCACGCGCGTTGATATTCGCGAAGCGCAGCAGGTGGCGGGGGTCAAGGCGGTTATCACAGGCGATGATGTCCCGCATCATGCTTATGGTCCGACAGTTCACAAGGATTGGAATATATTAGCTTGTGACAAAGTCCTATTTGTCGGTGACGAAGTGGTTGCCATTGCGGCGGATTCTCCCGATGCACTGCGTCAGGCACTCGACAAGGTCGTGGTGGAATATGAGGAGCTCGAACCGATTCTGAACCCACATGCTGCTTTGCAACCTGGGGCAGCGGTCTTGCATGAGGCTGCACCCGATAATCGGCCCGTCAAAATCGAATTTGAACGAGGTGACGTGGATAAGGCGTTTGCACAAGCGCACATCGTCCGCTCAGGCAGGTACACGACCAACCGCATCTACCATGGGCATCTTGAACCCATCGCGGTGATTGCCAATTGGGATGAGCAGGACGGGCTGACGCTCTGGGCAGGTTCCCATATCCCCTATCGCGCTCGGGAGACATACGCGGCTGCCTTTGGTCTGCCAGAGGAAAAAGTTCGGATCAACGTCCCGCCTATTGGCGGTTCATTTGGTGCGAAATATGTGTTAAAGGTGCACGTCATTGCTGCTGCGCTCTCGATGCGAGCAGGTGCGCCAGTGCGCATCGTCTTAGATCGCTATGAAGATATGCTGACCGCGCATCCACGCGTACCGCTGGAGATTGATATCCGCATTGCTGCGGATAAGGACGGGTATTTTTTGGGCAAAGACGTCGTTGTATATGGCGACGCAGGGGCCAGGATTTATTGGAGTCCAAACGTGTTGGCGTCTGCTTGTACGCGGGCCGATTCTCTGTATCGTTTTCACAATGTTCGAGCAAAAGGGAATTTGTGTTATACCAACAATAGTCCCACCACATGCATGCGCGGATTTGGCAACGCCGAGATGCTGTTTGCGGTGGAAAATGTCATTGACGAACTCGCGGAAGGGTTGGGTATGGATCCCGCGCAGTTGCGCCTGCAAAACATCGTGCACAGAGGTGATACGACGATTGGCGGCTACCATCTGGATAGTTGCGAGTTAGAGGCGTGTATTCGGCAAGTGATCACCTTATCTGGTTGGGAGCGGCGGCGCGACTTTAAGAAGTATCACGGCCTTGGAATGGCGATTGGCAATCACGTGTCTGGTTATCGCGGCATTGATCCACGCTTTGATGGCTCGACTGCTGTTGCACGACTATTGGCTTCTGGTCGCGTGGAGATTGAAACAGGTGAGATCGATTTAGGCCAGGGTATGTCTAGTACGTATGCGCATATTGCAGCCCGCGTACTAGGTATTGACCCGAGTCTCGTCACGGTTCAGTCGGGGGATACCGGACGTTACCCGTTTGGTATTGGCACACTGGCTTCACGCAGCACCGTAATGGGCGGGAATGCCGTGAAGCAAGCTTGCGAGCGATTGCGGAACGAACTGGCGGATTGGGTGAAACAACATTATGGTCCAACCGCAGTACTCACAGGTGGTGGTGTGGAGGTTGGGCAGGAACAGCACTCACTGGCCGATGTCGCGCGCGATTTTACTTCCTGTCACGGCGGTGATGCGTTTTCGGTCAAGGAGACCTACACCCCGGCGACCGAATTGCCAGATAAAACATTGTACGGCAATCCGTCGCCATCCTATCCATTTGCCGCACATGTCGCGGAAGTCGAGGTCGATCCCGACACTGGCCGGGTAAAGGTGATTGGCTATTGGGCCGTGCACGACGCGGGGACGGTGTTGAATCGACCGGCGGCCACAGGGCAAGTGGTAGGCGGAGTGGCTCAGGGAATTGGCTGGGTGACGATGGAGGATTTCAAAGTCAGTCAGGGGCAGGTACAAAATCGGTCCTTGCTCGATTATCGGATGCCTGGAAGCAGCGACGTGCCTCCGGTCACGGTGGAATTTTTGGAGACGGAAGATCCCAACGGCCCTTTTGGCGCAAAGTCGGTGGGTGAGATGGCAATTGACCCGGTACCAGGGGCGGTTTCAAATGCGATTGCGCACGCGTTAGGGGTGCGGGGGCACGATTTGCCGCTTGCGCCTGAACGATTGTGGCGAATCATGCAAGAACAATCGCAGGTCTGATAAAGGAGTGGATGGCATGCAGGAATTCAGTGCAGATGTGGTTGTCGTGGGTGCAGGTGCAGCCGGGTTGATGGCGGCTCGTGCCGCAAGTGATGCGGGTGCGTCGGTTATCTTGGTGGACAAAAGCATTGTCGGACGGGGTGGTGCAACCATTCTGGCCCAGATGACAGTCGCCGTGGCACTTGGGGACGCGGAGGAAGATAGCCCGGAGATTCATGCCAAAGATACGATTGAGGGCGGTCGCGGACTCTGCGCACCGGAGATTGTCGAGGCGATTGTCGAACGAGGGCCGGAAGTCATTTTAGAAGTGGAGAAATACGGTGTGCATTGGGCGAAAACCAAGGATGGGAAACATTCGCAAGTCATGGCACCTGGACATTCGCGCAAGCGGTGTGTGTACGTCGATGTACTCAATACAGGTGGTGCCACATCTGCGGGGTTACGTCGTGCGACCTTTCGGGATTCGAACATTCGTAGGCTAAAAAATGTAATGATTACTCGATTGGTCAAACAGGATGAGGAAATTATTGGCGCTGTGGGGTTCTCCATTGAGTCTCTCGAACCTGTCGCTTTGACTGCCTCGCAAGTGATTGTAGCAACGGGCGGGCTCACGGAAGTCTATGAGCGCAACAGCGCGACCGCGAACATGACGGGCGACGGGTTTGTGCTGGCTGCTGAAGCTGGCGCTGAATTGCGCGACATGGAAATGGTGCAATTCTTCCCGATTGCGCACCTCTACCCGCCTCTCGTGGGCTTAGACCCGATTATGTGGGATCCGTTCCGGTACAAATTGGGCGGCCGATTGCTCAACGGAGAAAATGAGGAATTTATGCACCGGTATCACGGCGAGGTCGCCGGGAAGTACACGGCGGCCAGAGATCAAACGACTTTGGCAATTTTTGAAGAAGTGAAGGCTGGGCGCGGATCTAAGCACGGCGGCGCCTATCTCGACTTTCGAATGGTGCCGGAGGAAGCCCTTTACGAAGCATTTGGCCCCGTCATCGGGATTTTGAATGACAACGGGATCGATTTGCGCAAGGACATGGTAGAAGTGGCACCGATGGCACACTTCATGATAGGTGGAATTCTCGTCGATAGGACGATGCAAACTTCTGTGCCAGGCCTTTTGGCATGCGGAGAAGCGATTCGCGGTATGCATGGCGCGAACCGCTTATCTGGCAATGCTATCACGGAAGCGTTGGTGACTGGACGTATTGCGGGCGAAACGGCTGCCAAACACCGGCATGCGCGGGCACAGGCGGGCGCCAAGATGGTTCATCGCGCGGCGGTGGATGAATGGAAGCGTCTCGACGCTTTCTGGTCGCCATCGACCGTTGCAACACAGGGGATGACTGTATTGTCGTTAAGGCGGGATTTACAGCGCGTGATGTGGGAATATGTGGGCCCCTTGCGCACGGGTGAGCAGTTGCGCAAAGGGTTGGATGAGATTCGCCGGATTCAGTCTCTGTGCGGGGGTTTATCCTTGCAGAAGGAAGAACGGTTTTCTCTGCAACGGGCGGAAAAGGTGGAGTTGTGGAACATGCTACAAGTCAGCGAGCTCATCGTTCGGGGCGCGGAACTACGTCAGGAGACCAGGGGATGCCATGTTCGCTTGGACTACAACGCCACATTGGACGAAGCGAAGAGCACTCAATTTACGTTCGATGACGCAGCAAATTACACGGTGCAATGGAGTGCGCAGGAGGGGGTCAGTAACCATGCCTGAGATCACGATGTATATTGTTCAGGGATCACCCGATAGTGGTCAGGTGGAGCGGGAATATCAGGTTCCTTATCGGGACGGAATGAGCTTGTTGGACGCTTTGCTGTGGATTCGAGAAAATCGTGATCCGACATTATCCGTCCGGTACTCGTGTCGAAGTGCGAATGCATGCAAGGAATGTTCCGCTAGCATCGACGGTAAAGTGGGTTATCTTTGCAATACGAAGGCACACGAAGGCGCTGAAGTGCACGTTCGGCCGATTCCTGGACGGCAATGGATTAAGGACCTCGTGACCGAGTTGGACTAATCGCGCGACGAACATGCGCCTTTCATCAACGGCATGGTGGCCAGAAGGGGGATGGAGCGATGCGTGAGATACTTGAATGCTTGCTGGAAGCGCGGGATCTGGGTGAATCGGTTGTGATTGCAACCATTGTCAACGTAGAGGGCTCCGCCTACCGGCGCGAAGGCACGAAAATGGTCTTTCGCTCTTCTGGGCTGACGAGTGGCACGCTCAGCGCGGGGTGCTTGGAGGAAGACCTAATGTGTCGCGCAGCCGAACTTCTGCAAGCGAATCGCGCGGCTATTCTCACTTATGATTTGTCTGTTGAGGATGATCTTTCTTGGGGCCGGGGGCCGGGATGCAATGGCGTCTTGACGGTTTTAGTCGAACCGGTACATTGGTTTGACAAAGGTTGTTCGGGTAGCTATTGGCGCACTGTGCTCGATGAGATGAACGCCGGTACGCCCATATCGACTATCCGCAAAATCGACATGTCATCCAATCGCATCTTAGATCACGCGATTTTCGGACAAAATCATTTCGCCGTTCGCTCGTTTCAACAATCCGAGCCCTTTGCAAAGACAAAGCTGCAGTTGTTTTCAGATGTTTGGCGGAGCGCGTCGGTCCAAGTCGGATCACAGCTTTATTTTCTTGATTATCTTGAACCGAAGGAACAAGTGACGATCTTTGGCGCGGGGCCTGATGTCGAACCGGTTGTCGCACTTTTGACGAAAGTGCATTTTGACGTGACGGTGGTCGATCACCGACCGGCCAGACTCTCACCAGCGCGGTTTCCAGATGCGAAACGACGAATCTGCGCACGGCCAGAGAACGCAAATTCTATTTCTCTTCCAGACGCCAGCTATGCACTGATTATGACACACAGCTTTCAGGATGATGTTTTATGGTTAGGGCATCTGCTTCGGTTTGATTTAAGGTATCTCGGTGTTTTAGGGCCACAGAGACGGACGCAGAAGTTGTTTGACAGGTTGGGGATAGATAACGCGGCGCAACGTGCCCGTGTTCATTCGCCGATGGGTGTGGGCATTGGCGCGGAGGGACCTGAGGAGATTGCGGTCAGCGTAGTCGCACAACTGATTGCACAACGCCACGCAAACGACCGGCAACGGTTGATGTACACTGCCTGCTCATCAACGGTCCTTTGAACGGAGACGACAGCGATGTCCAGATTTGCGAATGGCCTCAATATCTGTGTGGTTGTGCTGGCCGCAGGGCTGTCCAGGCGAATGGGGTATCCTAAACAGTTGCTTTTGTCATCTAATGGGATGCCCTTGGTTCGCTGTGTTGCGGAAACGGCGCTGGCGAGTGTTGCCGATACTGTGTTTGTCGTTGTTCCACCGAAAGGCAGCGGTGTAGAGGCCGCCTTGGAAGGGTTGCCCGTACGCACGTTGGAGAACCCGCTAGCTCATGAGGGCTTGAGTACATCTTTGCACGTTGCCGTGCGGGAGATGGTGAGGGTGAACGCAGATGCAATCGTCATTCTCTTGGGGGATCAACCTGGGATAAGTCTGGATTCCATTGACGGGGTGATTGATGCATTCGTCCGTCATGGCAAACGGTTCGTACAGGTGAAATACCGCGATGGTTATGGCCATCCCGTGCTGTTTTCGCGTGCGCTGTTTCCTGAGTTGATGAATTGCAAAGGCGACGAAGGTGGGCGACAGGTGGTTGCGCGTCATCGTGAGGAGCGATTTGCAGTTCCAATGGAGACGGTGTCACCCCCAGATATTGATACACCAGAGGATTATCAGAGGTTTTTGAACGCATGTTCGCGTGCGTAACAGGACTTCTGTACGTACAGACATAAACAGGGTGGCATCCATCGTGTGGACGCCACCCTGTTTGACATGGAGAACAGGTGTCGTGCGTTTCATGTGAGTTGCCGTAGCGCGGATAGACGCGTTCCTACGTGTTTACGTATGGGTTTATCCGTAATAAACGGCACAGGTTTTCAATTGGCTGTAGAAGTCTAATGCAGCCTGTCCTTGTTCACGACTATGCGAACTCGAGCGTTTCATGCCGCCGAATGGCGCCTGGTATTCGACACCGGCAGATTCGAGGTTAATCCGAACCATGCCTGCCTCGGCTTCGTCGAGGAAGCGGAATCCCTTTTGGATGTCATTGGTAAAGACAGATGCGCTCAAGCCATAGACTGTCTGGTTGCAGAGGGATACGGCTTCCTCGAAATCAGTTGCTTTCAATAGTGTGATGAGCGGGCCGAAGATTTCTTCTTGGACGAGTGCGTGACTGGTCGGAACGCCTTCGACAATGGATGGTGCCACATAATAGCCACTGCTCGGGTCAAGCTGGAGAGCACCTTCCGCGACGATTTGTGCCTCCGTGTGGGCTAGGTTGATGAACGATTGGACTTTCTCGTACTGCGCTTTGGAGGCGACAGGCCCAAGGTAGGATTTCGGATCTAACGCAGAACCCGTATAGACGTCGGCGAGTTGGCGGCGCAGTTCGTCAATCAACGGGTTGTAGATGGACTCCTCCACGATGACACGGCTGGTGGCAGTGCATTTTTGTCCGGCGGATCGGAAAGCGCCACTCAAAATAGCAGACGTGGCCAGTTTCAAGTCTGCATCGGCAAGGACGACCGCAGCGTTTTTGCCACCCATTTCGGTCTGATACTTGATATTTCGCTGTGCGGCGATGGATGCTACGTGCATTCCGGTTTTTGTCGATCCGGTGAAGCTAATCACATCGACGTCCACCTGTTCAACAAGCGTATTGCCCACCGTATGGCCTTCACCGATGACCAGATTTAACACACCGTCCGGTAAACCGGCTTGTGCAAAGATTTTAGCGACGTAGGTTGCGGATAGAGAAGCGATTTCTGCAGGCTTCCAGATGATGGTGTTTCCACAGATTAACGCCGGCGCGATTTTCCAGATGGGAATGGCGACAGGGAAGTTCCAAGGGGTAATCAAGCCTGCGACGCCGAGCGGCACGCGTTTTGTATATTGAAGGACGCTCGACTGGCTGGCTGGAATGACACTGCCGTGTGCTCGAACGCCTTCCGCGGCGTAGTACTTGAGGAGATTGACGCCGCGCATGACTTCCCCTTTCATTTCTGAGATGGGCTTGCCCATTTCACTGCTGGCCACGTGGGCAATCTCTTCTAAGTTTTGTTCTAACAGACTTGCAGCCTTATCAAGAAACGCCGCTCGTTCACCCGGTGTGCGTGTCGCCCATTGCTGCAATGCAGCTTTTGCCGCGACGCCAGCCTCCATCATGTCTTCGTTTGACGACAGATGGACAGTACCTACAATTTCACTCGTTTCTGAGGGGTTGTAGACGGTCATTTCCCCGGCGCTTGGCGTATACCAGTTACCACCAATCCAATTTTGCGATTCCATATGTGTATCCTCCTCGATGCTGTTCTTATGTGAACCCTTTCAAGTCCCCGATGGAGCAGGAGTCCTCATCTTTGTCCTACGTCGCATCGTTATATCTATGTGAAGATTCATGGTGTTTTTACTTGTTCCTGCGACTTGCGCCATTGTTGATATTCAATGAGTGTGGACTCATCTGGTGGATACGTCCCACGAATGCTGGCCCCCTGGGCTACCTTGTGCTGCAGCCAGGTCTCCAGCGCATCTCGCTCATACGTCTTGTGGGCGACTTCTTCTGCGACATGAATCGGAATCACGACGATACCTTCCGAATCGCCAACGATGACATCGCCTGGCTGTACCATGACGCCGCCACATCCTATCGGGACCTGGAAGTCGACGGGATGGTGCACCACTGAACTGGTGGTTGCATGTGCGCCCCGAGCATAGGTGGGGAAATCCAACTCGCGAATCGATGGCGTGTCGCGGAGTGCCCCATCTGTGACCAAGCCCGCCACGCCTTTGTACTGCAGTCTGGTGCAGAGAATATGGCCAAATGACGCTGCACTGACATCGCCCCTTGCATCGATGACGAGGACTTCGTCTGGACCAATGGTTTCGACTGCAACGCGCTGTGGGTTCTTCCAATTGTCATACTCTACTTCCAGGTCTAAGTCGTCTCGGGCTGGGATATATCGAAGTGTGAAGGCGTACCCAACGAGACGAGATGCCGAACGGACTGGATGGACACCTCGCATGAACGTGTTTCGAAACCCCAACTTTAGTAACTCTGAGGTTAAGCTCGCTGTCGATACTTTTTGCAGCTTGTCAAATGCCTCTGCTGATAATTTCATATGGTAAACCTCCTTATGGTTGAAAAGTATGGTTGAAGGGTGTCCGGGGATAACTTTGTTCCGGCATTCAGTTGTTCGTTGCTATCCCCGGTCACTCACCGATGATGATTTGCGTTCAGGTTTTTGAGTACTTTGCCGGTAGTTCTAAAGATGTGCTCTCGCATACGCAGTTCGGCGAGTTCCCCATTTCGGCTACAAATCGCTTCACAAATGCCGCGATGTTCATAAAAGCCAAGTTCTACTTCTCCCTCGTATTGCAGCGCTCGTCTACGAAAAGACCTGTCAACCGAGGTGATATTCCCTAAAATCTGAGTGAGCATTGGGTTTTCGGAAAACTGATGAATGGTTCCATGAAAACGGGTGTTCAGGGGTTCCAGTTGCTCGGTGTCACCGCTATCTACTAAGGTCTTCATGCGATTGATAATTCCACGCAGTGTCTCAATTTGCAGGTCTGACACCTTTTCTGCTGCAAAGCGAGCTGCAAGGCCCTCAAGGTTGGCGCGTATCATGAAAAATTCCGATAATGTATTGACGATGTCCGACACAAATGTCCCTTTTCGCGGAATCGTGGTGACAAATCCGATTTGCTCGAGAACCCGAAGCGCCTCTTTGATGGGTGTTGTGCTGATGCCCATGATGGCGGACAGCTCACGCTCCTTCAAATGTACTCCGGGGGCTAGTTCGCCACTGATGATAGCCTCTCGAATTGTATCTACTGCAGTATCGCGAAGGGATTTCACTTTCTTCGTCGTCAACCCTTTTAATCCAATGTTGACGGAGGCTGCGGTTTCGGCCTGACGACCGTCCATCGGCTTCTCCTCCCATCCAGAGTGATGTAAAAGATGCTGTAGGACGTCTTTTATATCACAGCATTTGAATGTTTCATGCCCATCCATTTGGTGGGGCATTTGTCTGACAGTTTGTATTCGCCCGTTACGCGCTAGCGTGTGATAGTTGTCCTTATATAGATTGTAACTGCTTTCATTCTCGATGATGGTGGGTCTCTGTCAGTTCTTAAAAGGAATTATACATGAAACCCTCGTGTTCCTAAGTCATTCAAACTATCCAGCACGACTATTGTGGCGGGCGTCAACATCGTCGCTTGTTGATATCTGATATATCACATCTTAGGGGATGATCTCAGAGAAGGCAATACTTAATTTTCCTGGTGACGTCCATGAGACAGGAGGTTTTTAGAGTTAAACTGGACTTTTGCGTGATATTTCGGGAATTTTTTGCGGATGGGATTTATAGGCAGAAAAATTAGAATTGACAATATATTTCGTAGAGCACCATAATGTGATATATCATATTTCAAAAATCTGTTTCCGCTACGTGAAAGCGTATTCCTTTCATGTGTTGGAGAGATTGCGACGAGCGGTGAGACGGTAGTCGAAAGTGAGGGGTGTGCAGAAGGACGGGAGTTTACAAGTTGGTAGGAAGTGTATGAAAGTGCATTCTGTCGTTGGGTGACGTTACTCCGCTTGCTCAAGCCAGCAAGTCAGCAATATCCAGGGTAACGACTCGCTTTGGCAGTACGTTTTCACGCTCACTTCCTTATCGGATGAGTGCAAAGGAGGAGTACTGTGAATAATCAAGCGATAACAACCAAGAAGAACAGGTTGGCTCTCTATATTGGTCTAGGCGGCGGTGTCGCCCTGGAATGGTACGACTGGAGTATTTACGGTCTAATGGCTACGTTTTTCGGAGCGCACTTCTTTCCTTCTAACAACAATGTCACTTCGACGCTGGACGCATTGGCGGTGTTTGCACTTGGTTTCGTGGTGAGGCCCATTTCGGGGGCGATTTTTGGTCCTGTTGCCGATAGGATTGGGCATAAGAAGGTTCTTTTGTGGTCCATTGGCGCGATGGCGTTGAGTTCGTTGGCGATGGGGATTATGCCTTCGTATAGTGAAATCGGCACATCTGCAGCCATTTTGCTGACTCTGGCACGATTGGTTCAGGGCGTCTCAACGGGCATCGAAAACCCTGCGGCCAGTGCTGCGCAGTTGGAGATGGGGCGCCCGGGGCGCAGAGGGTTCTTTGCGGGTATCATCACTGGATCGTTCAATCAAATTGGCACGTTGTTGGCAGCAGTCGTCGCTTTTCTAGCGAGTATGGTATTTGGGAAGACGATTATGGCAGATTGGGGTTGGCGCGTACCCTTTATTATTGGTGGCGTAAGCGCAATCATCGTGCTGCTTGCGAGGTTGTCTCTGCCGGAGACCGGAGCAAGTGTGTCTTCCAATAAAAAGTTGGAGTCCACAGCGAAGGTGTGGAGCAAAATTTGGGATCACCGACTCGGCGTACTTGCCATCATATTCGTAACCGGTGGCACGATGATTGCGAACTACCTATTTCTCACGGGATTACCTAATCTTGCGAACACGGTTTTTAAAGAGAATTCGACAAGCGTGTTCGGTCTGACCTCGGCGTTTTACGTCATTATGGTGGTGGCGGGGCCGATTGCTGGGTATTGGGCCGACAGGTTTGGAACTTCCAAAGTCTATCTGATTCTTCGCATCCTACTCGTGCCCGCGTATTTCGTCGTTCTCCTCTATTCACAGCCAGGCCTTGGCAGGCTTGCTGTCGTCATGCTCGGTGGAGGGTTAGTTGTAGCCTTTAATCAGACGTTGTTCCTCTATATCAATGCGACACTGATGCCGCAGGAAATTCGTACAACAGGCATTGCGATTGGGTATGGTATCGCGACAGCCGTTTTCGGCGGGACTGCTTCGTACCTGTTCATTGATGCGCAACAAGTCGGCAAGATGTGGCTGTTCCTGACCTATAGTGCAGTGGTTTGTGCCCTGAGTGTGGTGATTTACGTATGGGCTCGTCATCGCGGGGCTGTTTCAGAGGAGGAGCACGTCGTGCAACCGCTGGAGCAGGGGGCTACGATTTAATTCTTCTTCGTCGGACAGTGCATGCGTTGCAGAATGAATCATCGCGCCAATTTTCACTACGCAAGGGAGATGCAGTTGATGAAATATACACAACTCGGCAACACTGGAGTGGATATTTCTGTTTTGGGTTTGGGTGGTCATGAGTATCTTCCCGATGGGAGATCTCGAGGTTTTAACGAGGATTTACGATTGGCGACGACGCCTGGGTATATTTTTGAAGGGTTTGGTGGAGAAAAGCGCCTTCAGGTGTTACAAGCGGCGTACGACCTTGGCATTAACTTCTTTGATGTAACCATGGATTCTGAGAAAGAGGCTTTAGGAAGGAATCTAAAGCAACTTCCGCCCCCGTATGAGATTTTTGTTCAAACGCGGCCTGAGGGGATGGTTTACACTTATGACGAAAACAACGTCAAGATGGCACAGCTTGAGACGTTGCGCGATGAAGCAGCCCGGATTTTGAAACTACTGAAACGAGATGCAATCGACTTTTTCAATATCGCGCCGATGAAGAGCGCCTTTGATAACGATCCGGAATATCTCGATAAGATTGGTTACAACCTGAGTGTATTGAAACGCGAAGGGTACATTCGTTTTGCCTGCGCGGATACGTTTTCTGGGGAAGACACGTATGTCAAGATGATTGAATCAGGTCATTTTGACGTGGTGTATATCAATTTTAACTTCGGTGACGATAAGGCGTTGCACAAGGTTCTTCCGCTTGTGAAGGAAAAACGCTTAGGCGTGATTGTGAGAGAGGCCTACATGAAGGGCGAATTATTTCAAATGACGCAAGAAGCTGGGATTCAAGATACGTCTCTTGTGGCAGATGCCGCACTGAAATGGTGTTTATCCCATGACGTCGTCAACACCGTCATGTATGGGACGGAATCTGTTGATTATCTGCAAAATGCTGCGCGTGTGCTGAGTCAAGGTACGTTGACGGACGCAGATAGGGATATTCTCAATAAAATCAGGGGGACGGAGCGGTTTAAACAGTTTGAATCCAAGAAAACAGCTGAATTTCTTGGCGATTAGGCGATGTATGTATAGCGGCGTTTCTGATTCGCTCCCTCTGTCCACCGCACTTGTTTCGGAGGCTTGCTTGGCGACACGCCAGGCGATGGCCTTTTGATTGACAGGTTACTTGGGCAGAGGGTTTTATCTTGTCATCATCGATCACGTCAAATTATCTATGCGCCCGCGCTGCCATTGATGATGAAATCTAAAAAGAGTCTGGTTGCTAAAGGGATACTTTTCACACGTGGGACCGCAAGTCCGTTTTGACGTTTGATATTTTGCTTCAGATGAACGATAGATGTGAGTGGACTGGAGATGCTTTGCGCAATACGCAGGCCCATGAGCGCTACGCCCATTTGCTCCTCCACAAATCCACGAAGGATTTCCACATGGCTGCTTTCAAGGATGATGTCGGGTTGGAATCCAGCATCGTTGCATGCCTCAATTAACCTTGACCTAAATCCTGAACTCGACTTTATCATCAGGAATTTTTCCCGATAGAGATCATGAATATCAATCGCCCGGTCGCTGTTTGCAAGTCGATGGGAAGCCGGGACGAGCGCTACGACGGTGTCTTCAACCAGTGGGTGAAATGTAACGCCGTATTGGTCGACAAACGGGGAAGTGATAAACGACACATTTACTCTTTTTTCGTACATCCATTGAAGTAAGTCATCTGTGTTTGCCTCGTGAATTTCCACGGATATGCCTGGGTACGACTGGATGAATTTTGTAATAATTCTGTTAAATCCCAGATAAGCAATTGTGGGGATGGCACCGATTGATAAATGTCCCTTGATGTAATTGGTATATTGCTGCATGGCTTCTTGCGATGTCTTGATTGCGGCGAGGATTTTTCGGGTATGCTCCAGGAATTCCTCACCTGCGGGGCTCAATCTGACAGATCTCGGCTCTCGGATAAATAGTTTTACCCCGAGCTCATCCTCCAGTTTTCGAATCTGGTGCGATAGTGTTGATTGAGAAACGTTTATCTCCATAGACGCGGTTGAAAAACTCATACAGGTACTGACTGCTAGAAAGTATTCTAATTGATGTATCTCCACATGATTCCCCTCTTAGGTACGGTTTCTAGCGTGTCAAACTGACTGCAAAGCGAATACGTGCAATCCGCGTAATGATGCCTTTCTTCGAGTATACAGGTACTAGATTACAATGCACAGATATTCCGACGTCACCGATTGTGGTTCTTTCGCTGATAGCTTCGGATACATCGATTTTATCGATATATGGTATGGCTAATTTGGATTGCAAATAACAAGGCGATTTCATACCGTTAGTTCAAGAAGACAGCACATGAGCATTGGACAACACGATTTGTGAAGGGATGTTTTCATGGGAGGACAACAGCACTTAGACAAACAACAAAGTTCCACGCGCGTCGTGACCAGAGAGACGTCCACTAGACAGGATGTCCGTGCTGACATTTGCATTGTGGGATCCGGCATTTCGGGTGTATCCGCAGCGGTGGAGGCAGCCCGGTTGGGGCTTCGTGTGGTGTTAGTTGATGGATTTCCCGCACTAGGTGGGCAGGCAGTTCATTCTATCATTGGGACTTTTTGTGGACTCTTTCATCATGGCGAACATCGTTATCAGTTTACACACGGCATCGCCGACGATATTTTGAATGACCTTGGAAAGGCTGGCGCTTTACATTACCGACACGGGCCTTCCTACACGACCGTGATGTACGACGAGATCGCACTGTCCCGATGGATAGAACGAACGGTTTATGAAAACGGAATCAAACCGATTGTTGGGGCAATTCTTTTGGACGTCAAAGTAACCGAGAGACGCGTGCGTTCTATTGATCTCGCCACACGTTATGGCCCGGTTCGGGTCACCGCGAATGCCTTTGTAGATGCGACTGGTGATGCGGCTTTGGTATGGCTCGCTGGATTACCTTGTCGGGAGCCCGCGAACGGTCGGATATACGGTAGTCAGATGCTTGTTGTCGAGCGGATAAATCAGGCGAGTGTGCCGGACAGGGATGAGATTGCACAGCGGGTTCGAGAGAGAGGTGCAGCGTACGGCCTAGTACGAAAAGAGGGATTTGCGTTCGTGTTCCCAGAACGCGGCGTGGCGTTAGTCAACTTAACTCATGTGGAGACACCGCTAGATGCGATTGACGCGACACAGCGTGGTCTCGAGGGCAAAAACCAAGCGGATGTGGCGTTTGACTTTTTAAAGAATGAATTTTCGGATGCCTTTGGGCAGGCTCGAATTCGTTCATACGGCTTTCCGGGTATTCGGCAGACACGGTGGATTGTCGGTACGCATCATCTCACTGTGGATGAGGTGCGCTCTGGAACGCGGTTTGCCGATGCAGTTGCCCGTACGGCTTGGCCTATCGAACTTCATAATCACGTGGAAGGACACATTTGGGAGACGTTCGACGATGACCATGTACACTACGTACCGTTTCGAAGTATGTTACCGCCGGATACAGACAACTTGTTGGCGGTGGGGCGCTGTATTGATGGAGATGCTGCAGCATTGTCGAGTGTGAGGGTCATGGGGCCGTGTATCGCGATGGGGGCGGCAGCGGCACATGCCATCGAGCTAGTGGGTACCGGGAGCCTTCATGATATGGATCATGAAGCCCTTCAGCGCCGATTGTACGACAACGTGTCCCGTGTGGATTAGAGGGAGGAAGAGTTCGATGTCTAGACAATTACGCAGCAACTTTGAACGTGGAAGTTCGCCGTGGACCATGCGGCGTACACAGTGGCGGGCCATGGGCATTTCCGAGGAAGATATGGAGAAACCCAAAATTGCTATCGTGAATTCATCTTCTGACTTAGCTATCTGTTTTCATCACCTGGATGGCATTGTAAGCAAGATGAAAGATGCGATTCGTGCCGCGGGGGGATTGCCGTTCGAAATTCGCACGGCGGCACCCAGTGATTTCATCACCAGCGCTGGGCACAAAGGGGGGTATATTCTCGCTGCCCGAGACTTAATCGTCAATGATATTGAGGTGGCCGTTGAAGGAGCATTACTGGACGGAATGGTTTGTTTGGCTTCATGTGATAAAACCGCGCCCGCTCACCTAATGGCTGCGGGTAGGTTAAATATTCCGACACTCATCGTCGCTTGTGGATATCAGCCGAGTGGCCAATACTGCGGACACCACTGTGATATCGAGGATGTTTTCCTAAAAGCGGGGCACTATCGAGCGGGGAATCTTACACTATCGGAACTGCGGGAGATGAGTGATACCGCAGTGCGTGGTCCTGGGGTATGCCCAGGCATGGGAACTGCGAACTCGATGCACATGGTCTGCGAAGCGCTTGGCATGGCCCTACCTGGTAGTACCCCGGTATTGGCGAATAGCGACAAAATGTGGGGTGTTGTGGAAGAGGCCGGACAGCGAATTGTCGAAATGGTGTGGGAAAATATTTTGCCGCGTGACATTCTAACCCGTGACGCTTTTGAAAACGCTATCAAAATGGTTCTGAGCGTCAGCGGATCGATCAACACCATCAAGCACCTGCAAGCTGTCGCAGAAGAAGCAGCGTGTGACGTGGATGTTTATGGCATGTTTCAAGAATTCGCTGGAAGGGTGCCGCTGCTAGCGGCCGTGCGACCGAATGGCGATAGAACCATTGAAGAACTGGAGCAGGCCGGGGGAACGCGAGCGGTGATGAAACAGTTGCAACAATTTATGCATCCTGACGCGAAGACCATTACCGGGCAGACAGTGGGCGAAGTGTTAAGAGATATACAAGTGGAAGACGAAGAGGTGATTCGACCTGTCGGGCGCGCGTTTGGCTGGCGGCCTACCATCGTGTTAATCAAGGGGTCATTAGCCCCATCATACGGAATCGTGAAGCTGGCTGTGGAGGATGATAGGGTCACGCAGTTTACGGGGCCAGCTGTGGTCTATGAAAGCCGTGAGGAAGCGATTGCTGGTGTTGACAAAGGTGAAATAAAGCCTGGTATGGTCGTTGTTCTCAGAGGGCTTGGGCCGAAAGGAACTCCAGGTATGGGAACCGCATCTGCACTGATATTTGCCCTAGATGGCGCTGGCTTGGGGGACAAGGTGGCCGTCGTCACAGATGGGCAATTATCCGGACTGGTCAATCGAGGCTTGGTTGTGGGGGAAATTTCTCCCGAAGCCGCTGAAGGTGGCCCGCTGGCATTCGTGCGAAATGGTGATGTGATTTCAATTGATGTTGAAAGCCGCGAAGTGAATCTCCAGGTCTCTGAAGCTGAACTTTCGGAACGAAAGGCACATATGGCAGTGGAAACTGGGGTGCGGGGAGAACGCGGTTGGTTGGCAATCTATCGAAATCTCGTCAGTCCCTTGCCGGAAGGGGCGACATTAAAACGGTGACCCCTTGCTCGAATACCTAATCTTCAACTTCTGGTTGAAAAATTCCCATTGTTCCAATTATAAGGAGGGTATGAGGATGTCTGTTGCAGAGGTTCGGACTGGAGACGGTGTACCGTCTGTTGCGAAGCGATCCATGATTGGAGGCGTCATCAGTCTACTAATTGACAGTTACGATATTTATTTGCCCGCATTTGTCCTTCCGGCAGCCATGGGGTATTTCGAACCCGATACCTTACCTGACTCTGCCAAGGTTACCTTAAGTACGCTGATTTTTACGGTTACGTTGCTAGCTCGTCCCATCGGCGGGCCGATTCTTGGCAACTTGAGCGACAAGATTGGTCGAAAGCGCGTGACGATGATAGCCGCTATTGGGTTTACTGTCACAACTTTTCTTATTGGCGTACTCCCTGGTTATGCCCAGTGGGGATATGGGGCCATCATTGCACTCATTGCGTTGCGATTGATTGACGGTATCTTCCTTGGCGGGGGCTATGCCGGGCCAGTTCCGTTGGCAATTGAACGCTCACCCAAACATTTGAGAGCGTTCATTGCCGGATTAGTCTCAGCAGGTGCTCCTGTGGCAATTGTGTTTATCAATATTGTACAGCTGTTTGTACTGAAGAACCTCTCTCAGAGTGCATTGTTATCCTGGGGATGGCGCGTGCCATTTTTCTTTGGCGCCTTTCTGGGCATTTTGTATCTCATTTATTACGCTCGTATTCCGGAACTAGAAGTCACAAAACTACCGAGCAGTGGCGATGCGAATAAGCAGCCCATCTGGCGGCTTTTGTCAGGGAGTAATATGAAGGGATTCCTTCAGGTGCTTCTTCTCATGTCTGGGATGTGGTTTGCTGCGCAAATGGCGCTGTCCTTTATGCCGGGTTTGTTGGAGGGCTATTTGCATCAGTCGGCATCGAATGTGAGCACGATGGAACTGCTAGCGAATTTGGCCACGGTCGTCGGGATGGTTGGCTATGCGGTAATCAGTCAAAAATTAGGTCGCAAGCGAGTTCTATTCTGGGTGGGGATTTCGCTGACGATAGGGGAAACACTAGCGTTTCTCTTCATGATTCTATTCGCCAAAAGTGGTGTGGGCTTCTTCGCAGTCGGCGCAATGGGGTTTATTGCGCTGTTTCTGGCCAACGCTCCTCTAGGCACGGTCATCGTTTATTTGAACGAGCGGTTTCCTGCAGATGTACGAGGTTCAGGCTATGGAACCGCCTATACTATCAGCCTCATACTCCCCGGATTGTATAGCACGTGGATTTTCTTGCTCGGGAAGTTCATGCCGTACGAATATACTGCGTTGGTCCTCATCGTGCTTGGTGGGCTTTTGTTCATTGTCGCCACTTTAATCGGACCCGAGACGAGAGACGTTGAGTTGCTTAGTGACGACTTACAGTCCAGCCAGGAACTCCTGTGATAAGGGAAAGCTTCACAAGGCTAGATAGAAAGGGGTAAACACATGAGACTTACAGCGGATGAAGAGGCTATGCTAGACGGTAAAGAGGGGCGCGCTGTTCAGCGGGCCATGGAGCTACTTGTTCAATATGGAGATGCACTTGGAGCCGAACGGCTCGTGGATACAAACAATGTGTGTGGGGCAAACGTTTTTTCTCCTGCACCTGGGCTACCAAAGTTCGAAAGCCATGATCAAATCTTCTCGCAAATGAGCTTAGATAGCGATGAAACTTTTGAAATTCCTCACGTGAAGGCATACAGTTGTCAACTTATTGGCAGAATGGACGCGCGTCACTGGCGATTACAAGAAATTGAGCAGGAAACGCATGATCTCATTGCGGAAAGTGAGTCGTACAATGCGGCGCACGGCATCCAACTGATGAATACATGTACGCCGTATCAGGTAGGGAATGTACCTGTGAAAGGCGAGCATTGTGCATGGATGGAATCCTCCGCCGTCGTATATATCAACTCCGTGCTTGGCGCGAGAACGAACGTGGAAGGTCGTGAAAGCACTGCGGCGGCGATGCTGACAGGCAAAATCCCATACTGGGGTTACCATTTGCATGAGCAGCGAGCGGGAACACACTATGTAGACGTGCAGTTCCCCGTGCAGGATTTTATGGATTGGGGAATATTGGGTTACTACGTTGGGAAGATGGTTGGGGATAAGGTGCCTGTTTTAGATCATGTGAACAGTACGCCAAACTTATCGCAGTTGAAGCATTTCGGTGCCGCCGCATCCACATCCGGCGGCGTGGAACTATATCATATTCCCGGTATTACCGCAGAAGCTAGAACCGTCGAGGAAGCGTTTCAGGGGCATCCAATTCAGGCGCGGTTCTCGTTTGGGCAGCAGGAGAGATTGCAGGTATATGAAGAGTTAAACAGTACAGCCAGGGATCCGCATGTAGATCTCGTCATGTTAGGTTGCCCTCACGCAAATATCCAACAGATATGGGAGATTTGCAATCTCTTAGATGGAAAGACGGTGCACAGTAATACGGAGCTTTGGATTTTTACACCTCATCCGATTCGGGAACTGGCTGATCGCAATGGATATACAAAAATAATGGAGAACGCAGGTGCAGTACTGATGAGTGACACCTGTCCTGCTATCGGGAGATTTTTACCGAAAGGTACCAAGGTAATCGCTACGGATTCGGCAAAGCAAGTCCACTATCTACCTGCGATTATGAAGGTGCAAGGCTGGTTTGGTTCCACGAAGGACTGCGTAAACGCGGCGATAACGGGTCGATGGACAGGGGGGATTTCATGAATTCCGTGATATTGCGTGGGCGACCGATAGTTGGTGGGTATGCGGAAGGTGAGGCACTGGTAACCAGCCAAGAGATATCAGGATGGGGAGGCGTCGAGGCTGCAAGTGGTACCATCATTGAATCGAGGCATGAGTTGCGAGGGGAGTCTTTCAAGGGAAAAGTCCTGGTGTTTCCCGGCGCAAAAGGTTCCTCAGGGTGGTCGGGGATATTTCACACAGCGCGCCTAGCGGGGGCGGCACCGAAGGCGATGTTGTTCAATACGATGACAAGTAAAGCTGCCCTGGGGGCGATTGTGACGCGCGTACCAGCGATTACAGATTTTGACCAAGACCCACTTTCTGTGATTCATACGGGGGACTGGTTAAAGATAGACGGTGACCGTGGCGTTGTAGAAGTGATCAAGCGTGGCGACTCGCCGCGTACCCAAGTTTGACTTTGTGATGATGTGCCTCCATTGGACACGTCAGTGGAGGCACATTTGGTTTCCAGGCGTTGTGAACAGGGAGATTGCGCGGATACGGTCGACACTTTACCCCTCCGTCGCGAGTTCTTTTAACTTCCTCCATAGCGTTGCCCGACTGATGCCAAGGTGCTTGGCGGTCAGATCTTTATTCCCTTCAAACGCCTCTAGTCGGCGAAGGATGACGTGCCGCTCGATATCCTCTAGCGTTCCATCCAAAATAGGGAACAGATTAGGCTCTCGTTCACGCGGGGGGCTTGTCGCGTCATCACTTGCGGATAACTCTTCTACAATCTCTTGCAGCACCTGTTCTTGAGGAATGTCTGCGTTGAACAACACGACGATGCGCTCTAGTACATTTTCGAGTTGCCGGATATTGCCCGGCCACGTGAACCGCGTCAATTGGTCAATGAATGACTTGGCCAATTGTGGTTTCGGACGTTCATATCGCTTGCAGATATTTGTCAATAAGGCATCCACGAGCAGCGGGATGTCTTCTTTGCGCGCCCGAAGCGGTGGGATGTGTATGGTCAGGATGTTGAGTCGGTAGAACAAGTCTGCACGAAACTTTCCACTTTGAATGTCAGATTGTAAGTCTCTGTGTGTAGCCGCGATAATTCGCACGTCGACAGGAATAATGGCACTTCCGCCGATGCGCATGACCTCGCGTTCTTGAATCACGCGCAGGAGCCGTGACTGCAAATCAAGTGGCATTTCACCAATTTCGTCGAGAAAGATGGTACCAGTATGTGCAAGTTCAAAGAGCCCAGCCTTGCCATTGCGATTTGCACCAGTAAAGGCGCCTGGCTCATATCCAAATAATTCGCTTTCAAGCAGGTTGCCAGGCAGCGCAGCGCAGTTGATGGGGACGAACGGTCGGTTCTTTCGGTTACTGTGGTTATGGATACTCTGGGCGATTAATTCTTTGCCTGTGCCGGTCTCGCCGAGCAGGAGCGTGGTAGAGTCGGCCTTGCTGAAGTGTCTTATTTTTTCTATGACAATCTTCATGTTTGGGGAGACTGCCGCGATATCCTGAAGACTACGTTTTGCGACGAATCCGGTGTGGCTCAATTTTCGGCGGATAGTTTGTTCGAGTTTTTGAATTTGTGTCACGTCCTGCATCGTGAGCACCCATCCGATCGGGTCACCCGCCACTGTAATCCGGCGTTTGGACACCGACAAAATGAAATTGCGAACCTGTACAATTTCTTCTCGAAATTCTTCGGACTGATAGATGAGTTTCAATAGGTTTGGTTCGTTTTGGAGGACCTCGGAAATGGGGTAATTGAGGATATCATCGCGATCTTGGCAGAGCAAATGGGTGGCCCGGTGGTTTGCAAGCAGCACTTGTGACTCATTTGAAATAATCAGGATGGCATCCTGAGCGGTTTCCAACACCATTCGAAACTGTTCATTTTTAGTACTTTCAAGAAAGCGGGCGCGGATGATATTTTCGGCGAGATCGATAGCTTCCTGGACACTCGCGCTGGAGGGCATCAGTTTAATCCCTGGTAGCCCGAATCGTTTGGCGTAGTCGACAGACATCCCGTCACCGACGATACATTCCATCCCGTCCGAGATAGCTTGGCGGACACGCAGATCTAAATCGTCTTCGTATGAGAACACTGGGTAGATTTGAATGTCGATGTAACGACCTAATTCCCGGTAATCACAGATGATATTTTCAACGCCGATTAAGCCGATACGCTGGTATTTCCTTTTCAAATGGTGAACCGTCCTTAAAATGTCGAGGATGGTCATTTTGACTTCGACAACGGGGATGCTGACCTTTTGTTTCAAAAGGGTCGCTTGTCCGCCTCGCGTGATAATGACTTCAGCCCCGCGGGCTTCCTCCTGCTGGGCGATGGGGACGGTTTCCTCGAAGGGGAAGTCGCGGTCATCTTGTGGTGCGTAAATTTTCAAATGATGTTCGCCTACAACGGTGCGAACGGTATCAGCGAATTCCTTTGAAGGTGCTATGACCACGATTTTGCTCATGTTAACTCCCCTCAAGACGCTTTATTTGACTCAAAATGAGACGCTACGTTTCATTTTGCTACGATTGTATCAACTTGAACAAGCGTTGCGCTACCCCCGTTGTTTTGATATTTGAAAGCGTTCACTTTTGAATGCCACGAAGATCATCGTCACTTCGCGGAAATCGCGACGTTTTTGTAGGCGCCAAAAAATATTTGAGTTTTTCCGTATCCCACCCATCCTTTTGGCACGGTTCTTGCTTCATATCTTTGTGTAAGGCCGAGGGGGTGAAATGGTGGAATTCAATCAATCAGAGATCGCACAACAGTTGATTGACACGGGGAAATACATGTTGGCCAATCAACTCGCGTGGGGGACGTCCGGCAATTTGAGTGCGAGAGTTGACGGAGAGCACATGCTGATTACGGCGTCTGGCACGGAGATGGGGAACTTGCAGATGGATGACTTCTCTTTGTGCAATTTTGTCGAAGGGACCTGGCAGGGAAGTCGCAAGCCATCCAAGGAAGTTCCGATGCACACCGCAATTTATCAAACGCGCGAGGATGCAAACGTGGTGCTACACTCGTCGCCTTTTTACACCACGTTAATCGCATCAAGCCAAGAGCCGATTGTGTCTGAGTTGTTCATCGAGACGATGTATTTTCTGGAGGACGTCGCGTATGTCGACTATTACCATCCAGGTACATCGGAGTTAGGGGATGCAGTCAAGGAACAGGCTGAAATCGCCCATGTCATTATTCTTAGAAATCATGGTGTCATCCTATTTGATGATTCGTTTGCGGATGCGAGTATGCGCTTGGAAACGTTAGAGATGGCCTGTCGCATGATTGTGACGGCGAAATCGGCTGATATTCCATTGACGAAGATACCGGATAACGTGGTCAGAGACTTCTTGGAGGGTGCACGATATAAGCCGCGCAAGCGCGTGAAGCGCAAGTAACCGCGCTTCCTTCAGGTGAAAAGTGCAACAAGAGCAGGAATTTTACAGACATGAAGACATGCAAAGGAAGTGTCGCAATGAAAGCGGTTATGATAGAGAGCCCATACACAGTGGTGATTACGGACGTGGAGAGCGCGCCACTTGGCGACGACGAGGTTCGCATTCGGGTGAAGGCGGCGGGGATTTGTGGTTCTGACATTCACGCATACAAGGGTCTTCATCCATTCCGCAAACCACCAGTGATTATTGGGCATGAGGTTTCTGGAGAAGTGGTGGAGATAGGAACATCCGTAACCCGCGTCAAGGTCGGCGACAAAGTGACCGTGGAACCACAAGCTGGTTGTGGGAAATGTGAACATTGTCTGCGTGGGGACATCAACTATTGCGACAATCGCCAAGCGCCTGGCATCGGAAAGTGGTACGGTACGATGGCAGAGACCTTTGTGGCACCAGAACATGTCGTGTTTGCCCTGCCGAGTGACATGGATTATCAGGTGGGGGCATTGGCAGAACCGCTTGCTGTGGGTGTTCACGCGGTTCGTCGTGCGGGGATTGAGGTTGGAGACAAGGTCGCAGTCCTGGGCGCAGGGCCAATTGGCCTGTTGACGCTCGCGGTCGCGAAGGAAGCGGGTGCGACGACGATTCTCGCAACCGATGTTTTTGATTATTGTCTGGATACGGCTAAGAAACTCGGTGCAACGCACACCCTCAATATCGCGGGTAAAGATAATTGGGTTCAAGAAGCATTGGAGACCATTGGCGGTCAGTTTGACAAAGTGCTGATAGCTGTGGGCGTGCCTGGCATTTTGAATCAAGCGCTGACACTTGTCAAAAAGGGCGGGCGCATTGTTACCATCGCGATGTTTCATGGTGATCAATCGCTGGATATCATGCAACTTCAAGGCCAGGAAAAGGAATTGGTCGGTTGCTTCTGCTATACGCGTCAAGACACCATGGCGGCCGTTGCGTTGCTGGGGGCAAACCGAATTCTCAGTGAAGCCGTGATTACACATGTATTGCCATATGAGCAAGCTGCTGACGGTTTTAGAATGGTAGAGAAGAAAGAGGACAACCCCCTCAAGGTCCTGGTGACGTTTTAAACTGTCGAGAATGCACGTCGCGTTGAAGAAGGATAGATGATTCGATACTGATGTGGGTGTTTGGATGGGAGGGCCTAGATTGACTGAGGCGCGTGTGCTGGCGACGTATCGAATTGAGACGCCTTACCCCCTTGACTATGCTGTAGCGGTCATGGCCGGCGAGCAATCCACGGGTACATTTGTTTCTGTCCCCGGGGAAACGCCATATATCAAGCAGACATATGGGGCGAGCATCGTCCGAATTACGGAGCTAGATTCTGTACGGACGCCTTCCCTGCCAGGGGTTAAACTACCCGCTGATAAAGAGCAGGTTGTATTTCGTCGGGGTGAGGTCGTTCTTTCATTTCCATATCATAATTTTGGCGCGTCTATTCCCAATTTACTGGCGACCGTCGCCGGAAACCTTTATGAGTTAAGGGAATTTTCGGGCTTACGGTTGATGGATCTCGATTTGCCTGTTCAGTTCATTGAGAAATATCGGGGTCCACAATTTGGCATTGAGGGAACTCGAAGACTCGCCGGCGTCTATGAACGGCCGCTCGTTGGCACGATTGTGAAGCCGAGTATCGGGTTGTCGATGGACGAACTCCGCGCGCTGGTTAGGGAGCTTGCGCTTTCTGGCATTGACTTCATTAAGGATGATGAACTCAACGCAAATCCCCCGTATGCGCCGCTCAAAGTAAGAGTTCAGGCTGTGATGGAGGAAATTGAGCGGGCTGCTGATCAGACGGGCAAAAAAACGATGTACGCGTTCAATATCACTGGTGATATGGATGAACTTCGGGAAAATCATGATATGGTGGTTCAAGCTGGCGGGAACTGTGTCATGGTGGGCATCAACAGCGTGGGCTTTGCTGGTGTATCGTATTTGCGCCAGTTTGCAGAGGTGCCGATTCACGGGCATCGCAACTAATGGGGGGCGATGACTCGATGCCCGTCCTTGGGGATGGAGTTCCGGGTGTATCAAAAGTTGGCCCGTTTAGCGGGGGTCGATCATCTGCATACGAACGGCCTAAACAATAAATTTTTTGAGTCGAACGATTCCGTTGTTCAATCCGTTCAAGACTGTTTGACACCAATGTTCGGAGACGACACGGTGATGCCAGTGCTCTCTTCAGGGCAATGGGCTGGAACAGCGGTTGAAACCTATCAAGCGATTCAAACAGTAGATGTCTTGCACTTGGCTGGTGGGGCCATTATGGCGCATCCCGGCGGTATTGCAGCGGGCGTGGAAAGTATGAAGCAAGGTTGGGAAGCGGCTTTGCAAGGGCACCCCTTAGAGGCGTACGCTGCGACCCATGTCGAGCTCTCACAGGCGATGGAGAAGTTTACCCGTTCTTGATGAAAACAGATTAATTTTACTTTTCTTGTAAGCGCTTAACAGAATGTGAATATAGGCGGTGTCAGAGATGCAAGCAAATCAGGTGAAAACCGAGGGAAACGTGCAGAAACAAGCACGGTTGCGCGTTCCGGGATTGCGTTGGTGGATGTTTAGTTTCTTCATCCTAGTCATGATTATCAATTATATTGATAGATCTTCGCTGTCGATTGCCATGCCGTTGATTGGCAAGGATCTTCATATTAGTTCATTGACCACGGGGATTATCCTCAGCTCGTTTGGTTGGACATATGCCCTGATGCAGTTGCCCGGGGGCTGGCTCGTCGATAAGTTGAAACCGCGCAAAGTGGTCTCTACCAGTCTCATTGGCTGGGGCATCATTGAAGGTCTGACTGGTTTTGTCGGTGGTGTTGCATCGCTTGTTGGCATGCGGATGCTCCTTGGCGTCTTTGAGGGACCGGTTCAGAACGGCGCGAACTCCTCACTCACGCGATGGTTGCGCAAGCATGAACGAGCTCGGGGCAGTACGTTGGTCGATGGTGGTGGCCCATTAGGGACGGCGTTTGGCGGTCTGTTGGTGACAGGTCTCATCGTCTGGTTGGGTACCTGGCGTCTTGCATTTGGTGCAGTAGGACTTCTGACAGTCCTCATCGGCGTTTTGGCTTGGGTGCTCATGCGTGACAATCCGGCCGAGCATCCCATGATTACGCAGGAGGAAGCCGCATATCTCGACAAGATTGAGACAGAGGATGGCCGCGATGAAAACGCCTACCCATCTTCTATCCATTATTTCAAGCATGCCAGTCCATGGATGTTGCTTCTGGCGTTCTTCGGTTATGATGCAGTACTTTACGGGCTTTTGACATGGGCACCTTCTTACGTCAGCAAGGTTCAACATGTGTCGTTTGGGATGACCGGGATTTGGACATTTGTGATTTTCGGTGCGGGATTCGTCGGTGAATTGTTCGCTGGTCAGTTGGCGGATAGGTTGATTCGCGCTGGCGCATCTGTCAATGCCGTGATGAGGACGTTGCTCGGATTCGCTGGCGTGGGTGTTGCGGTGGCCATCATCCTCGTGAATTACGTATCGACGCCGACCGCTGCAATTTTACTCATCAGTCTTGCGAATTTCTTCTTGCGTTGGGGTGGCTTGTACTGGAGCGTTCCGGCGCGGCTTGCGGCCAATCAACACGTTGGTCAATTGACGGGGGCTATGAACTTTTCAGGTAATGTTGCGGGGATTTTGGTGCCCATTCTCGTCGGTTGGATCGTCCAGCAGAGCGGTGGCAGTTTCGTTGGCGTCTTCGTGATGTTTGCAGTGGCCGGTTTACTGATGGCGGTATCGTCCGTGGCTATCAACTATTCGCGGAAGTTGACGTCATAAGTCGTAAATAGAACAGCACATTGGAGGTTCGACACACCATGCGGGATGATTCAATAGAGAGTGGAAAAATCGTTCTTTCGTTTTATGGAGATGACTTCACCGGATCGACCGATGCCATGGAGTCACTGACCGTACATGGCCTGCGGACCGTACTATTTCTCGATGTTCCTGACCGGGAGGTATTGGCGCGTTTCCCAGGCATTCAGTGTGTGGGCGTGGCGGGGAATAGTCGCGTGATGAACCCAAGTCAGATGGAACGCGAACTGCCGTCCATTTTCCGGGGGTTGCGGGAATTGGGCAGTGATTATGTTCATTACAAGGTTTGTTCGACGTTTGATTCCTCTGTGGAGATTGGGAATATCGCGACGGTGCTGCGCATCTCCCAAGACACCTTCAAACAGCAGTCATGGACGCCGGTGTTCGTCGCTTCGCCAGACCTTCAGCGGTATACGGTGTTCGGCAATCACTACGCCGCGATGCGCGGAGATGTCTATCGCCTTGACAGGCATCCGACGATGTCGCGTCACCCCATTACGCCGATGCATGAGGCGGATTTACGCCTCGTTTTGCAGCAGCAAGGTGCGGGGGATGTTGAACTTATCGATGTACTTCATCTCAATGGCACTCAGGCGGAAGTATGGGATATCCTCCAGCGTAAGCTGGCAAACCATCCAGAGGCGGTTGTTTTCGATGCGCTGACGAGGGAGCATGTGCAACAAGTCGGTGCCATACTCGCGCTTGCACGGCAAACGGCTGAGCCAATGTTCATTGTTGGGTCTTCCGGTGTCGGCCACGCCATTTCTGCGATTCACGGCAATTCGGACACGGTGTCGAAGCCGGCAGATAAAGACGTCGAAATGCACAAGGTGGATCAACTCCTCGTCGTATCGGGAAGTTGCTCGCCGGTCACCCAACAGCAGCTGCAGTGGGCACTGAATCATGGATTTGAGGGCATTCACCTGTCTCTGCAAGCGGTGATGGATGAAACGGACAGCAAGGCGGCGCTCCAGGACATCGTGAATCAAGCCTGTGATGCCGTACGCCATGGCAAAAGCCTGATCATGTACACAGCGCTCGGACCAGACGACCCGAGTATTCAAGAAAACCAGCGGCAAATGATCGATCGCGGTTTACAGATTTCCGACTCGGGTCGAATTCTTGGATCTTATTTGGGGGAAGTATCAAGACAGGTCATTCAAGAGACTGGGATTCGGCGATTGGTCATCTCTGGTGGCGACACGTCGAGTTATGCAACACGGCAATTGGGAATTTACGCGATGGAAATGATCACGTCGATTTCACCTGGAGCGCCACTGTGTCGCTGCTATTCTGACGATTTGCGCATCGACGGTTTGGAGCTAGCTTTAAAAGGTGGTCAGTTTGGCGGAGAAGATTATTTTACGCAGGTTTTAAACATGTAAATGGCGAGGGACGACGGGATAGCGAGGGCTATCCCGTTCGCGGCGAACGGCTTTCCAGATTAGACGGATGGGGATGCGCTTTCTTGTTTGTGACGAATTGATACTACATAATTTATTTTGAGATACTGTACTTATAGATGAGAAAGAGGAGTGGACCATCATGTCTAACTTGTTTGACAAGCGAAAGACCGTTCGCCGCTATACAGATGAGCCTGTGCCAAAAGAAGTGATTCTGGATGTGCTGAGGGACGCTCAAAAGGCGCCATCATGGGCCAATTCTCAGCCGTGGGAAGTCTATGTGGCCACAGGGGAGACGTTGGAGCGGCTTCGCAAGGCTTATTTGGAGGCATATGACAGTCAACAGGCCCCGGATGACAGCGATATGCCAAAGCCCAAAGCGTGGCCGGACTACTTGCAGGAGAGAATGAATGCGTCTTATGCGAGGGTGTTTGAGCAAAGCGGCATTTCTCGCGATGATGAGAAGGCGCGTGCCGAAAATTGGCGGAATAACTTTGCGTTCTTCAATGCACCTGTCGCTGCGTTTTTATGCCTGGACCGGTCACTCACAGAGTGGTCAACACTCGACGTGGGTATTTATGCTGGTAACCTGATGTTAGCTGCTACGCAGCATGGGCTCGGCTCCACGCCTGCGGCCAGCTCTGTGTCATACCCACATTTGCTGCGGGAAATCCTTGAAATTCCAGAGCACCACCGGATTATCGTCGGTATTATGATGGGGTATGAGGACAAAAACCATCCGTACAATCGCCCGTCCAGTATCCGGGTTCCGGTGGAAGAGACCATTCATTTCAGAGGACTTTGATGGATAGAGCTTGTCCATTCTAGATACCGTACAGATTTGGGCCCGTTGCCAATAGGCGGCGGGCCCAAACGCATGGTCGCGCGAGTGACATCCAATCAATCACCCCGATTTTTCCTGATTCTGTGCCATTTTGTGATGCATGCCTCTTCTATACGAGTTCACACCTTTGCCATACAACCTTCACAAAGAGTTCTACTGTGTGTCGAAACTGAGTCCAGTCTGTGTATGAAAAGTTAATAGTTCGTTACGCAATGTTGAATCTGCCCGATTCTCCGTTTCTTTTGCGGGTTACAGAAGTATACTGCTCTCGTAATCAGGGAGGTGTTGAGGACACTCAACATCCACTTAAGGAGGGATTCCTCTCATGGCGGTAGATTTAGCTAGATGGCAATTTGGGGTGACGACTGTCTATCACTTCCTTTTTGTCCCGCTGACCATTGGGCTTGGTTTTTTGATAGCGGTCATAGAATCCATCTATGTCGCGAAAAACGATGAGAAATACAAAAAGATGGCCCAGTTTTGGATGAAGTTTTTCTTAATTAACTTAGCAATTGGTGTTGTCACTGGAATCATGCAAGAGTTCCAGTTTGGGATGAACTGGTCCACCTATTCGCGGTTTGTTGGCGACGTCTTTGGCGCTCCGCTAGCGGTAGAAGCATTGGCAGCGTTCTTTCTAGAATCGACATTCCTCGGTGTTTGGCTATTTGGGTGGGATAGGCTTTCGAAGAAAGTCCATTTGGCCGCAATCTGGTTGGTTGCATTTGGGAGTACAATATCGGCGTTTTGGATTTTGACGGCCAATGCCTTTATGCAGGAGCCGACGGGATATGCCATTCACAATGGACATGCAGAGATGATCTCATTTGGAGCATTATTGACCAATCCGCAATTGTGGGTTGAATTTCCGCACGTATTCTTTGGTGCGATTGCGACAGGTTCTTTCTTCGTAGTTGGAATTAGCGCCTGGTATTTGCTTCGCAAACGGGCGATTGACTTATTTCGACCGTCGTTTCGGATTGCGACGGTGTTCGCACTCGTGTCGAGTATTCTCACCGTGGTGGTAGGACATGAACAGGCGCAACACGAGGTGGTCGCACAGCCGATGAAGATGGCCGCAGCGGAGGCGCTGTGGAACACGAGTCCGCTGCATGCACCAGAGACTCTGATAGCGGGCATTGACGCGGCCGGTCACCACAACACGTTCGCCATCAAGGTTCCTTATCTGTTGAGTATTCTTTCGTATAATCGTCTGTCGGGCAAAGTAGAAGGGATTAATCCTCTGCAGCATCAATATGTGCAACAATACGGGCCTGGCAATTACATTCCCAATGTCGATATTTCCTTCTGGACTTTTCGCCTCATGGTTGGTGCCGGATCACTCATGATTCTACTCAGCTTAATCGGGCTTGTGCTGTTCTGGCGCAAGCGTGAACTGAAGTACGGATGGTTCCTCAAGGCGATGGTTGCATCGATTTCTTTACCGTATATCGCGAATACAGCTGGCTGGGTTTTCACGGAAATGGGTCGCCAACCTTGGGTGGTGTACGGGCTCTTAAAAACGAGTTCCGCCGTGTCACCGACGGTATCGAACGCAAATGTGTTATTTACGCTGATTGGATTCGCGTTCGTGTACGCAGTTCTGCTCGTGATTGCGATTTTCCTGGCATACCGCACGCTCCGTCGCGGACCGGAAGACGCACCGGAACAAGAAGATAGTTCAACGCCAAACCTGCTCTTCGAGCCAACGAGGGGGAGTGCAAGTTGACGCTCAATACGCTGTGGTTTGCGCTCATTGTCACGCTGTTTACGGGCTTCTTCGTATTGGAAGGATTCGATTTTGGCGTGGGTATTCTCGCGTCCATCATCGGCAAGTCAGATAAGGAGCGGCGTTTGCTGTACAACACTATCGGCCCCTTCTGGGATGGCAACGAGGTGTGGCTGATTGCCGCCGGGGGCGCGATGTTCGCCGCATTCCCACAGTGGTACGCAACCTTGTTCAGCGGTTTTTACATCCCGTTGTTTCTGTTAATCGTGGCGCTTATGGCTCGCGGCGTCGGCTTTGAATTTCGCAGTAAGTTGATTGCGCCACGTTGGCGCAAAGCGTGGGACACGGCCATCTTCCTGGGAAGCCTGTTTCCCCCAGTCATCTGGGGCATCGCGCTGGCGAATATGATGAAGGGGGTACCTATCGACGCGCAGATGAATGACGTCGGGTCATTTTGGAGCCTCTTCAACGGGTACAGCATTGTTTGTGCCATTGCGATGGTATTGCTGTTTATGACGCACGGTGCGCTGTTTCTCACGATTAAAACGAGTGGGGACATCCAGGCACGGGCACGCGGCATCGCCCGGAAGGTAGGTTTTTGGACCACGATATTTATGTTATTCGCTGTGATTTTGAGTTATTTCTACTCGAGTATCTTTTCCAAGTCCGGTATCGATCCCGGCGCGATCGCAATCCTGGCAGGGATCTCCCTGATTTCGGTCCCGTTCTTGATTCACGCGAAAAAGGACGGCTGGGCGTTTTTGATGACGTCGAGTACCATTGTTTTTTCGACCTTGACGGTGTTTATCGATTTGTTTCCGCGGGTCTTTGTATCGTCGCTCAATCCAAACTGGAGTCTTACGATTTATAATGCGGCTTCGAATCCATACTCGCTGCGTGTGATGACCTGGATTGCCCTGACGCTGCTCCCGATTATTCTTGGCTATACGATTTGGACGTTTTGGACGTTCCGCAGACGTCTATCCTTACAAGACCACATGGAGTACTGATGCGACATGGGTATTCAGAGGCGATTGATACGCGAGATATCTTCCGTAAGGCCGCTTATGGTCTGGATGGTTGTACTTGGACTGTGCAGCAGCATCTTGTTGCTGCTGCAAGCCCATCTGATGGCTGATTGCATCGGCAGTCTGTTTTTACACGTCCCAAAGCATCGGAATTTGGTTGTCATGGTTGGCGAACTCGCGGTTGTCTTTCTCGTACGTAGTCTAGTGGGGGCGATAGCGGGCTTTGTGGCAGCCCGGTTTGCAGCGAACGCAAAACTCGATATCAGAGCCCGCTGGCTGTCCAAGCTGTTCACGTTATCTCCATTGAACATCGAACGCATGCAGACTGGGGAACTGGTCACGGCTGCGGTGAGTGGCATCGATAACTTGGAATCCTATTTGGCCCGTTACCTGCCACAATCAGTGGAAGCCGTGATGGTCCCGGTTGTCCTGCTCATAAATATTTTTCAACTCGATTGGATCTCGGCCACCCTGCTCTGCATCGCCGCCCCGCTGATTGTCTTTTTTATGATACTGCTTGGCAAGGGTGCAGACTCGATGGCCAAAAAGCAGTGGCATCTGCTGGAGAACTTATCCGCCAACTTCCTCGAATTAATCGAGGGGCTTTTGACGTTGAAGTTGTTCTCAAGGTCCGCCGACGCAAAGCGACTGCTCGCTCACATTGGAGATGCGAATCGCGTTGCCACCATGAAGACGTTGCGCGTGGCGTTTCTCTCTTCTTTTGTGTTGGAGCTATTCGCCACGCTCGGAACGGGCGCAGTTGCGCTCGCACTGGGGTTGCGGTTGCTTCACGCCGACTTAGCGTTTATCCCGGCGTTGACGGTGCTCTTGTTAGCGCCTGAATTCTTCCAACCGATTCGGGCCTTAGGCACTGAGTTTCACGCCGGACTGAATGGACTTGCGGCGGCGGAGTCGTTGTTTGCAATGCTGGACGAGCGTGAAGACGGCGCCGATGTACCGATTCCGGTTGTTTCATTCAGTGAAGTTCAGGCCATTCGTTTTGTCGACGTATGCGTTCGCTATCCTGGTCAACGAGAGGATAGTTTGCAGGAGCTCTGTTTGACGATTCATCGTGGTGAAAAAATCGCCGTTACCGGGCCGAGTGGAAGTGGCAAGACGACGTTCTTGCAGTTGCTGTCGGGGACGCTGTCTCCGTCCTCGGGCGTCATCGAAGTCGACGGTCAATCGTGCTCGACCTTGTCGTGCGCTGCGTGGAGAAACAACGTGACGCTATTGAATCAAGCGCCCTACATTTTTTCTGGAACGCTTCGCGAAAATCTCCAGATGGCGCTTCCTGGAGGGGACACAATGGCAGATAATGCGTTGCAGGAAGCCCTACTCAAGGCGGGTCTGCGCGATTGGCTACGGTCCTTGCCCGGTGGCTTGGACACCCGTATTGGCGATGGCGGTCGGCAGGTGAGCGGCGGTGAGGCACAGAGAATCGCAATTGCGAGAGCGTGGCTGCGACAATCGCCATTCTTGTTGCTTGACGAGCCAACTGCGAATCTCGATCCGCTGACTGCCGCAGAGATCGAAACAGCGATTACGGCGTTGACCGAGAATCGGACGGTGGTCGTCGTCACGCACGACCCTGGGTTCTCTCGTCGGATGGATAGAGTCATCCGGCTTGCTGGTGCGGATTCGTCAGACGAGGAGGGGACAAGGTGCAAAGATGGAACTGGATATTAAAATGGGTCGCGCCGTTTCGCTGGCGGATTGCACTGGCCGCATTGCTCGGATTTTTCGCCTTTGGCGCGAACTTCGGACTGCTCGGCGTCAGTGGATTGCTCATCAGTCGCACAGCTTTGCATCCTTTGACGATTCTCGTCGTCTACGTGCCATTGGTGGCAGTTCGCTTTTTCGGACTCTCTCGTGCGGCTTTTCGCTATACGGAGCGGTTGGTCTCGCACGATTTTGCGTTGCGATCACTATCCAGAATTCGGGTATGGTTGTTTGAAACGCTGGAACAGCGCCTTCCATTTCAAGTGACGGGCCGTACATTCGGCGATATTTTGTCTGCGGCGGTACAGGACGTCGATGCGGTTCAGTTTTTGTACATTCGCGCGCTTGCGCCGACGCTAGTCGCCGTCTTGGCCACTTGCTTGGCTTTGGCGGTGCTCGTGCCATTTGGTATCCCTATCGCTTTAACGACTATCGTTGGCCTTGTCGTCGCTGGATTGTTGTTGCCTTTTGTGCTGATTCGCTATCGGCAAGTGCTTGGCCGACGTGCACGGGAGGACAGGGCAAAAACCACCGAAATCCTCACGGATTCTGTCCGCGGGTGGAGAGAGATTAAGGCATTTGGTCAGGAATCTGCCTTTTTTGAACGGTTGATGTCCCTGGGGCAGGCCCTTCGTACAACCGATATCCGGTCGCTTGCATCACAGCGGTTTGCACAATCAATGTTTCTTCTCATCCAAGGGCTTACGGTCTGCGCTGTGCTCTTGGAATTAAAACCGCGCGTCGATAGCAGAGGTGTGCTTCCGGTTGATGTCGCAATGGTCACGCTGTTTGTATTTGCCGCGTTTGAGGCCGCTGCGCCCAGTTTTTCGGCGTTTGAGCAGGTGGGAGTCAGTTTGGCTGGTGTCGACAGATTGCGGGCGTTGGCGTCGTTTCCAGTGACGCCGTCGATTCCGGGTGAGGCGCAATACGTCAGCGGGAACTTAGCGGTAAAGGGGTTGTCGTTTCACTATGCTGAGAGCGAATCGCCCACACTGGATGACGTGTCTTTTGAAGTAGGGCACAATCAAAAAATCGCGATTGTTGGTCAAAGCGGATCCGGCAAGACCACGCTGCTCAACATACTCACCGGGCTTGTTCAGTACAGCGAGGGATCTATCCGATTGAACGGTGTTGAGCTCGCTTCTTTGAATACGGCCACGCTGCGGCGGACGTTTGCGGTTGTCTCGCAGCAAACGCATCTCTTTCGCGGCCGCGTCCGTGATAACATCGCGCTAGGATGTCCAGATGCGCCGCTTGCGCGCATTGTTGAAGTGGCGAAATTAGCCAGAATTCACGATACAATTGAAGCCATGCCGGAAGGCTACGATACAGTGCTCAGCGAGCGAGGCAATCAGCTCTCTGGGGGTGAGCGGCAGCGACTGGCGTTGGCGCGTGCGTTGCTCACCGATGCACCATTTCTCGTGTTGGATGAACCGACGAGCCACCTTGATTTGGAGAATGAGCAGGCGTTTTATCGCGGTCTGTTTGCGAGCGCACTGGGTCGCACCATGATCTTAGTGACGCACCGCTTTGCTGTCATGGAGCAGATGGATGACATTCTCGTATTGAAGCGCGGACGGATTGTGGAGCGCGGGCGTCACATAGATTTGATGCGCCAGGGTGGCTGGTATGCGAGAGGCTATCGTCAGTATATGCGGATGTCTTACGGCGACTAATAAAAAGGAGCCCACTATGTATTTTATCGGGGTAGACCTCGCGTTTTCATCCAGGAATGACACGGGGGTTGTCGTGCTTGAGGGTGCGCTCGAATCGGACTTTACAGGTCTTCGGTACATCGGCGCGGGGCTGTTCAAACAGGATGATGAGATTGCAGACTTTATCCTGCCTTACCTGCGCACTGGAGAGTGTCTGTTGGCGATAGATGCGCCGCTGATTGTCAATAACGACTTCGGGATGCGGACATGTGAGCGTTTGGTCGCAAAGGCGTTTGGCCATCGCAACTGTGCCGCGTATCCTTCGAATCGGAATAATATGGCCGGAACGCGTGGGCCACAGTTTATTCGCTACTTGTTGACGCAGGGTGTCCCCATCAAACTCGATATACCAACACTACCCATGCGATGCGGTGCAGTCCATGCGTTTGAGACATACCCGCATGCTGGCCATTTGGCGCTGTTCGATTTGCCGACTGTCTGGAAATACAAGAAGAAGTCCGGTAGGTCGTGGGACTTGTGCAGGTCAGAGATGGTGAACTACTGGCGCAAGTTGTGGGATTTGATGCCGTCTGTGATGGATGGTATTTTGGCCTGTGCACACATGGGGGATCCACTTGGAGCGCATCTGGTCGACTGGCTTTCGGTGATTCGCGCGGCGGGACCGTTGCCTGAGGTGAGGGGCGTTCGGTACAAGGCGTTTGAGGATCTGACGGACGCGTTGTTTTGTGCCTACTCGGCGGCGCATATCGCAATGGGGGCGCCAAGGCTGCTGTTTTGTGGAGCGAATCAGGATGCGCCGTGTGATGGCCATGCTGAGATGGTGCAGGATTATATCTTAGTCCCCGCATCCTCAGCACGGTCTCATCAGAGCAGTCAATAGGTCAAAGCAGTAAAAGCGGGGGCGATTTATGATCGCTCCCCGTTGTGACTTGCAAACTGCTCGGTCAGCACTTTCGACTCGAGCACCACCAAGTCGCCCTCTATGTCAACGCCGAATACCTGAACGGTATCGTCTCTGATTACACATTCGTTAAAGCAATTTGAGCAGTAATAACGATGACTTCCGATTTTTCCAAGGTCATGGTGACCACAATGTGGGCAATGCATGAATATCATCCTCTCTGCGTCTTGGTTCAACCCCTGCTTTCGTACCCTGTCGGGAACCGACAGACCTCAATGATGGACAATCTCCGCGCACTGCCAGAGAACAGCCTTACGGGAAACTGTGACTTTGATTTAGTTCGATTATAAATAAAAGGCATAGAAGACACATGATTTGTGCAAAACGCAACGTATCCTGTCTGTCCAATCAAGTGGACAGACAGCAGAATGGCATCACACGGCGGTAGTGCACCTGTTGTTATTTTAAATATGTCGATATAAACTGTGAAGTAGTCACTTCTAATGCACATTATTTCATCGAGTATACATTCTTATAAATAGTAAGGGAGTTGTTTGATTTGAAGAAGTTGCTGTCCGAGCAACACCCTGACCTGGAGAGCATTCCGTGCTCGATTGAGACCGCGCTAAATATTATTGGCGGCAAGTGGTCATTTCTCGTGCTCAAAGAGTTGTATAGCGGCACGAAACGCTATAGCGAGTTGCAGCGGGCGCTACCAAAGGTGAGTCCAAAGGCGCTTAGCAACACGCTGCGCCATTTGGAGTCGAATGGTGTGGTGGAGCGAACGGTGTATCCGACGGTGCCTGTGACGGTTGAGTATTCGTTGACGGAGAAGGGCATTGATTTTCATAGCGTACTCGTCGCGATGAAACACTGGGGAGCGAAATGGACGTAAGTCTGGGGCTTCGTAGGCATATCTGCAGTAGACTATGCGGCGCCTGCGCGAATATCAAATTGCGCTTGGCAGTATGATTTGAATAGCAGCAATCCACCGTGAAACGGCGTGCAAATGGGCACGCCGTTTCATATGAGCCTGCCATGGCGGCCGTGTTTTGACATTGTGCTACGACTGCATTAGAGTCAGAATGTTGTTATTATGCAATCCATCATCTGTATAAACATTTGTGAGGTATCAAAAATTATGCGAGAGTCGAGAGTTGGGGCAGCACTAGCTGAGCGCTGGCGCTGGCTCGTGCTGGCAAGCATCGGCGTATCTTACCTGCTGGTTTTCACCCAACGGACTGGACCGGGTCTGATATCTGATCAACTGCAAACGGAATTTCACGTTTCTGCTGCAGTGCTTGGGAGTATTACGAGTATCCAGTACCTGGTGTATATGGTGTTGCAAATCCCAATCGGGCTATATGGAGATAAATCAGGGCCGGAACGGATGCTTGTGTTGGGCGTGCTCTGTGACGGCGTTGGTACCTTGGTCTTTTCCTCTGCGCCAAACTTTGGCTTGTTGCTGTGTGGACGCGCAATTGTCGGGCTGGGCGATTCGCTCATCTGGGTAAACATTGTGTTGATTCTCGCCAAGTGGTTTGCCAAAGGACGTTTCGCTGCCGTATTGGCGGTGGTGAATTCAGCTGGCAATATTGGCGCGCTGATTACCAGTATTCCATTGGCAGCGTGGATTGCGGTATCTGGATGGCATATCCCGTTTATCGTGATTGGCGCTTTATTGGTCGTTGCTGGTGTAGCCAATTTTGTCGTCCTGATTGCTGGAGGACCAGCGCGCGCTGTTGCCAAAGCCCAGGCGGAGAGCATACGTGTGGAGCGCGTGCCAGTGGGCCGGATGCTTGCCGACGTCGTGCGCAGCAAGTTGGCTTGGGCGACGTTCTGTTGTCACTTTGGCGCTATGGGGACTTACTTGTCGATGGTTAGTATGTGGGTGGTACCGTACTTTATGGGCGTCTACCGCCTGCCACGTGCAGAGGCTGCATGGTTTACGCTGACTGCGTTCATCGGGGCGCTTGTCGCTAGTCCCGTGATTGGTTGGTTGAGTGATCGATTGGCTGACCGGAAGCGTCCGTATTTGACGACGCAGATCTTAGGCATGCTCGCCTGGTTGGCGATTGTGGTCTGGGGTGGCGAGCCGCCGCTCTTCGTGGCGGGTGTTGTGATGTTTGTCGTCGGTTTCGGCTGTGGCAGCAGCTTGTTGACGTTTGCGGCCATTCGCGATCACGTTCCGACGGAAAGATCTGGCGTTACGTCTGGATTTGCGAATACCGGTGGGTTCTTAAGCGCCGTGTTGCTACCGGTGTTGTTTGGAGCCGTGATTGATGCTGCAGGGGGCACGGTCGGCGCAGGTTCGCAAACGATGCGCCACGTGTATGGCGTCGCGTTCATTCTACCGACGGTCTTTTCCGCAGTCGGGGTGGTAGGCAGCCTCCTGCTTCCCAAGGGTGTTCATCGGCTCGTCGACGTGCGCGCGCCGCGCGAAGCGATGTAACGGACGAACCTCATCAATACTTGTCAACGCCTGTTGCGGCGTTGGCGCTGTGTGTTCTAATTCACGCAGAAAATCAGCCCGCCCGAGGGTTCTGGAATGTGAACCTTAGGGCGGGCTGATTGCGTGCTGGTTGTGAAGCGAGTCTTACCAGACGATAATGGCGACGATGGTACAGATAACGAGGCCGATGAGAACCGGTAAAAAATTCTTTTTAACCAGGTCTTGCACTTTGACACCTGCAATGCCCGCAACAGCGACCAGCGATGACCAGGCGACGATAGTGCCGCCGCCGGTCCATACGGAACCGACTTGACCTACCGCGCTTAACATGCTGATATACTGCGCATTCCCATGTCCCAGTGCGCCAGCAATTGCACCGACTAAAGGGAGTCCGGCAAATCCTGAGCCATCGAGCCCAATCAACATGCCGAGGAAGAGCACGCCAAACGCACCGATGGCACTTCCCGCAGGTAGCGTGTGTCCCAGCTTCAAGGCCGCGTCAAAGAGAAAGCCGGGGGCATTTTTCCCCAGTATCGCCTGTGCTCCATCGGTTCCACCGAGGAAGAAAAAACCGGCAATTGGAATGACCGGGCCCATCGCGCGAAAGGCGAAGACGAACCCTTCCACAAGGTATTCGCTGACTGCTTCGAATCCGCCTAATTTACCTGGCCCTCGACTTAACATGCCGATGATCACCAGCAAGATGGCACCAACGCCTCCGAGCAGTGCAGTTGCATCCCCACCGGTGATGTTATCCGTCAACATGACGACAATGACGCCAATGAGCAACAGAGGGATGAGAATGGCGATAAACAGTGCCCGTTTGCCGAATGCGATCCGACCCGTTTGTCTATCTTCGCTCGTGGCTGCCATTTCCCCCATCGACAACATGCCTGCGACATGCATCCGCTCGTCGATTCGTTTGTTCTTAAATGCGACGTCCTCTTTTCGCTGGAAGATGAAGGCGAGTCCGAGTGCGACGACGCCCGTTACAATGGTGAGCACGCCCGCTTTGCCTAAAATCAGACTCGTCGGTACGCCTGCCGCGGCTGCTGTGATTTTCGGAGCAGCCTGCAATACCAAATCGCCAGCTAGCGCCATTCCTTGACCGGCCAGTGCGACTGCAATTGCTGCACTCATTGGACTGAGTCCGACGCGGACAGCTGCCGGAATCAACAAGGCGCCCACAAGTGGGATGGCTGGCGTTGGCCAGAAGAATAGCGAAATGAGAAACGTGGCTACAGCGAGGATTAAGTATGCCACGGTGGGCGAGACCATCAGTTTTTGAACGGGTTTGATGATTAATTGGTCTGCCCCAATTGAACTTGCAGCCTTCAGCATGGCCACCATTAACGAAATCACAAGAAACACGTTAAAGAGCTGATTGGCGGCGTATAGGTCAGCGTTAAATAGCGATTGGAAGCCAAATATCAAGGAGCCCTTATATACCCAGGCCACCAGAATGGTGAACACAATGCTGGGGACGACGATGTTCTTGCGGAAAATCATGGTTACAATGATGACCAATGCTCCTAATAAATACATCCAATGTGTAGCGCTCAAGTTTCCGCCTCCTTGTAGGTCCAGCGCATTCGCGAGCATGATCATCATTACGCTCACCCGCCCAGTTTGTGAGTATCTCGTTACACAACGCACGCCCATGAACGCCATGGCCATGTTGGCGCCTTTCACGTCCTTGTGGCGTCGAACAGGCAGTGCACTCATAAATTGGTATAGAGGTGTATGCCATGAAGCCCATAGCGGGAACTGTTGTCATCGATGAGCAAGGACTTGATTTGGCGGATTTTGAACGGGTTGTAACCCACCAATCGCCTGTGCAGGTGTCGCAAGCCTGCCACAAGGCGGTGTCGGACTGTCGGGCTTTTCTCGATCGCGTCCTTGACGACGGACGGATTGTATACGGCGTGAATACGGGGTTTGGCAAATTGGCGAGCGTGATTCTGCCAGAGGAGCAAACGCGCGCGCTACAAGTGAATCTGATTCGCAGCCACGCATGCGGGGTTGGTGCGCCGTATTCTGAGGACGTCGTGCGCGGTATGATGCTGCTTCGCCTTGTGTCCTTGACACGCGGGTATTCCGGAGTGCGGCCAGTGGTCGTGGAGATGCTGATGGCATGCTTGAACGAGGGGATCCACCCTGTCATTCCACAGCAGGGATCCCTCGGCGCCAGTGGTGACTTAGCACCGCTTGCCCACCTGAGCCTGGTGCTGTTAGGGGAAGGCGAGGCGATACTTGGGGGCAAGCGGATACCGGGGGCAGAAGCCTTGCAGCAGGCGGGCATCGAGCCGCTTACACTCCAGGCGAAGGAAGGGCTCGCGCTCATCAATGGCACACAGGCGATGACCGCAGTCGGCCTGATTGCGTATTTGAAAGCAAAACGGGTCATGGACGCGGCCAATGCGGCGGCAGCCCTCACGATGGAGGCCCTTCACGCGACGCTTCATCCATTTGCGGAGGGCATTCAACGCGTGCGGCCGTTTCCGGAACAGGCGGCTATCGCGCGCGATATTCGCCGCTATCTCGCGGGCAGTCATCTGGTGCGCGAGCCAGGTCGCGACAAGGTCCAGGATGCGTACGCCTTGCGCTGTATTCCGCAGGTACATGGGGCATCCCTGCGTGCGTTGCGACATGTCCAGGAGACGCTGGAAATCGAGATGAACGCCGTCACGGACAATCCGTTATTGTTTCCGGACGAGAATGCAGTGTACTCCGGCGGGAATTTCCACGGCCAGCCGATTGCCCTGGCTATGGACTATCTAAAAATCGCCGTGGCAGAGCTTGCAAATATCGCCGAACGCCGCACTGAGCGCCTCGTCAATCCACAGCTCAACGAAGGGCTGCCCGCGTTTTTGGCGCCTGACGCAGGGCAATCTTCTGGCCTTATGATTCTCCAGTATGTCAGCGCCTCGCTCGTGTCCGAAAACAAGGTCTTGGCCCATCCAGCCAGTGTCGACTCCATTCCTTCGTCAGGCAACCAGGAGGATCACGTCAGCATGGGGACGACGTCTGCCCGACAGGCGAATCAAATCGTCGATCACGCCGCCACCGTCCTCGCCATCGAATTGATTTGCGCAGCGCAGGCGGTCGTGTTTCGCGGGGTTGAACACGCGTCGTTGATTTCCCGGCGCGTCATCGAGTGGGTGCACAGGTATGTTGCGCCGTACGCGGGGGATCGGTCGTATTCCAGAGACATCGCGCAGCTTGCGGATGCTATCTGCCGCGGCGAGTTGAGTGACGTGCTCGCCAAAGGGAAGTGATTCAAAAAAATGTTGGAACCAGAAGTGGGCCCCTCTACAGAAGTGGGTCAAATCGGTGTAAACTATATAAAATATACGAAAATTATGTGTGAGAATTGAGATGGTGCCACCTCCGTGTGGCCGGACAGGTTCGATTTGACCCCTGACAGTCTCATGTCATCGATGTACTTGACCCAAGGGGGTGTTTTAGATGGTTCCGATGCGCGAGTTCGTCGGCAGTTTGAATGGAAAAACGGAGTGTTTAGCGGGAGCAGTGGGTCTTGATCATATGTGTCGGGACATCCTGTTGCTCAATGATGAGAAGGTTTGGTTGAGAAGCACACAGAACAGTGAGTTCCAGGATACGTTGGTGTTTGTCAAAGCGGATTTGTTCCCTGCCTATTCATCCACGTTTGATCTGCTTTTGCGATTTTTCCAACAGGCGCGTGTCGCCGGCGTATTGTTTCAAGGCGGGGCGCCGTCGGATTTTTCAAAGGCGACCTTGATGCTCGCGGACATTTTGGGTATCCCGATTCTTTGGACGCATTCCTCGCTGTACTATTCCGCTGTGGCGCGTCACTTTTACACGCTCGTCACCCAGCGTACACAGGCTGCGAGACATCAGCTAAGCGGTGTGCGCAAACGCCTGGAGTTGGCGTTTTACGACACCCGCACGCTGGCCGACTGGCTGCGAGTGATGGAGCGGGAGCTATTCGCCCGTGCAGAGGTGCGGGTGTGCGATGCACCAGGTGATTCCCTGCATACACAATGGAAAAATGACAGAGGACACGAGATGTTGCTGGTTCCGGTTCGCGTTCTCGACCGTGCGTTTTGGCTGCAATTGATGCCGGACGACGTCTGCCCGCTATTTTCAGATGAACACAAGGCGCTTTGGATTGAGGAATTGGCTGGCGTGCTGCGTTCGCAGACGGCATACTTCTTGTTGACTGGGTTGCCTGGGATCACCACGCAAAGTCAGTGGTACTTTTCATTTGAACAGATGCTATACAATAAAATGTCAAAATTGTCAGTGTTTAATGCGGAGGTCAATCATGCCGACTTGGATGGGGTGAGTCCGGCACAGAAGGAATTTGAGCTATCGAGGGACTCACTGGTGCGCATGGTGGACTTGCGGCCCATCCAGTCGGTTGAGTTGCTCTGGGTGTATGACGGCGATGCGGAACATGACGCACAAAGGCCACTGCACCGTCAGGCTGACCTTCCATATGCCTATCGGCGATTTTCTTCCTCCGTCCTCAGCTTGCGCGAGCAGTTGTTGGCGCTTTGTGCGCAGTCGAGATTTGCAGCTGCGAGGCAAACCCGGTTGACCTCGTGTGTGCCATGGCAGGATTGGCGCAACCATCAGGGGATCGCACTGTTTTCATTTGGGATGTGGAACGGTGATAAACGCGAAGTGGAGCGGCGTGTGCTAGATTGGTTGGAACCTTTGCAGATTCAAGTGGGGACTTCCTTGCGCGCGTATTTCTGTCGGCAAAGGGTTGACGACGTGACGGATGGGGACGAGCTGGTTCAAGTCGCGCTCGATTTGGCCGCGAAATCTTACCCTGATTTTTTAGGTGTCATGGCGCAACCAGCGTCTATCCAGTTTGCCGACAGCAGCCGGGATGTCGTCAATCGCCTGTTGCCCACGCCAGATAAAGACTCCTCGTATTTTCACGCTGAACAGATGCTTTCACCTTTGCTGGAGGATAAAGGCGGCGAACCGCTGTTAGAAGCCTTGGAGGCTTACCTCGAGTGTGGTGCGAAGATGCAAGTGGCTGCGGAAAAATTGTATTTGCACCGAAATACGCTGCGCTATCGGCTAAAGCGAGTGGAGCAACTGTTGCATATTCAGTTGGACGACGACCAAATTCGCTTCACCTACCAGTTGGCGATTCGGACGTGGCGGTTGCGCAACCCACGCACACCCGCATGAGTGGATTGTTGCGGGTGTGTTGTACTCGAACGCTGTTGTTATGCCGAACAACAGCGTTGTCTTATCTAGTGGAATTCAGGAACAGATTGCAAATACAAACTTGAAATTAATAGATAACTTTGCTTATACTTTTAGCAGCCACCTCTATAGAGTGCTAACAAGCTGATGGCACACGCTGGCACTTGGAAGTCTGATACGACCCCGGGGTGTCGCTTCCTCAAAGTTTCCAGCAATCTTCATGAACCGTTCATCTATTGGCATTTCGTAAAACATTTGACCAATGGGGGGATGAAAATGAAGGCATTGTTGTTAGCAGGAGGACTTGGGACACGTTTACGCCCCTTGACAGAAAACCTTCCAAAACCGATGACACCCGTGTTTCATCGACCATGGCTTGAACACCTCATTGTGCATCTTCGTGACCAGGGCATTGAAGACATCGTGCTTGCGGTCAAGTATCACGCAGATAAAATTCAATCCTACTTTGGTGACGGGGAGTCGCTTGGCGTCAACCTCCAGTACGCCTATGAGCGACAGTTGCTCGGAACTGCGGGGGCGATTAAAAATGCCCAAGCTATGCTCGGCGATACATTCCTCGTCTTTAACGCAGATATCATTCATCACATCGATTTACAACCGCTATTGGAGTTTCACCGAGGGCACCGCGGGTTGGTTACGATTGGCCTCACGGAGGTAGAGGATCCGTCGCAGTACGGTGTGGTACAGCGGACCAAGCTGGGCGAAATCATTCGCTTTGTGGAGAAGCCGCGGCGGGAAGAAGCCCCGTCCAATCTCATCAACGCGGGTATCTATGTCATGGAGAAAGCCGCGCTCGATTGGATTCCTGAGTCTCGTGAAACGTCGATTGAGCGGGAGACGTTCCCGACGCTTATCGAAAACGGAATGGGCGTCTATGGCACCTCGATTCATGGTTATTGGATGGATATGGGGACTCACGAGCGGTACCTCCAGGTTCATCGCGACGTATTCGACGGCAAGTTCCCGCTTCGCCTGTCTACGCCAATGGTTCGCGATGGCGTCTGGATGGGCAGGAACATCGAGATTGCAGCGAACGTGCGGATAGAGCCGCCAGTGGTTATCGGTCATGGCGCAGTGATCGAGTATGGAAGCACCGTCGGACCGTTTACGGTGGTTGGAGATCAGGCGGTAATTGGACCCGATTGTTCCGTTCGCAACTCGGTCATCTGGCCGAAGGCGCGCATCAAGGGGAGAACGCAACTGTCGGGTGCGATTGTCGGCCACGGGTTTACGGTAACTGTCGGTGAAACAGCGGCGCGCGAAGAATTGGAGGCGGTGATGCAATAATGTTTGAGATTGCTTACGTGAGCACCTACGTCCCGAAAAAGTGTGGACTGGCGACATATACGCATCATTTGCGGCAGAGTGTACAGCAAGCCGCGCAAAATGCCGATTTTCGCGATCAGGTCGTCGCTGTCGTCGGCGCGGATGAGGATAGAAACATGTACAACCGTTCGTATTGGTTGCTGCGTCGCGACGTGTTGTGGGATTACGAGCGGTTGGCCAAACGGATTAATAACAGTTCGATTCAACTTGTCTCGCTTCAGCACGAGTTTGGTATTTTCGGCGGCGAGGCTGGTGAGCACGTGTTGGAGTTTGCGAGAGCGCTGCAGAAGCCGCTCGTGACTACATTCCACACGGTGTTTGAAAAGCCCATGTCCCCTTATCGGGAAATTCAGCAAGCGTTGATTCGGCAGAGCGCACATATTACGGTGATGAACCGCCGAGCTGTCGGCTACCTGCGAGACGCGTATGGCGTGCCGATTGAAAAGATATCGTATATCCCGCACGGCACCCCGGGGCCGTCTGCAAAGCCGCGAACTCTTTTACGCCAAGAGCTTGGGTGGCACGGTCGCAAAGTCATTCTCACGTTTGGCCTCTTGGGGCCGAGCAAGGGAATCGAATCTATCTTGGCAGCACTGCCGCGCGTGGTGGAAGAGGTCCCGAACGTGTTGTATGTGATTGCGGGCCAGACCCATCCGGAAATTGTGAAACAGCACGGCGAAGCCTATCGAGATAAATTGCGCAAGATGATTGACGACCATCAGCTGCAAAATCACGTCATCATGCTGGATAGGTACATGACGGAAACGGATATCACGGAACTGATTACCGCGTGTGATTTATATGTCACGCCGTATCCGGGTATGGAGCAAATTACGAGCGGCACACTCGCGTATGCAGTGGGGGCCGGGCGCCCTGTCTTGAGTACGCCGTACGCATATGCCCGCGACTTGCTCAAGGATTTGCCGGCATTGTTGATTCCCTACGGCGATACGGATAGATGGTCGAGCGAAATGATCCGGATGCTGACTCAAGATGCGGTTCGAAGTGCCTACGAACAGCAAATCCAAAAAATTGGACGCTCGATGCAATGGGCACGAGTAGGGATTTCACATTGGAACCTGTTTTGCAGCCTTATCGATGCGCGGCGCGCGGTGGAAGGGAGCGAAATGTTCCTTGCTACCCGTTAAGCTCGATCACCTCCAGCGGCTTACGGACGACACCGGGTTATTAGAGCACGCTTTTGGGAAGATCCCACGGCGTAAGGAAGGTTATTCGACAGATGACAATGCGCGGGCCTTGTGGCTGTGTATTGAGTGGATGCGCTATGCAAAACGCACGAACGCCGACGAAGCGATTCCGCTTTTGTGTTCACTGGCCGACAAGTACCTGGAATTCCTGATTTGGGTTCAAGGTGAGGATGGGCGCTTTCACAATAACGTGTTTTACAACCGGACGTTCGAGCCCGAAGTGCCCTCGGACGATTGCCAGGGCCGAACGCTTTGGGCGCTGGCGGTGGCCAGTTTAGATCACCCGGACGAACGCAGGATTCCGACCATCCGCAAGGTTTGTCAACGGGGGTTTGCGCTGACGTCGGCACTGCAATTCCCGCGTGGTATGGCACATACGCTGTCTGCGGCAGCTACGCTGCTCACCCGGATGGACGAAGCACAGGGTGATGATGTGTTTGTCGATTGGGCAAAGCGGGAATTGCCGCAAGTTGTACAACATTTCGCCGAGCATCTGTGTCAGTTATACGCAACCAACCAAACACCGCAATGGCATTGGTTTGAACCGACGATGACATATGCCAACGGCGTACTCCCATGGGCCTTGTTTGGTGCATACCAGGTGCTGGGAGACGAACAGATACGCTCGATTGCCGAGACATCCCTCGCATTTTTAATTGAGCGGATGACACCCGGTGGCGTTGTACGGCCGATTGGCAATCGAGGCTGGGCCGGGCCCAATCACACGAGTGTCTGGGATCAGCAGCCGCTAGAAGTCATGAAATTGGCGTTGGCCTCTGCGAAGGCATTCGAAGTGACTGGCGAGGTTCATTACCAAGCGGTGCTTAAACAGTGTGTTGCTTGGTTCTACGGAGAGAATGATGCAGGTCAGCCGCTCGCGGACCCGGATGATGGAGGGTGCTGCGACGGAATTAACGAGGATGGGTTAAACCCAAATCAAGGGGCGGAGTCTACCCTTTCTTACCTACTGACGGAGGCCATTTATCATAACGCATTGGTAGAAGGAGGGCATTCTCATGGCAACCATGTCGATGACGCACAACTTGACGCTGCCAAAACACGTATTTCGCGAGTATGACATCCGTGGAGAGGCGTTTCGGGAGATTGACGAACATTTCGCCTATTTGCTGGGGCGTGCATTCGCGCGGCGTTTACTGCAGCGTGGGCGCCGTGAGGCGGTAGTGGGGCATGACAACCGCGCATCCTCGCCTGCGCTTCACCAGGCCGTCATCGCTGGATTGACGTCGCTTGACTGTCAGGTGAAAGACATTGGAGAAGTGACGACGCCAGCTTTCTACTACAGCTTGGAACATTTGCAGATTCCGGACGGCGTGATGGTGACGGCGAGCCATAATCCACCGTCCGAAAACGGATTTAAAATCGCCGTCGACAAGACCACCATTTACGGTGACGCGGTGCGGAGTCTGCACGCAGAGATGGTGGCTGAGTCCAGTATGGTGTCGGGAAAGATTCCTAGCGTCATGGAGCATTTGAGTGAGGAGATAGACATTAAGCCCGCTTATTTGCAGATGCTGGCGGATAAAATTCGGCTTGGAGACAGGCGCCTAAAGGTCGTTGTCGACTGTGGAAATGGTACAGCCTCGTCGTTTGCACCAGAGGCGTTGGCTCGCTTGGGGTGTGACGTAATCCCCCTATATTGTGAGTCGAACCCGGAATTCCCGAACCACCATCCAGATCCGGTTGACCCTAAGAACCTCGTCGACCTAGTGGCCGCAGTACGTGCGCATCAGGCGGACCTCGGCGTCGCTTTTGATGGCGATGGCGATAGGCTGGGCGTCGTTGACGAGACGGGCGAAATTCGCTGGGGAGACCAATTGATGATTTTGTATTGGCGCGAAATTCTGCCTAAGTATCCTGGTTGCGAAGCGTTGGTAGAAGTGAAGTGTTCACAATCGCTGATTGATGAGATTGAGCGATTAGGTGGCAAGCCGCGCTTTCACCGGACGGGACACTCACATATTAAAGCCACACTGCGGGCGACGAATGCACCGTTTACCGGGGAGATGTCCGGGCATCTGTTCTTTAATGACGAGTATTACGGATTTGACGACGCGCTCTACGCAGCTGGCAGGTTACTCCGAATCTTGTCGCAGGAGAAGCGGTCCTTGTCCGAACTCTTTGCAGACGTCACCTCGTATGTCGCGACACCGGAGACCAGAGTTGCCTGCAAAGAGGAAGACAAACCGTTGATGATTGAGGCAGTCACGAAGCATTTCGCCAAGCAGCATCCTGTCGTCACGGTCGATGGGGCGCGCGTTCAGTTTCCATCGGGCTGGGCGCTCGTACGCAGTTCGAACACGCAGCCTATTCTAGTGTTGCGCGCAGAGGCAAAGGATTCACAGACGCTCAGTCAAATCAAGCGCGAAGTGGAACAGGTACTGTCGGATTGCGGTTTGGAAGCATCCATTCCGTGGTGAGCAAGCGCACCGCACTACGGCAGCAAGTCCAGCCTATCGGCCGCAAAGCAATTTGTTGCATAAGGAAATCGATGGGACTGTAGAATGTAACGATGGATTGGAGGGACGTGGCCATGGCAAAAAAAGTCCTCATTATCACGGGAGACGCCGTGGAAGCACTGGAAGTCTATTATCCTTACTATCGGCTGTTGGAGGCGCAGGTCGATGCGGTCATCGCCGCACCGAAGAAAAAGACGCTGCATACAGTCGTACACGACTTCGTCGGTTGGGACACGTACACGGAGAAGCCTGCATATCAATTAGAGGCGCACACTTCGTTTGCCGATGTTCAACCGGAGCAGTTTGATGGGCTTATCATCCCGGGCGGTCGCGCGCCAGAATATATCCGGCTCGACGAACACATCCCACGGATTTTGACACATTTCTTCGAGGCGAAGAAGCCGATTGGCGCCATCTGCCACGCTGCGCAAGTCCTAGAAGTTGTTCGAGACCAACTGGAAGGCCGCAGTTTGACGGCGTATATCGCTTGCAAGCCGTCTGTCGAGGGAATGGGCGCGAAGTACGTCACGGAAACGCTGCATGTTGACGGTAACCTCGTCTCCGGTCACGCGTGGCCGGATTTGCCCGGATTTATGCGGGAGTTTTTAAAGCTGCTCGGAAGCTGAGTGCGTATCGGATGTACAGAGCGAATCGTTATGCTGCTTTGGCGTTGGGGACAATCCGCTTGCGGGATTGTCCCCTTTTGTGTGCAGGAGGTCATCCGTCACTCGCTTGTGGACAACTCTTCTTGAGCGTGTAAGCTCTCCCGCGCGATGCGTCTGGCGATGGTTGCGAACGAGGGTCGGATTTGTTACGACGATACCGACGCCGACAATGATCCACGCGATGACCATATAGGGAAAGTATCGCGTGGGTGCGGTTGGAATCGGATAGACGTTGGTGTAGAGGGTGTACACCAGTGCAATGGTGGCGAGAATGGGCACGATTAACACAGCTCCCCGCCAACTGCCGTTGCGAATGAAATAGATGATGGCGCCGACATTGGTCGCCAAATACGCCAGCAAAAGGGATAGAACGCCGATGCTCCCGAGCCAACCAAACACGCTTGCGCCGGGCTGATGTGCAAGGGCAACGACTTCCAGTAAGCCAATGGCCATGACGACCGTCAACGCCACATGCGGTGTCCGGTATTTCCGATGAATTGTCCCAAGGCCTCGATGTATGAACCCGTCGCGTCCCATGGCGAATAATAAGCGTGATCCCGTGGTGGCTGTACCGAGTGCACTGGAGAACGCCGACAGTGCTGCGCCAAACATGATGGCGGCAGCGAACCCGGACGACATGTATGTGTTCGCCAAGTCGCCTAGTGGTGCACTGGATACAGAGAACGCATGCACGCCTGCGGGGGTCAATCCGAAGCCAACGGATTGCACGTAACTGACCAGCAAATAGAATACGCCCGTGATGATCACGGCGGATGCGATAGAAATCGGGATGGCCCGGCGGGGATTCGCCGTTTCTTCACCCAAGCTGGATGCCCCTTCGAACCCTGCGAACGAAAGGAAGGCGAAGACGGCTGCGAGCCCAATCGTCCCTAGGTGATTCCCTGCTAGCGTGAATGGTAGCGCGGATAGATGATGGGCTGCGCCGCCTCGGCGCAGAATGACCACGCTGAGAATCAGAATCAGGAGAATGGAGATGCCTTCAAACAGGAGCATGACGCGGGCGCCAATGCGAACGTCGAAGAGCGCGAGCAGCCAAATCAGCACAATACTCACGAGTGCGATGGGCAACCACCCGACAGTGAGGCCAACAAATGCCAGAAAACTTTGCATGAAGGCACCGATTTCCGCTGCGGAGGCACCCGTGAAGACGAGATAGGTGAGCAAGAGCGACCATCCGGAGAGAAAACCCATCCGCGGACCCAGGGAGACTGTGGTGAATGCGTAGACAGAACCGCTACTAGAAAACTGGCGATTAAACTTGATAAATGCATAGGAGACGAGGCCAATCGTAATCATGGCTACGAGAAACGTCAGGGGGACGCTCACTCCCGACACGCCCGCGACGAGTGCACCATTTAGCGCCATTGCCGCGGTCGGCGCCATAATGGCGACAGAGACGCCAATGGCTTCAGGGTAGGAAAGCCCATTTTTTCGCAGTTGTTCTTGCATCTTAACACCTCGCCACGACATTGTGTTCAGATAATACACAACACTCGGTTAGTTAGCAATATAGCGGTATGGCTTGAGGTATCCGTATTGGAAGATAAATATCAACAGATATATCCACATATTGAGTTGGTCGGGTCATGTTACAATATGGGTTGAATACATGACCGGATAGTGGGGAGTGCGGGTGTGACTGTTGTGATCGATGAGGCGGAACTGGAGCAGTTTGGCTACCAACTGTTGAAAGCTATGCCAGAACACATATTGAATCGCGGTTTGAGCTACTATCACGAAGGCCGGGTGGTGTTCGTCGAGATGGTGGGACGGACGCTGGTTGCCGACGTGACAGGAAGCGAATTTTACGATGTGGCGCTGGATTTGGACTGGGTGCACATGCGCAGTCGCTGTTCATGTCCATATGAAGATATCTGCAAGCACATGGCGGCTGTGTTTTTTGAGGTCTACGCGATGTATCAAAGTCCAGAGGTGTTTGTTGCGAAACTCTTGGCAAGTCGGGCAGGCGAGCAGGGCGGTGTGCCGACACTGAATACCACTTCACCCGTGGCGCCAGAGCCTGAAGTCCTCGCAAAACTGCAGGAGGATGACGATTTTGACACTTGGCTGAACGCGTTGCGGCACGGGATTGGATACGCGGACGAGAAGACGATTTACCACCAGGCTTTGTCGCTGGATAACCGCGTTGAACGCGCCAAGGAAGTGTGTGCTACTTGGTCTGACGATGCAAGGGTGCGTTTCGAACTGCTTTTGTATCTGTACGCCATGCAAACGGCGGGGACGTTACTAGGGGCAAGTTTGTCGGACAACTATTACGTGCGCACGCTTGAGATGATATTGCGCCGGTATGGGGGCCTCATCTCCTCGTTGCTCGACACGACTAGGGCGTCAAGCGCCGCTGCCGATGCAGCGTGGAACGCACGCTTGATTCAATTTCTTCGGGAGGGGTTAGTTCAGCAGACAACCCCAGACGTGCAGATTTTACAAGCTGCCTGTTTCGTCTACGAATACTGGCTGGGAGAAGTGCCGTCGCTGTCCGAGGAAATCGCTTGGTGGGAAGATGTCCAGGCTGATAACCTTCAAAATCGGCAAGAAACTGTGCGACTGATGTTGTCCTATTTTTATACGAAGGCTGGTGACGATGCGAAAGCATGGTCGTTGCTGGATGGCCTGGACGCGGAATTTAGGGCGGCGTTTTATTTCATCAACCTCGACGTGTTGGTGCGGCAGAGCGCTTGGGCGAGAGCACATGTATGGTTAAAACATATCTCTTTGGACGACGCGAAGCTGCGTCAATGGTATGCGTGGAGGCTCAGCGAAAACTGGGTCGTCGTTGCGCAACATCACGGGGATGCGCGGTCGGACTGTGAGGCGTTTCTGACTGAAAATGAGCCTCTTTCCCATTCGTATCTCGCGCGGTTTTATATCATGACGGAGCAGTATCGTGCATGGGTGGACTATTGTTTGTTCAATGGGCGCATGCCAAATGAGATTGAACGCGAAGCGTTGCGCCATGTCGAGAAGGCTGCACCGGAGTATCTGTTACCACTGTATCACCAAGCTGTGGAGCGTTGTATTCGATTGAAGAACCGGGCGGCATATAAGGTTGCAGTTCGCCATCTCAAGAAGCTGTCGACACTGTACAAGAAACTGAAACGACAGGACGATTGGGTTCGTTTTCTCAATCAGTTCACCAGTCGATACACGCGTCTCCGGGCATTGCAAGACGAGATGCGCAAACGGGGGGTCATTACGTGACGGTGAGGGATGAAACAGTGATTATCGTCTCGGCGAAATGGCTGCCAACACGCGGATTTTTGGTCTACGGAGAGACGGAGTATGGCGAAGCGGTTGATGCAGAGGATTTGGCGCTTCAGTTGTTTCAGTGGGATCCCGACAGTTACTACGGGACCCTGTGCGAATTCACCGAGTGGAAAGGGCTACGGGGCATCTATTTGTCGCCGCTTGCGGCGATTCGCTTCTTCGCTCGCTCAGGGACGGCGAATGCCCGGGCACAGCTTGATTACCGCCCGGATTACGCCACGTTGCAGCGGGTGGCAGCGCAGTTGCTGGAGGCCTTGCGCGAAGGCTGGTTTGCGCCAGACTACCAGACGTGGTTGCGTGGAGAGTTTCGTTGGCGTCTTCGCATGCCCAACGAGTTGGATGAACCATCGCGAATCGCGCTTGACTATCTGGATACTTGGGTGCATCAGGCGATTGTCGAGCATATTGAGACAAATTCGGATTTGCAAGATGCGTTTCATCAGTTGCTTCAAGAATATCCCAACCTGGAACCTGCAGCCGGCATTGCTGCACAGGAATCCCTTGCTACCATCGCGTCGGATAGCCTTGCATCGGAACTCCACTTGGCGGACTTGTATGTCGACGAGTCCGATTGGTTGACTGCAATTGGTTGGATGCAAGACCAAACGCCATTTCGAGTCGGTCTGCAGTTGGTCGAACCTGCACAGGACGAGGCGGAGATTTGGATACTGCAGGTTGTTGTACAGGACAAAGCTCAGGTGGACCATGTGGTTCCTGTCGCCGACGACGGAGTTTCCAGCTTGCCGCCCGCGTGGTTGCCGTTTCGCGATAAGATTGATGCGCAGATGAATCGTATCCGGCGACTGGTTTCCTACTTCGGTGCGGCCGACGATGCGCAGACTTTGCGCGTCGAACTCGACGGAAATCTGGCGTTTACGTTTCTCAGCGAGACCAGTCAGGTGCTGAGTGCCGCAGGTGTTCCGCTGTTCGTCCCGGCGTGGTGGGCAAAGGTGCAACGGGCAGCGCCGCGGCTGAAGGCCAGTGTCCGGTCGACGGTCGGCTCGCCACAGCAATCCTTGTTCGGGCTAAATCAGACGATTGCGTTCGATTGGCGTTACGCTCTCGGCGAAATCGACGTTTCCGATGCGGAGTTTGCCGAGCTTTTGGCGCAGAAACAGCGACTCGTTCGGTTTCGCGGGCACTGGATACAGATTGATCCCGATTTTTATCGCCGGGCGCAGCGGCTGAAAGAACACGTGGCGCGGCGCAATGGTTTGAGTTTGCGGGACGTTATCGAGATGCATCTCATGTCCGAATCGCCTGCTTCGGGAGATTCGTCCACTGCAGATGATGACCGGGATGAAGCGGTGCTCAAAGGGTTCGAAGTGGAACTGAACCAGCATTTGTACGAAATGATGCGCACACTGGAGCAGCAGGTGGAAATCCCAGTGTACGATGTGCCGAAGACGTTTCGAGGTGCACTGCGGCCGTATCAAAAGCAGGGGTTCTCGTGGCTCCTCTGGCTGCGCAAATACGGTTTTGGCGCTTGTCTCGCAGACGATATGGGACTTGGCAAGACGGTACAATATATCGCCTACTTGCTTGCGATTCGGGAAGCCGCAGCTGACGCGCGCGAACAGTCAGCATCTGCACAAACGTTGATGCCACACGGGGCGTCGCTGCTCATTTGCCCAACGTCGGTGTTGGGGAACTGGCAGAAGGAACTCGAGCGATTTGGTCCAGACGATTTGCGGATATATATCCACTATGGCCCCAGTCGTTTGCACGGTGAGGCGTTTGAATCGAAGGTGAAGACCAGTGATATCGTCATCACCACTTATACGCTGGCCAACTTGGACGAGCAAGACCTCACACAAGTCGAGTGGAATTCCATTTGCCTTGACGAGGCGCAGAATATCAAAAATGCCCATACGAAGCAGTCACAGGCGATTCGCCGCTTGCGAGCGAGTCACCGAATTGCGATGACGGGGACACCCATGGAGAACCGGTTGACGGAACTGTGGTCGATTTTTGATTTCATCAATCCCGGGTACTTAGGGAGCCTTCGGAAGTTTTCGGAGCGGTTTGTCCAGCCCATTGAACGAACGCGCGATGCCGAGCTGATCCGGCGGGTACAGCGGATGGTGCGGCCATTTTTGCTTCGTCGCGTCAAGACAGATCCGCGGATTGAGTTGGATCTGCCGGACAAGGTCGAGGCGAAGGTTTATGTCCCTCTGACGGCTGAACAGGCGGCGCTTTACGAATCGGTGTTGCAGGATATGCTGGAGAAGCTGGACACGCTCATGCCGATGGAGCGGCGTGGGGTCATTTTGGCGACGCTCACACGGCTGAAACAGATCTGTGACCACCCGTCACTCGTCCTGAAGGATGGCGGTGAGGGGCGTGCTTTTATGGCGAGATCGGCAAAAGTGGAACGACTGGTGGAGATGGTGTCGGAGTTGCGCGCCGAGGGAGATCAATGTCTCGTGTTCACACAATTTGTCGAGGCGGGGACATTGCTCCAACGCGCGTTAGAAGAGGTTCTCGAGGAACCTGTGTTGTTTTTGCACGGGGGCGTACAAAAGGCGAAGCGGGACGAGATGATTTCGGCGTTTCAGTCGGGTGATGATGGTGTCGGTCGGCCTGGCGTGTTTGTGCTGTCACTCAAGGCCGGTGGCGTTGGGTTGAATCTCACTGCGGCCAATCACGTATTTCACTTTGACCGATGGTGGAACCCGGCAATCGAAAATCAAGCGACGGATAGAGCGTTTCGCATTGGCCAGACAAAGCGGGTGCAAGTGCACAAGTTCGTCGCCCTGGGGACATTGGAAGAGCGAATTGACGAGATGATTGAGCGCAAGCTCGCGTTGAGCGAGGATGTCGTTGGGCTCGGAGAACAGTGGATTACCGAGCTGTCATCGACGGAACTTCGAGATTTGTTCGCGTTGCGCCGCGAGTGGGTGACAGATTGACCAGGTGAAGAGGAGGTCACGCGCGTAATGAAACCATCGGATATCACATCGACGCCAACTGGACAGGCTGCAGATGAGGCTTCGCGTCAAGAACCGGCTGTCACAACGAATGAGGTCAAAGCGGTGAACCGGCGGCGCAAATCCAAGCGGAACGCCAGCGCGCAGGCGCCGGAGCGGGTGCCTGCAGTTGTGGCACAAAATCCGGGGATGGCTGAAGGTTGGGTAAAGTTCTATACCACGTTTTCCAATCAATTGTGACGAACGCTGTGACAAGCGCGTTGACGGGGATGACACATGCGAGTCAAAAAGAAGCAGGAGGCTACAACGGCCTCCTGCTTCTTTGGCGTAGACGTCGACACGGCGTGCCTTGTGAGGACTAGATGTTTGTCTCCAGTTGGTAGTCGGTGGCCGTCGTGCTGTCCTCGCCTTGGCTTACCCTTACCGCATTCAGGACCAGGGTCAAAATGACCGTCACGATGACATTGACGATGAGTGCCCAGATGGCGGCGTACGCAGGAATGGCCTGGCCAAACAGGTGTAAGGTGTAGGTGGTTGACTTATAGCCGGTCGTCGACCACATGTAGATGCCATAGGCGATACCAGCCAACCATCCGACCAACAGCGCCCGCCGGTGAAACCACCGCGTGTATAGGCCGAAAATTAACGCTGGGAGGGTTTGTAGTATCAAGATACCGCCCACCTGCTGCATGCTGATAGCGTATTGTTGCGGGAATCCAATGATGAAGACCAACGCGCCTAGTTTGACGACGAGAGACACAATTTTGGCCACTCGACCTTCTTGCTGAGGCGTGGCGTTCTTGACGAAATACGCGCGGTAAATGTTGCGCGTAAAGAGATTTGCAGCTGCGATGGACATGATAGCTGCTGGAACAATGGCACCAATGGCGATGGCGGCGAAGGCGAACCCGGAAAACCAGCTAGGGAACTCTTTTAAGAATAGCAGCGGTACCGCAGCATTGGAGGTTTTGGTGTGAATGCCTGCCGCAAGGGCCATGAACCCGAGTAGCGCAATGATGCCCAGTGCAAATGAGTACGCTGGAAGCAAAGCCATATTCCGCTTGACAGTCTTTCGACTATCGGCGCTGAAGACGCCCGTCATCGCGTGTGGATACAGGAACAGTGCCAAAGCGGAACCAAAGGCCAGCGTTCCGTACATCGAGTACTGCGCTGGGGTTGCGACGATGGAGCCAGGCGTCGCCGCATGGGCCAGCGCCGTTTGGGCGCTATGAAAAATGTTCCCGAAGCCACCCAGCTTGATGGGGATGACGATAATGGCCACGATGACCGTGATGTAAATCATTAAATCTTTGACGACTGCTATCATCGCGGGCGCCCGCAACCCACTGGTATAGGTATAGAGCGCGAGAATGATGAACGCTACGATGAGCGGCCACTCACCGCCGATGCCCATGGCTGCCAATACCGCCTGCATACCGGTCAACTGCAGTGCAATGTACGGCATGGTGGCGACGATGCCTGTCAGTGCGATGGCGAGCGCGAGTAGCCTATCGTCAAAGCGTCCTTGAATAAAGTCGGAAACGGTTACATATCCATGCTTTTTGGCGACGGACCAGAAGCGCGGCAAAATCATGAAGAAGATTGGATAGACGACAATGGTATATGGGACTGCGTAGAAGCCCAGCGCACCGGCGCCGTACATCAGCCCAGGAACCGCGATAAACGTATATGCGGTATAGATGTCCCCACCGACTAAAAACCAAGTGACCATTGTGCCGAAACGACGGCCGGCAAGACCCCATTCCTCGAGGTTACTGAGGTCACCCTTACGCCACCTGGCGGCAAAAAAACCGAGAATGGTAACCAGTAGAAAAAATAGGATAAAGACGACGAGTGCTGTCCACTGCATGTTCTAAGGCCCCTCCCACAATCGATCTCTTTTTAGTTCTCTCGCAACAGCAGGTACATCGCTGCGGAGACAGCCGCACTGACGATAACCCATAGCATTTGGTACCAATAAAAGAAGGGAATGCCCCACAGCTCTGGTGATACTGACGAATAAAACGCAGGGAAGAGCGTTCCGATCAGTGGCACGAGAATCAGCAAATACCACCATGGGCTGCCTTTCTTGCGCGGGGTGGTGTTGTCCATTGGGCGAACCTCCTTTCACGGTAAGGTGTGTTCCTGTGCCAGTTTGTACGGAAGATACACAGGAGTCTAAATTTACAGTCAAATCAAATTTTAGCACCTTATACGAAGAAGTAAAGGACAAATGTCGCGGTCGTGATCGACACATGTGCGGCGGCTCGTTACAATGACAACATTGAACAGCGTAAGGGAGTCATTGACGAGTGGCAGAGTATGTATACCGAGAAATTGACATTCAACCGTTTCGAAGTGGACTTAGCCGACTAGCCATCCGCAAACGGCTGCTCCTCTACTTCGCCAATGAAGAGCCAGGGGAGGGCAAACAGGACAAAACGTCACGCTATCGATACTGCGTCGAGACGATGGCGGATGGCAGCACACTGTGGATTGTGCGGCCGGGACGCCGAAATGGCAACGATTTTCGGATAGAGGTCGATGGGCATCGATTTGGCCGCTCCAAAACTCCGAAATACGAACATATCTATGATGATCTTCGATTGAAACGGGATGCCAACCCAAAACAATACGCAAAACTAATGACCTTGATTGACGCGGTATACGCGTGTACAGAATTCAAGCCGCAGCAACTTGTGTCGATTGGCAAAAAATTTGCCGACGTGGGATATCCATGTGATCTTGTCGTGGGTCTCATCAAGTGGTTCTTGATCGAACACGACATGAATGATTGGAATACGTTTGGGCGCGACTGTGCGTTTTATCGGAACATCCCACGGTAGTGTGCGCGTCACGACCCAATGGAGACAAGGGTTCCGTATCCAATCAGGCCGTATACTGTCTTCGCTGCATCGATGGGCAATTCGACGCAGCCTAGGCTTTGTGGGCTGCCATACGATGCGCGTGGAAACCCGTGAATTGCGCATCCCTGGTAAAAGTAGCTGATATAGGGCACATTTGGATCGAGATAGGTGCTGCCGTCTGGGTTTTTCCCTTGCATGGTTTGAGAGACAAGACGTGCATACACCGGCCACGTGCCGGTTGGCGTGGGGCTCGACGCGATACCTGTGTTCGCTGGTGTCGTGAAGACTTTCTGACCATTTTGCCACACGTCGAGATGTTCTGGCAGCGATTTTGACACAGTGACGTACGTATATGGATGGAAAGTGGGTGCGCCGTGTTGTAAGGCTTGTTGGAGTGCCTGATACACTTGTGGGCCGACCACACCGTCGACGGCGAGGTGGTTGTCAGCCTGGAAGCGAATGATAGCCCCTTGCGTGATGACAGAAACTGTATTTGGATTCCAAAGATCTACGAGCGTACTTGGATAAGAGGCTTGCCACGTCCAGGTGCCGGAAAGCGGCTGTAACTGCGCGTCATTCAACGCCCCTGCCAAGGTTTGACCGACGGTGCTCGTGGATACGCCGCTCGTCGCTGAAGCGGTAAATGTCACCGGCAGATAACCCAGTGTCGCCAGCGCTTCATTTAACCACAGTGCCGCGGTCCCGTGCGTGCCGACCTCGAGCGTCGGGCGCACGGGTTTCACCGACTTGTCACGGATGGTCGGCATGACGTGCCGGTGCTGAAGTTGGGATAGATGAATATCGCGTGGTGGTGTCGTGACGGCGGCGGTGCTCGCATCTGCAACAGGAATGGTTGGAAGCACATGCTGCTCGGTAATCTTTCCGGGTACAAGCATAAATACGATAGACAAACAAGTTAGCAAGAACCTTTGAATCATCCGAAAACGCATCGATGACACCTCACAAAATGGCACAGTCCAGTTTGAACCTGGTATCTGAAAGGGATAATTGCCAATTTCGCTGAGAGTCTAGCATGACTGACAGGTCAGATGCTGTCGAAGGATGCAGGGCTTGCTATTTTTTTTTTTTTTGCGCGTCGCCGCGAGCTGACTTTTGATTCAAAGGTTGGCGGCGAGACTCACAGCCTCGCCAGCAGCGTTTTTGCCCACGCGGCAAAGTCCTTCGCGGACGGTTCTTTGCCTTCCTGTTTGCACATCTTCAGATATGCTTCCCACACGGCTTTTTCATTCGACTGACTGCTCTCTGCCATATCCAATCACCTCGTTATGGTCACTTTGCCAGTATCGTTCCCGAATCATGAGCATGTCATCCAATCCAAGGTGAATGGATGGGTTCGTCGATTTTCGACATCGGCCGCTACCTCGTGCGCGATCGAATTTATTTTTAATCTATGTCAGAGAAGCTTACATACTTTATTGACGGCAGTTTTTTTCACAAGTAGTGTAGTAAGAAAATTTAGTTAGTGGAGTGGGGGCGAGTAGATGCGGTACACCGTGAGGACCAAGATTGTTGCCTTTTTGAGTGCCCTGTTCGGCGTACTTCTGGTTCCATGTGTTGGGTTTGCTGACACGACCACCAAAATTGACACAGGAGACACGGCTTGGATTTTGGCTTCTTCCGCACTTGTTCTGATTATGACACCTGGTTTGGCGTTTTTCTATGGTGGACTCGTTCGGGCAAAGAACGTGATTACCACGATGCTTCAAATTGTCGCAGTCATTTTGATTGTCTCTGTTCAGTGGGTGCTGTTTGGTTACAGTATCGCGTTCGGCCCGGATGTTCATGGTCTATTCGGCGGGCTGCAGTGGTTTTTGCTGCACGGGGTTGGCGCGGCGCCTGACTCCGATTACGCCGGTACCATACCGAGCATGGTGTTTAGCATCTTCCAGATGATGTTCGCCATCATCACGCCTGCACTGATTGTCGGTGGCTTGGCCGAACGTGTGAAATTCTCGTCGTTTGTGCTTTTCATTGTCCTGTGGGCAACCTTTATCTATGATCCGCTCGCCCACTGGGTATGGGGTGCTGGTGGCTGGCTCCATAGCCTGGGCATCCTCGATTTCGCAGGTGGCACAGTCGTCCACATTTCGTCTGGTGTGGCTGGATTGGTGGCGGCCTTGTACCTCGGTCGGCGCGCAGAACATGGATCTCCGTCCATCCGAGCGCACAGTGTGCCCTTTGTGCTCTTAGGTACCGCACTCCTGTGGTTTGGTTGGTTCGGGTTTAACGCCGGTAGTGCATTGGGCGCAAACTTCGTTTCTGCCAACGCCTTCATGACGACCAACACCGCGACCGCTGCCGCAGCCATTGGCTGGCTCATCGTAGAGCGGATTCGAACGGGTCACTTTACGTTGGTCGGCGCTTGTGCGGGTGCCGTTGGCGGATTGGTGGCGATTACGCCGGCTGCCGGGTTTGTCACGCCGGGTGGCGCCATTGTCATCGGCTTGTTGGGCGGTGCAATCTGCTACTTCGCCTCGACTTTTATGAAGCAGAAACTGGGTTACGACGATGCGTTGGACGCCTTCGGCGGCCACGGGATTGGTGGCACCTGGGGAGCGCTTGCCACTGGGCTGTTTGCGACCACGACGGTCAACTCGGCCGGATCGAATGGATTGTTCGCAGGACACCCCTATCAACTGTTGCTGCAATTGATTGGTGTGGTTGCAACCTGGGTGTTCTCCGGCGTCGGTACGTACATTTTGCTCAAGATTGTGGATTTGGTGATGGGGCTTCGCGTCACGAAGGAAGAGGAAATTATGGGCCTCGACGTTGCGCTGCACAACGAGTCGGCTTATCCTGAATCGATTCCACCAGCTGAAATCAAGCACCTGTTCGGAGATCACACGACGCCGTTTTCTGGGAAATAATTTGCTGGAAGGAACTGTGTAGGCGCGCATACAGCGCTTGGGCAGCTGCCTTTTCGCATCAATAGATCAATCGTGGGTTTAGGGAAATGGAACGGAATCGAAATGGATAGAGAAACGGATAAGGGAGGCTTGGCACGCGGTGTGTCAGGCCTCTTTCCTGCATGAAGCCGTGTATTTCACGGATTAATAGTGTGCTAAATAGTTGTCCAACTCCCAAGGGTGCACGGTGGCTCGATACTGTTCCCACTCCACCAACTTGGCCTGAATGTAGTGTGAAAACGCGTGTAAGCCCAATGCGTCTTGAATCATCTCATCTTCCTCGAGGGCGTGGATGGCCGCTTCAAGATTGGCCGGCAGTGGCACAATTTGATGTTGGAAACGCTCGTCCTCAGACATGCCTGTGACCGAACTGTCGACGGGGCGCGGCGGTTGAAGTTGACTTCGAATTCCGTCCAATCCGGCTTTCAGGATGGCCGCAAACGTCAGGTATGGGTTACAAGCGGCGTCCGGTGAACGCAGTTCTATCTGTGTGCTGTCGTCAAGCGTGGTTGGGACACGGACAAACGGCATGCGATGCTTGGTTGACCAAAACGCATAGGCTGGTGCTTCATACCCGGGAATCAACCGCTTGTAACTGTTGACTAATGGGTTACTGATGGCTGTGATGGCGGGGGCGTGAAATAACAACCCAGCAATGAATGCAGTGCCGATGGGACTGAGGTGATACACGGCGTCCGGATGATAGAACGCGTTTTTACCATTGTGGTGTAGGGATAAATGGCAGTGGAGGCCGGAGCCGTCCTCGTTTTGCAGCGGTTTTGGCATGAACGTGGCATGCAGCCCGTGTGTGCGGCTGATGGTTCGCGCCACCATTTTCAATGTCGCAATTCTATCTGCGGCCGTCAGCGCGTCTGTGGGCGGCAAATCAATCTCGTGTTGCCCAGGTGCTGTTTCATGGTGCGACGACAAGACGTCGATGCCCATTTGTTCCAAGGTGAGCACAATGTCGCGACGGCAATTTTCGCCCGCGTCCATTGGGGCGATGTCGAAGTATCCGCCGTAATCATTCGGGGAGGTACTGGGTTTCCCGGATGCGTTCAACCTCAGGAGAAAAAATTCCAGCTCAGCGCCGATTTGAAAGTCATCGAAGCCGAACGTTTTGGCTTCATCCATTACGCGCTGCAGGATGCCCCGAGGATCCGCCGAAAATGGGGTGCCGTCGGGCAGGCAGATATTGCAGATGAGGCGAGCGATAGTCGTGCCATCTGGGGCGAACGGGAGCAATAACCAAGTCGATAAGTCCGGCTGCAGATACATGTCCGATTCTTCAATTCGCACAAACCCGTGAATGGATGAACCGTCAAACATGATGTTGCCGTCCAGTGCTTGACGCAATTGATCGACCGGGATTTCGACATTTTTCAACGACCCGTGTAAATCTGTAAATTGTAGACGGACGTAGCGAACGTTCGCTTCTATGGCTCGCTGAAGAATGGTTGCCTTATCGATATTGTTTATCATTATGTAGCCTCCACAGGAGAAGAGAGTGGTGAGCGCGAGGGAGAGCCAAAATGGGTTGCCTATACTCACTTTCATCATATGCCACAACGAGGTTTCTGACCATATTGAAGTGGTACGAGCGTGTTATCATAGCTGCAAACTCCATGTTTTGCCCAAAGTCTGACGTGATGCTGGTGACGAGAAAGGAGGGCTGCGTATGCTCGCCTTCCCGCAATTCGATGTAAACTGGTTGGAGATACCCGAGGGGCATCATCGGCGAAAAGAATGGACGCAGGCCGTGGCGGAGGTTACGTTAGCTTGGCTGAACGATGGCGGGTCAGTAGATATCTGGATCAAGCATTATCAATTCGTCAGGCAACACGCATTACAGTCGGCCTGGGCGCACTATATTCCAGAACAGCTATTGCCACATCTGCAGTACATCCGATTTGGTTCTGGCGGACGCGGGGAAGATAGTCTCTATAGCGACTTGGATTACGCAATCGTGACAACGGGCCGAGTGAATGGGGAGGACGTCTTCGACGCCTTACATCGCTTTATTCGAGGGGTGGTTGACTTTGGATTCCCCCCTTGTCAAGGGTTTGTCATGGGCACCAATCCGCGCTGGATTGGCTCAATCGTCGACTGGCAACGGCGGATCGAGCAATATTTGAGCTATCCAGACTGGGAAAATGTCAGATATTTATTCATGATGATAGACGGCTGCCCACTGTTTGATTTTGAGGCGTGGTGGCCTGTTGCGGCACTCGCCTATGAGGGGATTCGGAATTCGCCGTTTATTTGTTGGGAAATGGCTCATCTCGGAATTCACAACACAGTTCCTTTATCGAGATTTGGCCATGTGCAGACCGAGCGAATTGAGGATGTTGAATATCTTCAGATCAAGGAGGGCCTCATCAACCCAGTTGTTCACGCCGTCCGCCTGTTGGCAATTGTTTATCAAGTTCAGCATCTAAACACACGTGAACGATTAAGGGCACTTGCAGCGGGCGGTCAGCTAGCGGAAGATCTGGCTTCTCGCGTTCAGTTGGCGTTGACGCATGGTTGGCAGCTTCGTCTCCGCGCGCAAGCGACAGACGTGCTGCGCGGCACCGTGCCGACCGACAAGATTGTCTGGTCGACGCTTAGAGAGGCGGAGCGCACGCTGACGATTGAGCACCTGCGGGCTGTGCGCGAGTTGGAGCGCTTTGTACACCGCATGTTTCGAAAACCGAGGTGAAGCAATGTGAGGTGGTTTCGAGGGGCGAATCGAGGCGAGGATGCGAGCGGACTCAATTCTGTACCGACGGTTGGAACCAGCGCACAGCGCGTCTGGGAATCAGCCCTCTCGGATGCACAGTACTTTGTCATTGATATCGAAACCAGCGGATTCTCCGCGCAGACCGACCTTGTGCTATCCCTTGCGGCAGGTTGTATGACCGGGTTAGATGACTTCTCTCATTTTTTCTATCAGTTTGTGAGACATCCAGATGTCTCGCGCGTACCTCAAACCATCTGGGATATCACCGGCTTGTCTCCGGAAATTGTCCAGGGGGGGCGCGACTTGCGCGACGTTTTGGAGGAGGCGCTGTCGATGTCGCTCAACCGCGTGTGGATTGCTCACCACGCGCGACATGAGCTTTCGTTTCTTGGGCGGCATGCTCGTCAGTTGTGGAAGCTGCAATTGCGTCCGATTGTCATTGACACGGCGGTTGTGGCACAGGCTTTAGGTCGATTGCCGCGGGTGCCTACCTTGGATGAGACGTGTGCCTGGTTGGGTGTTCCTGTGCAGGGGCGACATCAGGCGGACGCGGATGTGCGGATGACAGCCGAAGTGTGGAGACGGGAAATCGTGTTGTGTCAGAGACTAGGCCTACGTACCGTCGTGGAGGTCATTGACTGGGCGAGTGCGCGGGCGATGGGGTGATGGTATGTTCATTGAACGTGTCTATGATATATCGTACTGTTATAATGAAACGGTATAAAATTTATCGTTCAATTCATATTCAGGAGGGGGAATGTGTTGTACGAGTTGTTTATTCTCGGCGAATTAAAGGATAGCCCCATGCATGGCTACCTACTTCACCAGATTCTCTCACAGACACTGGGTCCCTTGCGGCAGGTCAGTTGGGGCACGTTATATTCGGTTATCGCACGGTTGGAGGAAGAGGGCCTGATTCAACAGATTCCACAACTAGGGGAGTCTAGTCGCGGGAAACCGCGGAAGGTCTATCAAATTACCGCGGCAGGGGACGCGGAGTTTTATCGCCTCGTTCGTCGTCCGTTTGAACACAATCAGGAGACAGAGGACCTATTTCGCATCAAACTTAGCAAATTTCATCACTTAAGCCACGATATGCAACTTGAGATTCTTCGTCAGTACAAAGTTTTCCTCGAAGTGGAAGCTGGTGGCTTGGAAGCACACGCTGAACACGTTCGTAAGGCGTCTTCCATCTCTGAGGCTGAGCGTCCGCATATTTTGAACGTGCTCGATTATGAGTTGACCATCTGTGAAGCGAAGCTGGCTTGGGTAGATACATGTATTGGAAGGATGGACTCCTGAATACAGAGGTTCTTTTTTTATGGTTGAAAGGCTTCATCAAGTATCGATTTTACGGTTAAGGATGGATAGTGCATGCAGAAGACAACGAACCGAAGAATGGTGACGATTGCAATGCTCGTCGCTGTTTTTCTGGTCGCTATCGACGTTACAGTCGTCAGTACGGCGATGCCGGATATCGCCCGCAAACTGGGCGGGCTCAACTTGTATAGTTGGGTGTTTGCCATTTACACATTGACTACGTGTGTAACGACGCCGATTTATGGGAAGTTATCCGATTTATTTGGCCGTAAGGTCGTGTTCACCATCGGTGTCATCTTGTTTGTGGTTGGCTCGATGCTGTCCGGGTTAGCGCAATCGATGCCACAGCTCATCTGGTTTCGCGCGTTTCAGGGGATTGGCGCAGGTGCGGTGATGCCTGTCACGTTTACGATTATTGGCGATTTATTTCCCGGTGAACAACGCGCGCGTATGCAGGGTGTCTTCAGCGCTGTGTGGGGCGTTGCGGGTCTATTAGGGCCACTCGTCGGCGGACTTTTCGTAGATAACATCTCGTGGCGCTGGATTTTTTACATCAATCTGCCGGTGGGGGCAATTTCGCTCATTCTGGTACTTTCTTTCTTACACGAAAGCTATGAACGCAAGTCGAAACGAATTGACTATTGGGGTGCGATTACGTTCACCCTTGGCATCTCTGCGCTCTTGTATGCGTTGTTGAATGGCGGGGACGCGTATGCCTGGGATTCAGTGACGATTATTGGTTTGTTTGTTGGGGCTTTGGTGTTTCTTGCACTCTTTGTGTGGATTGAATCCAAGGTGCAAGAGCCGATGCTCCCGCTCTCGCTATTTAGTCTTCCGGTGATCGCCGTCTCGAATGTGATTGGGTTTCTCTTGAGTTTTGTCTTGATTGGCGCAAATGTTTATCTGCCGATGTGGATTCAGTCCATCTTGGGGCATAGTGCGACGAACTCCGGACTTACGTTAATGCCGATGTCGATTGCGTGGCCGTTGGGATCAACCTTGGCTGGCCGGTACATGTACAAGATGGGGACGAAGGCTACGACAATGGTCGGCGCAGTGCTCGTGGTCCTTGGTGGAGCGTGGACACTGGCGATTTCTTTACATTCCCCGTATTGGTACTTCGTCGGGCTGATGATTGTTGTGGGGTTTGGTATGGGTTACTCGATTACCCCCACAACCGTCATGATTCAGTCTGCGGTAGGTTGGCAAATGCGGGGCGCAGCTACGGCTTCGAATACGTTTGTCCGCTCCTTGGGGCAAACGGTTGGCGTCACGATTTTTGGTACAATATTCAACACCGCAACCGCTTCGTATGCGCAAAGTCACTTGCCAAAATCGGTGAACGCGCACGATTTGAATCAACTAATCAGTGATGCGGGGACGAGTGGAGGCACCAAGATTCCGACGCAATTGGTGGATGTGGTTCACCAGACGTTGGCGCATGCCATCCATTTGATTTTTATTGTCATGTTTGCAATTGCGATTGTGAACTTCGTCATTGCGCTGTGGTTGCCATCCCACCAGAAGGTGATGGAACAGCAAAAAAGCGTTAACGCGCATTGATGTATCCTGTTGACGTACAGACTGAAGCGGGGTCGTGACGTCATTTGGAGCGCGCGGAGATATCGACACAGAACGCCGCCCGTTTTACGGGCGGGTTCGCGCTGTCCGATTCGTGGATAGACGACTTACGCCTTTTGTAGAAAGTGAAGTGAGGAACATCTGATGCAAAAATCAATCCCATTGACAAAGTCCATCTCGGTCGAGAATGGTGCTCATATTCTGTATTTCTACAAAACGCAATCGGCCTATTTAGAAAATGTCGTTTCCTTTATCGAAATGGGATTGAACATGGGTCAGCATGTGATTTACATTGACAGCCTGCAGAACTATACTGCACTTCGCGAACTTCTCGAGGCGTCACGACGCGCATCGTTTCTTGAACAAATGACGTACGTCAATAACTTTAAGTTCTATATGATGTATCGTGATTTTCACTTTGAGCGCGTGCTGCAAAATCTAAAAGATGTTGTCGAACCCCATTTGGGTGCGGGCCGTTCTATCCGCCTATGGGGGCATGTGGACTGGCAAGCGCAAGAGGACATTGTCGAGCGTCTGCACACCTACGAGTGCAGTTGCGATATTACGGTGAGCGACCTTGGCTTTCTGACGGTTTGTGCGTATGACAGTGGGACAGTCCCGTCCGCCGTGATGATTGAAATGATGCGCAGTCATCCCTTGTTAATGACGGATGTGGATATGGTTAAATCGAGTTTATATGCGAGTCGAAGAAATTCCATTACGCTCCCGTCACTATCTGTGCAGAGCGAACTCGAAACGGAACGCGACTTGTACAAGGAGAAACTGGATTTTGTCCATGTGATCTCGCATGAGGTGCGCAATCCCTTAACCGTCATTAAAGCGTATGCGTCCCTGCTCAAGGATGCGACGCCAGCGGACTCCGCCCACGTGGACAAGCTATCTTCGATTATTGATTACTGTACTGTCATTGATCACGAGATATCCGATATCATTCGCACGGAACACATGCTGTCGTCGGATGCACTGTGGGCCAAAAAGTTGATTCGGCCGCGCGAACTGATGCAGGAAGTCCTAGAAATTATGGCAGCCAAAGCGCGAACGCAGAATGTCACGCTGGTGAGCGAGATTCACTTGGAAGAGGCGGCTACGATTTGTGCGAATCGCTCTGGATTTAAGCTGATTCTATCGAACCTGTTAAGCAATGCCATCAAGTATAGCTATGAAGGCGGACAAGTTATGATTCGTGCGTATCAAGTGGACCGGTCCCTGACGGTGGAAGTGATTGACGATGGATGTGGTATGAGTGCCGAACAAAAAGGAAGATTGTTTCAAAAATATCAAAAGATGAACGATAAGGCCAGTGGACAAGGTATCGGTCTGTTTATGGTGAAAAAACTGGTCGATGCATTTTCGGGCACCATAGAAGTCGAAAGTGAACTCGAATGCGGTTCCTGTTTTCGCGTCCGGTTCCCGGCTGAGACAGACTGAAGCTGCCGTATCGAAGGTTTGCGCTGTCTCTTAACTTCCACATATCCTCCCCGCTGGGTGGTTGTATCCCCTGATTCTCCTGCTTTGCCATCTGGAGATAAAAACGTTTCATTTTCGCCGATTTTCGTGACAAAAATTTATATCCGGGCACCAGAAGTGATTGCGGGACGGGGCCTGGATGCGGTAGTTTGAAATCGTGATTTGTGGTGGGCATCAAGTGGAGCCATCGGCAATTGGCCTTGATGAAGAATTGACTTAGAAAGCGAGACATACGTGGCCATGTGGAAGCGGATACTGCGATTGGCACTACCATCCATTCTCACGTTTTCGTCGATGACGCTGACCGGTATGCTGACATTGATTATCGTCGGCCGGCTGGGCCCAACAGCGATTGCCGTTGTGGGAATATGCAATATTTTTATGTACAACGTTTGGGCGCTGTTCGCTGGTCTCAATGAATCTATCAACTTTCTCGTCTCACAAAACTTCGGCGAGAATAAAATGCTGGAAGGCAATAAGCGGATGCAGGCCGCCCTCCTGATTGCGCTTGCACTCGACGTCATCTGGATTGTGGCATGTATTGTGTTGCCCCGGGAGATTCTCGTGATGCTCGGTGCGAATCGCGCCATCGTCACGGCTGGGACGCCTTATTTGGGCGTGCGAATGTTCTCGTTTGCATTTACGATGTTCACCGTCGTGTTTTTCGCGTATATGCGCGCGGTTGGTGATACGCGGACGCCGATGATCATCTCCATCATTACCAATGGATTGCTCATTGTCTTGACCTATTTCTTGACGTACGGCGCATTGGGTTGGCGCGGATTTGGTTTACAGGGTGCCGCCTGGAGCATGGTGATTACGGAGGGACTTGGATTTGTCCTGAGTCTCATCGTCTATTACGGGTGGTATGCGAAGCGGTTCGCGACGCGTACCTGGTATGGGATAGAGTGGTCGCGCATCCGACTGCTCGCGAAGGAAAGTATCAAACTGAGTGTCATGGAGTTGTCCATGAGCCTTGGTATGCTCATTTTTACGATGTGTATCACGCGACTAGGCACGACGGCGGTGGCGGCAAACGAAATTGCGCTCAACATCTTGTCGCTCGGGTTTATGCCAGCGAACGGATTTGGCGCTGCAGCGACTGTCATCGTTGGGCAGGACATCGGGGCGGGGGCTCCGGCACAGGCCCGAAAGGGCGGGCTGTTGACTGCGGCCGGCGGCCTGATTTTCATGGCGCTGTTCTCTATCTTCCTGTGGCTGTTTGCGCTTCCAGTATCAAAGATTTATACGTCCGATCCGGCCGTGTATCTACTGTCTATCTCACTGATTCACATTGCGTCGTTCATCCAGTTGTTTGATGGCGCCAATATTATTTTTGCCGGCGGCCTGCGCGGCGTGGGAGATACGACCTATTTGTATCGCATGTCGTTGATATCCAATTGGCTGGTGTTTATCCCACTGACGCTTATCTTGGTATTGGTCGTTCACCTGGGGCAAGTCGGCGCGTGGATCTCGCTCGCCACATTAATTGTCTTGTTGGGCGTGGGCAACGCCACGCGCTATTTGACACTGGATTGGGGGTCCGTATCGGTTATCCGTTCAGGGCCAAGCGTCGAACAGGGTTGAGGGTATAGGTTTATATTCCGTATCGAGTAAATGATGATTGGGTTGAAAACAGCGCCCGGCGAAGGTGCGTCTTTGCACATTGGCCGGGCGCTGTTTCTATCTACACGCATGTAACTGGAAGCTTTTCATGTGCAACGCGCCAACTGTCGGGTCAAGCGCGTTACGCCTTGGCCAGTTCTTCAAAAAGTAGGCAGAATGCGCGTTGGATTCGCGCGAAGTTCTGCAAATCGTAGTGCTCGTTTGGGGCATGGGCGTGATCGTTCCCAAGCGACGCGCCGAGCGTGATGGTCTCAACACCGAGCGCATCTTTCAGCAGGGCGGTCACCGGCACGGTACCGCCGCCGCGGACGCGTACGGGCGGTTTGTCCGACACGGCAGAAAGCGCGCGCTCCAGTGCCAACAGCCCCTCGTGATGGCGCGGGATGACGTATGGTTTGGCGTCTCCTGCAAACGTTTCGACCGTCACGTCGACCGCCTTTGGCGCATGCCGCTCGATATGCGCGATGAGCAGCTGCCGGATTTTTTCAGGCGTCTGGTCGGGGACCAATCGGCAGGTGATTTTGGCTGTAGCTTCGCGTGGAATCACCGTTTTCGTCCCTTCGCCCTGATAGCCACCGTAGATACCGTTGATTTCAAGCGTGGGCCGCATCGTATTTCGCTCGACAGGGCTGTACTCCGGCTCGCCGAAAAAGTCCTTAATCCCGGTATTCTCCTTATATACCTCAGGATGAAATGGATACTGTCCGAGTTCTTTTCGGTCGTCGTCGGTGATGGGGCGAACGTCGTCATAAAACCCTTCAACCAAAATGCGCCCTTCGCTGTCGCGCATGGAGTCGAGTAGGGCGACAAGTGCATGAATTGCGTTTGGAGCCATGCCGCCCGCACCCCCGGAGTGCAAATCCGTGTTGGCGCTTCTGACGTGGATTTCAATGGCCGTCAAGCCGCGCCGTCCGACGTTCATGACGGGGGCTTCTTTCGATCCGACACCGCCGTCCGCACACACGACCATATCGCAGACAAGCAAGTCACTGTTGGACTTGATGAATGGCTCCAACGATGGGCTTCCGATTTCCTCCTCGCCTTCGTAGAGAAATTTGATATTGATGGGGAGCTCGCCTGTTGAACGAAGCAGCGCTTCACAAGCGAGAATCGGCAACAGGACATTTCCTTTCATGTCCGAGGCACCCCGTGCGTAGACGGTGTGGTTTTCGATGTGTGGCTCGAATGGGGGATGGGCCCATTGTTCGAGCGGATCAGCCGGTTGCACATCGAAATGTCCATAGATAAGCACCGTCGGACGTCCCTTCGCGTGCAGCCAATCTGCATAGACGATGGGATGACCGCCAGTCTCCATGATTTGCACGTGCTCTATGCCGGCCTGTTGCAGCCGGTTGGCGGTCCAACGCGCGGCGCTCCGGACCTCTTCGCGGTAGGCGGAATCCGTTGAAATGCTAGGAATTCGCAGCAAGTCCACAAGTTCCTCGGTAAACCTAGTCTGATGTTCGTCCAAATAGCGTTGCCAATCTCCCATATCATCACTCCTGGTGGTTGATTTGGTCACGGAACACTCAGTTGATGAGTCTTCCCACGGATGTAGGACACATTAGATAGTCTATGACATCAATTCACCACAATTCTAGCAACTTCAAACTGTCGGAGATAGTGGTTCACGATTGTGGAAGGTGGACGGATTGTTCCAAGGTCGTCCAGACTGTTCCCGCATTATCCTCCAGCGGAATGCCTTGAACGGTGACCGGCAGGTACGTTTGTCCCTGTTTTTCTGCAGTCACTTGATACTGTTGCCCAGTTGTCGTGATAAAGGTTAGCGTCGCCATTGTGTCAAGGATTGACGCGGGTTGGTTTGGCGCGTTGCTGGCGGCGGTCGCTGTTGCGCCCGATGACACACCCTCTGACGCCACGTTCGTCAACCCGTTAATGGCTGCGACCAGTTTTTGAATGGTGGTGGCATCGGTAATCTTCATCGACGCATTGTCCGAATTTTCCCCCGAAGTGCCAGAAGCCGCGCTGTTGGCTGCGGACGCGGTTGCCGATCCGGTGACGGTTACGTCGACCTCAGAGACATTGGAAGGGAGATATGTGTCCTGTGGCCTTGGAGGCAGGACGACATCCGACACCCAGTAGTCGACCAGCGTTTGCCCATTGTCGATAGGCTCGAAGCTGACCGTGACGGAGAGTGGATCCATACTTTGTTGTGATGTGGGCGCGAAGATCAGACTTTCGGAATAGGTTCCCGTTTTGAAGTTGCCGGTTTGCCCTGAGCCGACTTGATGATATCCCTGTGCGGGAAATGCCTGTTTGTACCACGCCTCGACACTGTCCATCGGGGCTTCTATCGTGTACTCTGCTGAGCCCGTCTGGACGTAATCTTCGACTGGTATGCTGTGATTTGCATCAGGAAAAGCCTGCGTCGATGGTTTGAGCGACGAAATGAAGGGCAGGGTGAGGGTCACAGGCGACGCAGGCGGGACAGGTGGCGTTGGCAGCCCCTCGTCTTGCGCGTCCGCGTTTGCAAGGGTGAGCGAGAACGTCGTATTGAGCGGATAAGAAACCGGGCTCGCGTCCGTTGTTTGAAATGCATTTGTAAAGGTCCAGGCAGATCCGTTCCAGGTGCTGGAGATTCCCAACGATTTGAACGTCTTCATCACGTAGTAGACGGGCAGATAATCCTCTGTGCTCTGCCCCTTTTGTTGAAGCACGGGTGCATATTGAACCGGCTTGAAATTGACTAAGGTGATAAACTGATTGTTTTTCGGCGAGTGGTAGGACAGTGTTTGTTCGCTGGGCGCGGTTGATCCCACTGGCAGGAGCAACTGCAGTTGGTTGGCGCCGCTTATCCAATGGGCGTCTAAGCCGAGATTGCGCGCGATGGTTTCCACGTCCATGGCGGGTAGCCAACTGGTCTGTTTGCCGGTGACCGGGTCGGGTGCCACGATGGATGGGATGGACAAGACCTGTTTGCCGGAAATCGAGATAGGAATCTTGTGTTGCGTGTTTGCAGCGTGCACGGATGGTGTCATCAAGAACGGCGTGGCGGCCATCGCCGCGATGGCGAGTGGTATCAATCGGCCGCGGGTGGTCATCGTGTGCATGTGGTTTCCCCCTTCAACGTAAATTGCTATTTTCTTCTTCTGTTATAACGAGCGTTTTGCAGAATGGTCGTTTTGGGTGGAGGTGAAAAAGGAACAACACCTAGGGTAAGCAGACAATATTCCATATATCGGTATTCTTGCGCCGTGTCTCATCAGGTCAACTTGTTATGATTTATGCAGTTTTCTTGTGTCGTTCGATATGGTTCACAGCTAGTGCCGATGCAAGTAACACGATCGCGTTGAGGAACATGTACGCCTTTACTTTTCGGATGCCTCGGACATGGACGTCGTTTGCCGTCAAATTTGTCTTAAGCCTTGCGTTGCAACGCTCTACAGCAGTTCGCTCGTTGTATAACAACTTCCAATTCTGCGTGCCTCGGTGTGGTGTGCAGTACCGCCGAATATCTTCTGTGATCCGCTTTTTGACCACCATACCGTAGTTGGATTCGGAACATGCCGCGATTCCAAGCGGACAATCCACCTTCCCAACCGCGTGCGGACAGCGAAACTTTAGTCGGTCACCGTCCGCACCCCAATACACCATGTTATATCCCATCGTGCAACGCGGCGTCCCGTCCGATGCGATTCCTTCAGGCGGTTCTTTTTCACCGCGCTTGTTCATCGCGATAATCGCCTGTGCACCATATTGACGAACCGTTTCATAGTTTTTGACTTGATCATATCCAGCATCCATCATGACAAAGTCGATTTTCCAACCGTGCGTCGTCACGACGTGTTCCAGCAATGGCGCCGCCATCTCACCATCAAAGACGTTCGCTGGTGTGACATCCAAAGCAACTGGCAGTTCACTCGCGGTGTCCACAGCCAAGTGGAATTTGTATCCGAACCAAGCAAGCTTGTTGCCAAAGGTATCGTATTTTGCGCCCCAGTTGGCATTGCCCGTTTCCTGGCTCTTGGACTTAGGTTGTTTTTTCTCGTAGGACTTCACGGCGGCACTGTCCACAGCCAAATGGCGTCCGTTGATGATGCTCGCTTCTTTACATTGACTAACCAGGTCAATGAAGAGCTTCTCAGCGAGACCCAACTCAACAACGGCTGAAAACACGCGACTCAGTGTGGAGACCGACGGGGCTGCTTCGTCGATTCGAAACCCACACTGGTAGCGAAAGCATATATCTAGCGCCAACCGTTCATGAAGCCTTGTGAACGTTGAGATTCCTTCAAGCGGAGCAGCCAGCAATGCACGCAGAATCGCTTCACGATTCATAGGTTTCGCGCCTTGGGGTGACTGTTTTCTCAATTTTGAAGCATAGGGTTGTAAATCCAAGACAGCAAAGAACAAGGGCAGACGATCGCTGGAGTCAATTTCTAACCAGTCTTCAAAGGAAAAGAGCGATGGTTGGAGAATATACATAGTGGGACTTCCCTCCTCGAAAATTTCTGGTTTGGGTTACTTGAAATTTTCTCGAAGGTTGGGGTGAAGTCCTTTTTCATGCCCTCAGAACCCTTGCCCTGCGGGAGTTTATAAATCTGCAAAACGCTCATAACGTATGAGTGACGGGGTATGTTACAAGTTTCCTGAAATTTAAAGAGAAAGCGGAGGGCAAACAACCGAAAGCGCGGCTTCCCCTGACTGCGTACGCAAAAAGTGCCATTTCCGCATTCCTTAAAAATCCACTATGATTAAGGGGATATAGGGGTGGTAAGCAAGGTGAAAGAGATACCAATGTGTTTTTCCATACGAACCAAGACACTACTAGTCCTGGTGAGTGTGATGGTCATGATTCTCGTGCTCAGTAACGCGCTTTACTACTGGTCGACCAAGTCGATTTTGGAGCAGCGAATCACCGAGCAGAATCGCTTAGTTTCGCAACAGCTCAATCTAGAGATCGGCCAGGCTAGGCGCGGTGAAACATATATCGACAATTTACTCGGGACAGAATTGCGTATGGCGGCTATCGCGGCCGAGCACCAACTGAATCCCGATGCCGCGAAAGTGACCAACGCGCAATTGCGCGAGGTCGCCAAAAATGTCGGTGTCAGTGAGATTACGCTGTTTCAGCCGACAGTCAATGACATTGTCGGGGTGAAATCGTCGGATCCCAAAGAAGTGGGATTAAGTACGAAGCAGATGAATCTGTGGTACAAGGCTTTTCAAGATCTCTTAAAAGGAAAGCCGCAATTGTCGACATACGGTACGGCGATGAAAGACTTTTGGACAGGCCCGTTTGCTAATGCCACGTCTGATCCGACCAAGGTGGATAAGTGGGGGTACTACTATGACGGATCAACCAATTATATTATCGATCCCTTCATTGAAAGCTCATCACTCGAAGACTACGCCGATGACGTGGGGACGGATACGTTTATTCAGCAGCTTCTCAAGTCGGAGCCTGCGATTGTCGGGCTGACCGTTTTGAACCAGAATTTCGGCACGAAACCGATTCAATATCGGTATAAACAGACGTCCTGGGTGGACGTGGCCAATCAACCTGTCATGTATGGCAAGTACACCTATCAAAATAAAGCTCTTGACGTCGCAGAGAAAAACGCTGCGTTGCGGACGCAAAAAATCCAGACTGTGCTCGACGATGTCCATGGGCACAAGGTCGTGAAGACGTTTATGCCGGAGTCGCAGAGCGGCACGAAGTATGTCGTGGAAGTGGTGACGGATTACGGTACGATTACCCGCACGCTGCATAAGCAGTTGCACAACAGTTTAATGATTTCGCTTGTCCTATTGGTCCTCATCGTGGTGATTGCGTATTTCGCGTCGAGCTTGTTGATTCGTCCGATTCGCGAGATTGCGGATAAGGTCAACCGGTTGGCCAATCACGACTTCAATGAGCCGGTAGTCGTTCGACGCAATGACGAAATTGGAGATCTGGCCAACCGCGTCAACGTCATGTCGAGAAGTTTGTACGATTACCTGCGAGAGTGTATTCGTCGAGAACGGGGGCAGGGTGTCGATTATTTGCGGCTGGTGACACAGTCCATGGTGCATGAGTTGAAGACGCCGCTGGTTGCGATGAAGTTTGCGCTGGACTTTCTGCCCAAAGTGGAGCCGGAACTGTCGGAGCGCGGGGTCGAATTGGTGCACCGCATGAAATTGGCTGGTCAGCATGCGGACAATGTCGTGCACGAATTTAACGAGTTCCTGAAGAATGGACATGTCGTTTTTCAAAGTGTGCCGGTGGTCGATATTGTACGCGATGCACTCCGCATTGTTGGGCCGATTGCGGATAAGCACGCCGTGTCGACGCAACTGCAGGTTGCAAAGGATGCTTACGAGGTGAAAGCATCGGTCGATAAAGAAAAGTTATGCATGGTGCTCGTCAATCTCATGAAAAACGGTATTGAGGCAATTCCACCGGACGCGCTGCACAAAAGTGTCTGCGTCAAGCTGCATGTTGTCGAAAATTATATTCACCTCGATGTTCAAGATTCCGGAACCGGTATTCCGAAGGACGAGTGGGAGACCATTTTTACGCCGTTCCGTTCGTCCAAACAGAATGGGGTAGGACTGGGGCTCGCCTTTTGTGGGTTTATCGTGCTGGCGCACGGCGGGCATATCGGAGTTCAGGACAGCGGTGAAACCGGCACGACGATACGGATTACGCTGCCGATCGCTCATGAAGCCCATTAGAAGCCCATTAATTGATTGAGGGTAATGGTATGAATTTGCATCGTGCAGCCCAGTCCGCTACGCTACTGAGGCAAACTATGGCGTTGGAGTGTGAGGAACATGGCGACGATGAAAGCAGTACAGATTCCTGAGCGAAATGGTGCACTTCAATTGGTGGAACGGGAAATACCAGAAGCTGGACGCGGTCAGGTCCGCATTCGCGTCGAGGCATGTGGTGTGTGTCACGGAGAAGTCGTGGCCATTGAGGGCCATTTTCCGCACATGCAGTATCCGAGGATTCCTGGACACGAAGTAATCGGCGTGATCGATCAGATTGGCGAAGGCGTTCTGGGCTTTGAGGTCGGTGAACGGGTTGGGGTCGGCTGGAATGGTGGTCACGACCAAGTGACAGGGCTGACGATGGACGGCGGTTACGCCGAGTATATGGTCGCTTTTGCAGATGGCCTTGCCCGCATTCCGGACGGGCTGTCGGCCGTCGATGCCGCGCCTTTGATGTGTGCAGGTGTGACGACGTTTGGGGCGCTGCGCAACAGTGCGGCCCGCGCGGGGGATTTGGTGGTTGTCCAAGGAATTGGCGGACTGGGACACCTTGCAATCCAGTACGCGCGCAAGGCAGGGTTCCATACGGTCGCCGTATCGCGTGGACGCGATAAAGAGGCTTTGGCGCTGAAACTTGGGGCCCATCGGTACATTGATACACTGTCGGAGGACGCGGCGAAATGTCTGCAGGAAATGGGTGGCGCCAAGGTGATTCTGGCGACAGCACCGAACGGTCAGGCCATCGCGCAACTGTTTGATGGGTTAGGGGCGAATGGGGAGATGATTGTCGTCGCCGGATCAGGTGATGCTATGCCATTGTCCCCGGTGCAGATGCTCAATGGGCGGCGCGCAGTCCGCGGTTGGACGGCAGGTCAAGCGAAGGATTCTGAGGAAACGATTCGCTTTAGCGTACTGACGGATGTCCGGCCGATGATTGAAACGTTCCCGCTCGAACAGGCAAATGAGGCGTTTGAAAAGATGATGTCGTCAAGCGTTCGATTCCGCGCTGTACTGACGATGTGAACGGTCATTGTGGCGCTGACAGGCGGTGTCGCTGGGCACTGCCTGTCAGCTGTGTGACCCCCGTGCGGATTAGGCGTCCTTTTCCTCGGCAATCGATTTTACGAATTTGTTGAAGTCTACTTCGATATCAGATTGAGGTAGACCTGCAATATGCACTTTGCCGTGCAGCCGTGTACTCACCATATGCGCGATTTGTAAATCCTCTAACCGCACACCTTCGGTGCGGCACAAACAGGCGGATAATTGGTTCTCTGTACGTTTATCGGCCTCCACGTGGATTTCCACATGAACTGGATAGACGCGGCCCGATTGCTTACTCTTGACCCGCGTGTCGCCCGCCCATGTGAACGATGTCCCATTCTGCTGAAAAGGTGCGGGATTCTCTCTGAGACATTTCTCTACAACCCACTTTTGCAACGCTGGTTTAGCCAATCCAATCACCTGCCCAAAAGAGTACCTAATCACGACACAACGACGTTAGGTTATTCTCCTCGTCTCCGTATCGTGCCCACGAAAATGTGGCGTTATCACGACAATGTGTGCACTACATGTGCCGATAGCGCGCGATTATGAGAATATCACAGGGGACGGAAATTGCGCAGCTTGACAAATGTCATTCATTGCCTGGGCACAAAGCCCCCACACCGGGACACTTGGCACCGTAATTTCTATATGACGAGTTGCGATAGACCAACTTTTATGTCGACTAGGCGGTTATTGTGTCGATTTCCTGTTAGACTGAAGAGGTGTGTTGTCATCGCGATGGATGGAATTGCGTTGCGATGTCCGCTATTTTATCGGCACAGTCATCCTGGTGACTGTGTTCAAACCCTACGAAAAGGTGAATGCTCGTGCAAGATGCCAAGCTTAATTCGAATCCGCTGATTCGGTCTGTGATTCATACATCGTTTCGCACTGCTGTTCGCGATCTCGGTTTCCCCGAGATACCCAAGGACTCGTTTCAACGAGAGATTTCACCGTATTTACGGGCCCCTGGAAGCCTCTTTGACGACAGCCCGGAAACGCTCGAAAAACTGTGGAACGCCATCCTTCGCGGCGAAGTCGTGGTGACGGAAATGGAAGGCGACACCATTGTGTTTTACGTGCGCGGGTCCGTCGGACAACGGGTACTGGACGTACGATTGGCGTGGCATGGTCTACAATGGCATGTCACATCAGTGGTGTCGATGTACCATCGACCGCTCTTGCGGTGGAACTGGTTTTACCGGATTGCGTTTGCCGTATCCGTGGTTGTCGCCGGTATCATCGGTTACGCGGTTCACGCCCCGCAATCGGCTAGCAAACCTGCCACGGCTTCGACTGGACAATGGGACAGCGTGACAACCGGTGTCGGTCAAGCCAAGACTACAGTGAACACAACGACGAATACGACCACCTCAGCCGTACCACAGACTGGGAACGACACGAGCGCCGCGAGTGACAATACGACGTCTAATACGACGGGCAATTCGACCAGTGGCGGCACAGGTCATTCTACGTCATCGAGTGCTTCTGCTTACACGTTCACATTGAAACCAGGGATGTCAATTCACGACTTGTCTGTTTTCTTACACGCGCATCAGTTGATACATGAACCAGCGGTTCAGTTTGACATGGTGCTCAAGAACGCCGGTTTAGATAGGACGATTCGACCCGGGCGCTATACCTTTAAACCTGGGATGACGAAGAGTCAAATTCTTCACGTCATCAAGTCGGGCCCATCTAAGTAAACACGGTGGACGCGCGGTTTGGGGCGAGGGGTGGGGGCTGTGGCGCGGAGCCGGGGGCTGGCGGCGTCGGGATCGAGTGCTGGGAGCCGGAGCTGGCGCAGATAAGGTAGGATATGTGCCCTATTTTCGGATTTTCGAGGGATTCCATGGATTTAAGGCACGCAAAATACCCTATTTACTCAAAAGCTGCCCGATAAAGGCGGAAAACCAGGGATTAGTGCAGATTAGATGCCTTATTTCCACCGAATCGGCCGTGGGTGTCTTAATAAGACATTCGCGCCGGGCATCCTCTGATGCTCCTCGAATCCCCGCCCTCCACCGATAGGTCAACATGGGCACATTCCGTGCAGTAATCCAATCCGCTCGCCTGAACACCTTACCTTCCTAGCGCGCACGCATAGCCGCTATGACATCGTTAATCACCGATTGTGGGATGCCGTCAAAATTTGAATTGACATGCAGGAAAACGTCAACTTATGTCGAAGATTAAGGACTTAAGAGAAGAAAATATAAGTCGGGTTTGAGAGGTCGAGAATGAACAGCAAGCTAAAAGGAATATCCGCAGGAATTTTGCTGATAGGTACGTTTGCACTTTCCGTCCCTTCTGCGAAGGCCGATACGTTATCACAAGACAATCAGAAGTTGCAGCAGTTACAAGATGAGCAGTCGCAGGTGCAAAGTCAAATTAGTCAGTCCCAAATGAAGGCCGCGGCGCTCAAGAATGCAATTACAAGTTATGACAACGCCCTACATACCTTGGATACGAAGATTTCGGCTACCAATAGCCAAATGTCGTCCCTCCAAAAACAACAAGATGCCCTCACTCAACAGTTGGAACAGAACAAGAAGGAACTCCAGAAACAGCAAGATGAGCTCACCGATATGGTCAGAACTGCATACGAAAACGGGAATGTCTCTTATTTGGGCGTGTTGTTCCAGGCCAATAGTTTTTCCGATTTTCTATCGCGTCTATATGATTTGACGCTCATTTCGAATACACAGAACCAGGTGGTTGATTCTGTGCGACAACTTCGAAAGAGCATCATTCAAAAGCAGGACCAAGTGAAAGCTTCTCAAGCGAAATTGCAAGCTGTGCACGACCAATTGGCGGCATTGCAACAGTCTGACCAGTCCATTAAGGCCCAGCGCGAAGCTGATTTGAAGAATATTGAGGACAATATCGAAGCTGGTAAAGAAAAGCAAGGTACGTTGGAGAGCCAAATCCAGTTGACGCAGTCTCAAATTCAAGCCATTCAGCAGCAGACGCAGGAGGCTGAACAGCAAGCAAGTAACCCGACGTATGTCGCGCAGCAAACTGCGAGCTTGGCGAACGCCAGCGCGAGTGCGATTATCCAGTACGCGCAATCGTTCTTGGGTACGCCGTATGTCTGGGGTGGAACGTCGCCGTCCGGTTTTGACTGTTCTGGATTTACGCAATATGTGTTAGGGCATGAAGGGGTTTCGATTCCGAGGACCTCTGAACAACAGTTTGCCACGGGTGTTCCTGTATCCGAGAGCAACCTGCAACCGGGTGACTTGGTGTTCTTCAGCACTTATGCTCCGGGGGCAACGCATGTCGGTATCTATATGGGTAGTGGCATGATGATCGATGCGCAGGATATGGGCGTTTCGATTGACAGCATTAACAACTCCTACTGGGGACCGAAATATATCGGAGCACGTAGATATATTAAGTGATCTCCGAGTGCGGTAACCTGTTCGTTTATCGGTGCAAAGGCGACCTTTGTCTATCAAAGGTCGCCTTTGTGTATGGATAGACGGCCCTTTGTTAAGAAACCTCGTTTTTCTTCTTCCGTGGGATTGCGTATGATGAGAGTAATCAGAGCTTAAAGCGGGTGATGAATATCGCGGCCAATTTCTGTATGTCGTGCGGTCACGCACTGGTGACGAAGCTGATGGACGGCGTTCCAAGGCGTGCTTGTCCCGTTTGTGAATTTGTACATTGGGGGAACTACAGTATTGGCGTCGGGGCGCTTGTGTTCCGGGAGGATCGTATATTGCTTGTTCGGCGGGCGCAGGAACCGGGGCGTGGCATGTGGACGAATCCCGGTGGTTATACAGAACAGACGGAGCCCATTCATGTGACCGTCGAGCGGGAGGTGCTGGAGGAAACCGGTATCACTGCGAAGGTCGATCGGATTATTGCACTGCGTGATCAGCCTCGGCAAGTACATAATCTGTATGTCGCGTTTGCACTCCGCTACATTGCGGGCGAGCCGCGTGCGGATGGGGTAGAGGTGGATGACGTAGGGTTTTTTACGGCAAGTGAAATGCAGGGGATGAATGTAGCGGGGCTGACGAAGTGGTTGGTGGATGTTGCAAAATCGTCTGCCGTCAGTGGCAGCGGGCTCGGGCTTGATTTCAGCGAGTATGTGACATCCGAACAAAATTGGTTGTTTCGGCCCCACAGCGGTCGTGCGCAGGCCGGGCAAGGCGATTAAAAGGAGGCGGAGGATTTGAAATGGGTGAGTTTTTATGGTCCATCCGGTATTCGGGTAGGTGTCTGGCGGGATAACGGGATAGTCGATGTCACCCAGGGTCGTGATCGACCGACGTTTCCGGCGTCCATCATGGATGTCATCGCGATGGATGGGCACGATGTCGAGGCCATCCGCTCATTTGTCGAAGCGGCGACCGAGTTTTTGTCACCGGATGACGTCCGATTTGCCCCGGCGGTCCAAAGGCCGAGCAAAATTCTCTGCGTCGGCCTAAACTACCGCAGGCACGCAGAGGAGACCGGGATGCCAATTCCGGAGTATCCGATTTATTTCAGCAAATTCCCAAATAGCCTGGCTGCCAGTGGGGAGACGGTGACGATTCCTGGGAATGCGAGGGAAATCGATTTTGAAGTCGAACTCGTGGCCATTGTTGGACGCAAAGCGAAGCAGGTGTCGGTGGAGGTTGCGTTGCAATATGTGTTTGGCTACGCCACAGGGAACGACCTGTCGGCGCGCGATTTGCAGTTTCGTACCGGGCAGTGGCTTTATGGCAAGGCAATCGACGGGTTTTCACCGCTTGGCCCATGTATCGTCACAGCCGACGAAGTGGGCGATCCACAAAACCTCGGGCTGAAGTTGTGGCACAACGGTCAATTGATGCAGGATTCCAACACGGGAGACATGATTTTCTCGGTCGCCGAGGTGATTTCCGACCTGTCGCAAATCATGACGTTGGAGCCAGGCGATTTGATTTACACCGGGACACCCGAGGGCGTCATCATGGGGCGGTCGGAGAAGCGGTGGATCGCGGCGGGTGACGAAGTCGTCTGCGAAGTGTCGGGGCTCGGTCGGTTGGTGAATCGGTTTCAATGACCTTGCGCGGCTGGGGGATGGCGATGCCTCCCCCTTCTGCCAAGGATTTAGGTTGTGCTGCTCGGATCAATGATAATGGCAGTTTGCTGGATGTGCGTCTGGTCGAAGGTCGATTGCGGGACGTCAAACCATGCGTCTTGCGAGGCGCCCCAGGTGGTGTCCACCGTGATCCAACGTTGTTCATTGGGCAGATAGACTTGATTCCACGCATGGCTGCCGTAATCCCCGCCGGTGCCCCCGATTCCCTCGTCAATTTGCACCTTGAGACCCGCTGCGTGAGCCAAGTCCGCATAGAGTAGCGCGTAGTCGGCACACACGCCTTTCCCAGTGCGCAGGGTGTCGAGTGGGGATTGTTGATCCCATTTTCCGTGGTATACATAGTCGTCGTATTTCTTCCAATCGTAACTGATGTGATGAATTTCCCACTCGTACAACGCTTTGGCCTTTTGCTTTGGATCCGTCATTCCTTGTGTCAGCTGGTGTGACAAGTTGGCTATTTGGGTGGGAACCAACAAGACCCCGGTTTCTTGCCCTTTGGTGCCCGATGGTACGGCAAACATACTGATGTTTTTCGTCAGTGGCTGGAACGCATCTTGGGATAACACAGGCAATGTTTTGGCTACCAGCGGTTTTAACCAGGGTTCGTAGATACGCGCACTGAGTGTCTGGTAAGGTGTCGATGCCGCTGCCTGCTTGGACAATTGCGGAATCGACAAATACTGCAGGGCGATGAAGATGATGGCGCCGACGACGGCGGATCGAACAATCCCCATGATGGCCCCGACCGCCCCGCCGAGCAGGCGGCTTTCCTGTAGTGGCCGTGGCATCCAGGTAGGGATGAGGCCGACGATCAGGCCAATGAGGTTACGCAACACGCCCGCGATAATGAGATAACAGATGGCAAACGCAATCCACATCCCAATCTTCGGATTGGCTTGCCATGCAACGAGGATTTGGGCCAGCCAATGGGGTGAATTCGCAGTGTTTTGTTGCGAGGCCACCTTACTGACGGCATGGCTCGCCCACCAGCCTATGGCGACGGACGCGATGCCCACCGCGATGGAGATGATTTGCCACACGACAAATCGACTTTCCCGCCCAAAGCCGCGGCCGAAGCCTGCGAGGACGGAACCTATTATGATGACGGTAAGTACGATAGTCACCCAGTTGTAGGTCACCACTGTGCACGCTCCTTGAAGATCGCAAATGCTCCTGGTCGAGGGGTTCATCATCTTGATTGGCTCGACGCAAGGCATGATACGTTTAGTCTAGCACAGCAAAAAAGCGTCGCCACTGGGCGACGCTTCCGTGGTAAGGACAACCAGTTTATTGATATGTCTTTCCCTCGTATTCGACAAAGCCAACAGGGTGATGGACGAAGTGAATCACCGGATCACCCGGATTTCCGACGCTTGGGTAAGCGTCATTCTGCGGGATATATTCACCTTGGAGCTCGATGGAGCGCCCCGCTTTGAGATCTGGTATCGGTCCGGACAGCCCTTCGTCGTCGCCATAGCGGATGGCCACAAACGCATATCCCTTGACGATGCTTGGGTCCGCTCCGCGAATTGCGAGTACGTGGACGTCGCGCAATAACAGTTGGTGATGGTGCACGCCATGGACGAGTGCATCGGCTTCCACTTTGTGAATCGTCGCCAGTACGCGAACCACCGGACACTTGGATGTGGACTTTGGCAATACGGACGGTGCCTGGTCTGAACGCATGGAACCAACCGCTGGTGCGGACGTGACAGGTGTATCGTCGAGTTGCGCTACGTACTCGATGAATGCGCTGGCGTCGATGGATCCAAAGCCCGTGCACGCATCCCATCCAGGCGCTGCTTGATATCCGGTTACACCGTTGAACGAATTGTTTCCGACGGTGATATCCCGGTACGGGATGGAATGGTAATTCGTGTAGAGTAGCGATGTGAGATTTTTAACTGGCCCTTTTCCAAGTTGTGCACGCCGCTCGTTGAGCAGGGCCACAATGCCTGCAAATACCGGGCAGGACACGGAAGTGCCGCCGACAATGGCATTTTGCCCTTGGAAGATAATTTGGTAACCACTCGCAGGGTCTGCGTTGAACGAGATGTCGGGTAACCCTCGGCCTGTGCTGTTAAAGGACGATTGATAGCTGGGCTTTGGAAAGACGTCACTGAATCCGCCACCTGTGGCGCCGCCATTTTGTGGTCCGTTGTACGTCCAGGCCGTTTCGGTTCCATCTGGGTTGAGGTGCGTTCCGCCGACGGCTACAGCAAATGGCACAGATGCGGGTGCGTCCGCGTGCCGCTCAGGCACTCCGCGCGTATCGTGCATGCCGTATGCGCCCTGGTCTCCGGATGAGATGCATACCGTAACGCCCTTTTGGCTCAGTTGTTCAATCAAGTCGGCGATTTGTGTGAGTGCGTCCTGGTCGAAGGACGACTCGGCGTCACCGTATGAAATGGACAGGACGGAGGGGTTGTGTGTGGTATCGTTGAGTACGTACTTGAGACTTGCGATCACGGCATCGGCAAATGTCTCGAACGTCTGCCCCGCGTTGGCCTCATAGACAATCAGCTTCGCACCTGGGGCGATAGCGCCAGCCCACTGCAAATCCAGCGACGCCTCTTCATCGTCCGGGCTGCGCCCCCCGTCATTGCGGGTTCCGTCTACGGAGACGAAAGCGACATTCGCAACCTGGATACCGTGTTGTGACCAGAACTGCTTTGCGTCGTTGATACTGTATCCATTTGAGAATTCGAGGATACCGATACTTTGGCCGCTACCTGTTAGGTTGCTTGGTATATTGTACAAGCGACGAATGTCTTGCGGGAAGTAACCCTTTCCCTGATTGACGTCTGTTTCGGTGGCAAACAGAATGTTTCGCTTCATGCACAACCCATCCTTTCGGTATGCGAGAGTGGTGAAAATTGTGATTACTACCACAATTACTATTATATTCGATTGGCGGTTACCAATCTTGTCCGTAGTTGGACATGTTTTGATTGTATTCGGCAACAGTTAGAAATGTGCAGGTCGTCATTTCTGGTGCGGTGTTTTTGTTATAATGGATTTAGCTCGAATATTCAGATATTCGTGCGTGATGACTTCGCAGGGAGTGGATGCAGACGATGGCAACACCAATCTCCACCGACGATACCGCGATAACCATTGCACAACTTCAAAAGTACGCTTCGGCGTTTCACAGCGATTCGACGAATCGCGTGCGGATGAACGCCATCACAAAAAGTGGCATACAGCAAGTGGCGACGGCACACGACGCCGTTGCAAAGATGCAGTATACGTTTTCGGATGAAATTGACACAGGTGCCGTGACGAATCAGAGACAGAGCGGACGGTGTTGGCTGTTCGCAGGGCTCAACGCCATTCGACAGGACATCGCGACACGCAATCACATGCCACCGTTTGAACTCTCTCAGTCGTATCAGATGTTTTGGGATAAATTCGAGAAAGCAAATTACTTCTTAGAACGCATTTTGGATACGTTGGACGAGGAGACGGACAGCCGCATTGTGCAGTGGTTACTGCAAGCGCCTTTACAGGACGGCGGGCAGTGGGACATGTTTGTCAATTTGTCGAGAAGTACGGGGTCGTACCGCAATCTGTGATGGCAGAGACTTACCACAGTAGCCGTTCATCCGTCATGAACGCCCTGTTGACGCGCAAATTGCGCCAGCAGGCGAGTGAGTATCGTTCGCAATACCTGGCGGGCGCGCCGGTGACAGCGCTGCGCGCGCAGAAACAGGCGTTTATGGGCGAATTTTATCGCCTGCTTTGCTACTTTCTGGGGACCCCGCCGGATACGTTCGACTTCGAGTATCGCGATAAGGACAATACCTTTCATCGTGACCTCGGGTTGACGCCGCAAGAATTTTTTGCGAAGTATGCCGGCATTCAATTGAAAGATTACGTGAGCATCATCAATGCGCCAACGTCTGACAAACCGTTTGGCAAGACGTATACGGTCAAGTACTTGGGTAACGTCGAGGGTGGATATCCAGTCCGGTATTTTAATGTCGATATTGATACAGTAAAACGTTTGGCACTGGCGCAGATTCAAGACGGCGAGCCCGTCTGGTTTGGCTGCGACGTCGGGAAGATGTCGGACAGGGAAACAGGCATTATGGATACAGCCTTTTACGATTACGAGGGCATTTTAGGGACGGCGTTCACCATGACGAAGGGCGAGCGCTTGGCTTACGGAGAAAGTCTCATGACCCATGCGATGGTCTTTACAGGCGCCAATGTCGTGGACGGTCGCGTTGATCGCTGGAAGGTACAGAACAGTTGGGGGAAGGATGTCGGGCGTGATGGATTTTTTGTCATGAGCGACGCGTGGTTCGACGATTATATGTATCAAATTGTCGTGCATCAGAAGTATCTCAATGAAGCACAGCGCGCTGCCCTGACACAGGAACCAATTGTCTTGAATCCGTGGGATCCGATGGGTTCCCTCGCCTGTATGTATTAATTCGCCAACAGAATTGAGATAAACCTCTGACTGCCCTGCGTGGACGTATCCTCGCGGGGCAGTTTTATTATCGTTCCATTATACTAAGGTCATGAGGAGGCGCGCTTACGATGAAAATAGGTGTGTTTCAAGATACAGTATGTCCCTGGTGTCGAGTAGGTAAGGCCCATTTGTTTAAAGCGCTGGAACAGTTTCAACAAGAACCTGTGGAGGTCCGCTATCACGCTTTTCTGCTCGATCCCACCACACCACCCGAGGGCCGTCCGATGTCCTCACTGGTTGAACGGTTAGGAGGGCAAGCGCGCGCGGATGAGATGCATGCTCGCGTGTGTCAAATTGGCGAGGCTTGTGGTGTTGATTTTCAATTTGAGAAAATTGACCACATTCCCAATACCATGCGCTCGCATGAATTGATTAAATTGGCCCCGTTGGATCGCCAGGAGGCGGTGGTACAAGAACTGCATGACGCCTATTTTTCTCGTGGGGAGGACATTGGCGACATGGAGGTTTTATTGGAAGTCGCTCGACGTGTCGGCCTGGACACACAAGTAATCCAGAACGGGCTTCTGCATGAGGAAAAACGGGCGGAGGTGCTTGAAGACCTTCAGTTTGCGAGAGATGCAGGGATTTCCGGCGTTCCATTTTTTATCTTTGACGGGAAATACGCACTTTCTGGCGCGCAGCCAGTGGAAGTATTTGTCCAGGTGTTAGAGCAAATCTCGTCCGGGAACGTGCTAGAATAGACGAATCATACTAGATTGGCGTTTGATAAAGGGTGATTTCGTGGCGAAGTTGTACTACAGGTTTGGCCAAATGAATGCGAGCAAATCGATTCAATTGCTGACGGTGGCGCACAATTACGAGGAGCAGGGGAAAAAGGTAACGTTGTTCACCCCTGCGATTGATACACGTTTTGGGCATGGCAAAATCGCGTCGCGCGTGGGAATTCAGAAGGACGCGATTGAGGTGGATGACGATACGAACCTGTTTGAGGAAGTGAAACAGACACTCCCCGATTGCGTTCTTGTCGACGAGGTTCAGTTTTTACGAGAACGTCACATCCAACAACTCGCCAAAGTGGTGGATGAGTTGAATACGCCAGTCATCATGTATGGTTTATTGAAGGATTATCGCAACGAGTTTTTTGAAGGAAGCCGGGCAGCAGTGCTCTGGGCTGACCAAATCGAGGAGATTAAGACGATTTGTGCCCATCCGGACTGCAATCGGAAGGCGACGATGATTTTAAAGATCAAGGATGGCGTGCCGGTTTATTCGGGTGAGCAAATCGAAGTTGGAGGCAATGATTTGTACAGATCTGTCTGCCGACGACACTATTTTCATCCCGATGTAACCCGATTGTTTTAATCCAATGTTCGTGTGGGGTTTGGAAACGAAGTGGCAGGATTGAGATGAAGTTGCGTCCGGAGTTGAACAAACTTACAATTTATGATAGAATGATGCATTGGCAGGTAGTCATGCATCTGGTTATAAATTATGTATATGCTGAACATAGACGAAAATCGGTTGTTATAGATATTGATTCAAAACAGGCGCGGTCTTTGGAGCCGCATGGTTGCTTGAGAGGCAGGGCTAGCAACGTATCGTTATCGCAATACCTGTTCACGTGGGCGGTCGATTGATATCGGCCGCCTTTTCCAATTTGGCGAACAAACCGTATATCCCCGTTAGATACCGAGCGATAGCTGTTTGATGCCCTCGCCGATGTCTCTTGCGGGTTTCCCCTCTGTTCCGAGCACTTCTGTCAATTCATACACAGGTATCCCCAATTGTTTGGCGACATACACCTCAAGCGATGCACCCTTCGACTGTTGCCAGCCAGTTAGTGTTACAACACAGTCCGCTTGGAGCATTAATGCCAAGTCATGGCGCAAATAATCTGCCCAACTGGCCCCTGGGATATGTTGTTCCGCGGGATTTGTGACTTGGTATCCGGTGATACGAAGGCAATACGCAGCGTTGTTAAACGCGGGTCGATTAAAGTCAGGGTGGCCTGTCATTGGACCGGATAGGTAGATGTGCGTCATACCGGGTCCCTCCGTTGTAGTCGTTGTGTTTCCAATGTATAGAACATATGTTCGCATGTCAAGGTTGCATCGAACGGACATCAAGGGTTGCAACTTGTGGGGAACTAGGTATAATAGCAAGGGTTTGGATCCGAACATTCGCGACTTAATTTTGTTTAACGTTCGTATTCAGGCGATGCCAGCAGGATACGGGGGAAGGAACATGACACAAAAATACGATGTCATTATTATTGGGGCAGGTCCAGCAGGGTTGTATGCCGCTTATGAATTTACGAAAACGGCACCGAAGGCCAAAATTCTCCTCGTGGATAAAGGCGTTGAAGCAAAGTATCGGCATTGTCCTATCATGGAAGGCAAAATCGACAAGTGTCCTCCTGCAAATAAAATCAAGACTTACGCGAGTTGTTGGCCCGCATGTGGTGTGATAAATGGCGCGGGCGGCGCAGGTAGTTTTAGCGACGGGAAATTTAATATTACTTCTGAGTTTGGTGGATTTTTAACGGACTATTTGCCACCGTCTGAGGTGTTGCGGTTGATTCACCACGTGGATGAAATCAATCTGAAGCACGGGGCGCCAGATACGATTACAGATCCGACGACAGACGCAGTGGCGCAGATTGAACGGCGCGCGATCGGGGCAGGGTTGAAGTTGCTCCGCGCACGTGTGCGACACATTGGAACAGATGTAAACTTGGCGCTGATGAACGACATTTTTACGTACTTGGCCCAACACATTGATTTGCGGTTCCGCACGTTCGTCGAGGACTTGTTGATAGAAGATGGTCGAATTCGCGGAATTCAGGTCCGCGGCGATGAGAAAATTGAGGCCGATTATGTGATTATGGCGCCGGGGCGCGATGGATCGACATGGTTGTCCGATTTGTTCCGCAGACATCATCTGAAGATGAGCAACAATCAGGTGGACATTGGCGTTCGCGTGGAGACGTCAAACGTCGTCATGCAAGAAATCAACGAGCATTTATACGAAGGGAAGTTTATTTTCCACTCGCCATCTACAGGGCTCAAGGTGAGAACGTTTTGCAGTAACCCGTCGGGACACGTCGTGATTGAGAACCACACCGGGGTCATGGCGGCGAATGGGCACGCTTATAAGGATCCCGGGCTCGGGACGCAGAATACGAACTTCGCCTTGCTCGTCAGTCATCGGTTTACTGAGCCGTTTGACCGCCCGAATGAATTTGCGAAGAGCATTTGTAGACAGGCGAATGAGTTGTCCAACGGATCGATTATCGTACAAAAGTACGGGGACATCTTAAAGGGTCGGCGCAGCACGGTCGAGCGTATTCGGGAAGGATTTATCGAACCGACCCTCAAGGAAGCGGTTCCAGGTGATCTCGGTTTGGTTCTTCCACACAAGACGATGGTGGCACTTCAAGAGATGATTGAAGCCTTGAATCACGTGACGCCGGGTATTGCGAGCGACCATACCTTATTTTATGGCGTCGAGGCCAAGTTTTACGCGTCGCGCGCCGACGTCGGACGCGACTTGCAGACGAAGGTGGCGGGACTCTATTGTGCCGGAGACGGCCCGGGAATTTCGCGGGGCATTGCCCAGGCAGCCAGCAGCGGGGTGTACGTGGCGCGAAATATCGCCGCACAGTTGAGTTAAGTCGCAGTAGGTGGCACAACGTAATCTGTTTTTGAGGGGCTTCGGGCGGCGTCGCGACAAACGCCGTCCGGAGCCTTTTTTACGATTCGGCTAATGGGCTGTGCAAGAGCGTGTTGGAAATCGGGAGCTGCGCGGCGCCGAGGACGATAGCGTCCTCGTTGGCGACCGTCAGGCAGACCTGCTTGTTGGAAGCCATGGCGCGGTGGCCGACGACATACTGGACTTCTGGTAAAAACAACGGGGCGGCTTGTGCCATGGTTCCCCCGATGACGACAAGTCCTGGATTTAACGAGTTGACAATATTGGCAATGCCGATGCCGAGATATTGCCCGAGCGTTCGAAATGCGCGTTGGTAACCGGGACTCGTCGCGGCCTTATCGACGGCTAAGGAGACGAGATTGGGTGACAGCTCAAGCGACGCTGGTATCTCTTCCACTTCGCGCAAGTAGCGCAGTAAGGCTTGTTCTGAGGCGTACTGCTCCCAGCACCCGTAATTGCCGCATGCACAAACAGCGCCCATGGCTGCGATGGACGTGTGGCCGAACTCCCCAGCGATTCCATCCTGCCCTCGGTAGAGATGACCGTTGACGACAATGCCTGTGCCAATTCCAATGCCGACGTTGACAAACACGAGGTTTTGCTGATGGCGCTCACGATAGATGGACCATGCGCCGCAATTGCCGTCGTTGTCGACGAAGACGGGAAAGGAAAACGATTTTGACAGGCTGTCGGTCAAATTCCAATCGCGAATCTCGATATTCGGTAAATAGAAGACGGACCCTGTTCGGTAATTGACGATACCTGGAAGCGCGATGCCTGCTCCCAAGATACCGTGACAACTGGGTGGAGCTTGTTGGATGGCGCGTTGAATTTCCTCAACCAACAATTCCTCTAATTCGTATTGAGACAAAAGACCATGTATTGCGGCGATAGGCCGCATGTGTTGATATACAATCCCGCCGCTCAAGTCCGCCAGTATCGTTTTCATGTGGGTGATTTGGACATCCACGCCGATACAGAACCCAGCGGAAGCGTTGATTTTGAGCATGACCGGTTTGCGGCCGCCGTTCGATGCGCCAAGGCCGATTTCTTGAACGAACTGCTCGGCAATCAGTTCGTCCACGAGCGAAGATACGGTCGCCTTGTTGAGTCCGGTCACTTGAGAGATTTCCATTCGTGACAACGGACCTTGATTATAGATTATTTCTGTGACGTACCCTTTGTTAATTTGCCGCATGGTTGCAGCATCCACGGTCTTCGCCAATGATCCCACCTCAAGTTTTGCAAAGAACTATTGCGAACTGATTGCATATAGTTTAACATACAAACGAAGACGCGAAAGCGTATTCAAAAAACTTGCCTTAATGGCATCTGTGACGTCCATATCACGGTGAGTTGGTTGTGAAGAGCAACAAAACAGACCGGAGATTGGAATCATCATACAAAAATAGGCATCATAGACGTCACGATAGTAAGCGTTTGCACAAGGGGGATTACAAATGAAAATGAAGAGTATGCTATCCGCTGGCGCAGCAGTTGTTGTCGCTATGACCCTAGCTACAGCGTGTGGGGTCACGACGTCAGGGTCATCCGGAGACAATTCGAGTGGCGGAGGATCTTCCTCATCTAGCAGTGGAAGCGGTACCATCGCATTGCTGCTTCCAGATACGACTTCGTCGGCTCGTTACGAGTCCCAGGATAAACCTGACTTTACAGCTGAAGTAAAGAAACTTGATCCATCGGCGAAAGTAGATTATCAGAACGCCCAGGGTGATTCGACGACCCAACAGCAACAGGCTGAGGCGGAAATTACAAATGGCGCAAAGGTTCTGGTGGTTGACCCTGTCGACTCGGCTGCGGCTGCAACCATCGTCACTGAGGCGGACAAAGCTGGCGTCAAGGTCATCTCCTATGACCGGATGATTTCCAAAGCACCCGTTGACTATTACGTCTCTTTTGATAATGAAGAGGTCGGCAAACTACAAGGACAGTATATTGCGGATCATACGCCGAAAGGCGGCACTGTCGTCATGATTGACGGGGCGCAGACGGACAACAACGCGCTGGACTTCCGCAAGGGCGCACACGAGGTGCTTGATCCGCTGTTCAAGAATGGAACGTTGAAACTTGGGTATGAGTCGTACACCCCAAATTGGGACCCGCAGAATGGCTTGCGCGAGATGGAGCAGGCGCTGACCAAACTCAATAACCACGTCGATGCGGTGCTATCCGCAAACGATGGGCTCGCGGGGTCGGTTATTCAGGCGCTGAGCGCACAACACTTGGCTGGCAAGGTGCCCGTCACAGGGCAGGATGCGACGGACGCAGGGCTGCACGACATCATGCTTGGAACCCAGTCGATGACGGTCTATAAGGCTGTGCCGCAGGAAGCGAAAGTCGCTGCTGAGCTTGCAGTCGATATCTTAAAAGGTCAAAAACCTGGATCTGACTTAGTCAACGGCACGCAGGACAACGGTTCGGGGACGCCGATTCCAGCTGTCCTGTTGAAACCAGTCGTCGTGACCAAGGACAATATTCAAGATACTGTCATCAAGGACGGCTTTACGACGATGGCCAAGATTAACAACCCGAAATAAGAGAGCGGCAGTTCAACTGCTTTGGATTTTTGGGAGGAGGGCCAGTTTTACTCCTCCCCAAAAGACCAACGATGTTTTTGGAGGTGTTTGGAGTGACGAGTGAACAAAGTACACCCTTGCTCAGCGTTCAGGACATCCGTAAGCGCTTTGGTGCTGTGCAAGCGCTACAGGGCGTGTCTTTAGACGTCTACCCTGGGGAAGTCGTGGCACTTGTGGGCGACAACGGGGCTGGTAAGTCGACGACGATTAAAATGATTGCAGGTGTTGAGCAACCGGATGAAGGTCAGATTTACTTCGAGGGGCAACCGGTTTCCCTTTCAAGTCCAAGCGTGGCAGAGCGCCTCGGAATTCAGACCGTGTATCAAGATCTCGCTTTGTGCGACAACTTGGACATTGTCTCTAACCTGTTTCTTGGCCGGGAGTTGAAGCGAACCCTGATTCCAGGGCTTCCGAAGATGCTCAAGAAGGCGGAGATGGAAGAGCGCGCACTACCTGTATTGCAGGATTTGTCCATTAATTTGCCGGCACTCAGCACACTAGTTGCAGGGCTGTCTGGTGGTCAACGGCAGATGGTTGCGGTCGCCCGTGCGGTGCTTTGGGGCTCGAAGTTGGTCATGCTCGACGAGCCAACTGCGGCCCTTGGCGTAGCGCAGACGAAAGCGGTGCTCGAGTTGATTGAACGCTTGGCGAGTCGCGGCGTTGGCGTCCTGGTGATTTCGCACAATATGGCGGATGTGCTTCAAGTGGCAGACAGAATTGTCGTTCTTCGACTCGGTCGAACGGTTGCGAACTTTATTAAGACAGAGACGGACCGTGAGGAACTGGTTGCCGCGATTACGGGTGTCAACGAGGAGGTGGCAACAGCCAAATGAGTGCGAATGTACAGAAGGGACAACACACAGTGGGCGCCACGCCAACCGGCCTGCGGGCGCGGCTTGCAAGCGGGGATTTAGGACTTATTCCGGTCATTATTGCCCTTATCGTTATTTGGATTGTCTTTGAATCCGTCAATGGAAATTTCCTTTCCGGACGGAACTTGTCAAACTTGATTTTACAGATTGCCGAAATTGGTATGCTCGGCATTGGTGAGACATTTGTTTTGTTACTTGGCGAAATTGACTTGTCTATTGGCGCTGTCAGCGGTGTCGCGGCGGCCGTTCTCGTCTTGCTCTCCGTCGCTGGCGTGAACCCGTGGCTGTGTATCTTGTTAAGTGTGGTTAGCGGTGGTTTGATTGGGATATTCCAGGGTTTTTGGGTGACGATTATCGGCGTGCCAGCCTTCATCGTCACGCTCGCCGGTTCGCTGGGCTATCAGGGGATTCTTTTGGGGATGCTCGGAAATACCGGTACGGTTCCGATTTCGAACAAGACGCTGTTGGATTTGACTTCGACGTATTTGACACCCGCGACAGGGTGGGTATTGGTGGTCATTGTTACAGTGCTGTACGCACTTGGGGCGTTCATGATGCAGAAGAACCGCGAAAAGCGGCATTTGCCAGCCCCGTCGACCACTGCGACGTTGACACGCTCGCTCATCGTCTTGGTGGTTTCTGCAATTGTCGTCGGCGTCCTGAATACGTATCGTGGACTTCCGGTAGCAGGCTTTATCCTGTTGGTCTTCATCGCCCTCTTCGCGTTTATCACACAGTCGACGAGATATGGACGCCATATCTACGCGCTGGGTGGAAATAAAGAGGCAGCGCGCCGCGCTGGTATCAATATCCGGGCGATTAAAATTAGTATCTTCACGTTAGCGGGACTGATGGGCGCAATTGGCGGTATTATTGGCGCTTCGCGACTGGGTTCTGCATCACCTGCTTCTGGTGGTGGCAATTTGTTGATGGACTCTATTGCCGCTGCTGTTATCGGTGGTACTAGTTTATTTGGCGGACGCGGTAGCATGTGGAACGCACTCGCCGGGGCACTTGTTATCGGTAGTGTGGAAAATGGGATGGACTTACTCAGTGCGCCATCCAGCACGAAGTATATTGTCGAGGGTGGTATCCTGTTGTTGGCTGTTACGATTGATACCATCACGCGTCGCCGTCGCACACGCGCCGGTCGTTAATTCAATCATTCATATTGGAAGAGAAAATTAGATTGAGCGCCGCCAAGCGGGACGGAGATGTTATGTCCAACTTGGCGGCGTTTCTTTATCCCCCCTTGTTTAGACGCGCGGGCTCCCGCGCGTCTTTGCCTTGCTGTTGATTTTTAATATCTCCATGAAGCGTCATCAGAAGATTTTTATTGAAGTAGAAGAAATATATTGATTATTTCGTTTACCAGATTTACTATTATGAAAACGCTTACTCGAAGGGGCAATGAAGCATGAAAAACATGATAAAAACAGGGGTGGCAGTGGCAATTGTCATGGCATTTTCGACTGCCTGTGGTGTCACGACCACCAGCACGTCAAATCAATCTGGTTCCGGCGGGAATTCGTCAACCAGCGATGGAAGCGGTACCATTGCGCTGCTGTTGCCGGATACGACGTCATCTGCTCGATGGGAGTCGCAGGATAGGCCAGATTTCACAGCTGAGGTGAAAAAGCTCGACCCGGCGGCCAAGGTAGATTACCAGAACGCACAGGGTGATGCGACAACTCAGCAGCAGCAAGCCGAAGCCGAGATTACGAACGGCGCGAAGGTTCTGGTTATTTGTGCTGTCGATTCGTCTGCTGCAGCGACCATTGTGAACGAGGCAGACAAGGCAGGTGTGAAAGTGATTTCTTATGACCGGATGATCTCTTTCGCGCCGGTAGATTATTACGTTTCGTTTGACAATGAAGAGGTTGGCAAGCTACAAGGGCAGTATATTGCAGATCATACGCCAAAGGGCGGCACCGTGGTGATGCTTGACGGTGCGCAGACGGACAATAATGCCTTGGCTTTTCGAAAAGGTGCGCATGACGTGCTGGATCCGCTGTTCAAGAATGGCACCCTGAAGCTCGGCTACGAGTCGTATACGCCCAATTGGGATCCGCAAAATGGATTGCGTGAAATGGAACAGGCGCTGACGAAGTTAAATAATCACGTCGACGGCGTGCTGGCTGCAAATGATGGATTAGCGGGTTCTGCGATTCAGGCGCTCAGCGCACAACATTTGGCTGGCAAGGTTCCGGTGACGGGCCAAGACGCGACGGACGCGGGGCTACACGACATTATGCTTGGGACTCAGTCGATGACCGTTTACAAGGCCGTTCCGAAAGAGGCGAAGGTGGCTGGCGAACTTGCCGTCGACCTGTTAAAGGGGCAGACGCCGGGGTCTGACCTCGTCAATAGTACACAGGACAATGGCTCTGGAAAGAAGATTCCGGCGGTGCTTCTCAAGCCAGTCGTCGTGACGAAGGACAATATTCAAGATACCGTGATTAAGGATGGGTTTACCACGATGAATAACATCAATCACCCGAAATAATCGATTGGGCGCCTCGGCGCGTACTCGATAGGTGAACACTCGACGAGATTCGCTCATCGTTTCAGTCGTCCTCAGATTGGATGCGAACCCGCAATTTGTTCTGATACTATGAACATGGGTGGCATCGTTGGTTGTTACCTGCGATAGCGTGACTGACAATGACCTGAGGAGATGAACATCTCGTGGAAGAACATCTGAGGAAGTATGCGGAATTAGCGGTGAAAGTCGGCGTCAACTTGCAGCCGGGGCAAAACTTGGTGATTGGATTTGGCCGTCGGCAGGTGTATGCAGAGCATTTGGAGTTCGCACGTCAATTGGTAGACGTGGCCTACGACGCGGGCGCTAAGTTTGTCCAAGTGGACTGGGGCGACGAATGGTGGATTCGTGAAACCGTGAAGCGCGGTTCATTGGAAACGCTCGAGGCACGCGCGAAGTGGCAACTTGAGTGGGTCGAGCATCTGGCCAAGGAAGGCGCCGCATTTATTGCCATCCCTGCGTCCAACCCAGACTTGTATGAGGGGATAGACCCAGCTCGTGTAACCGCCGCTGAACGCGCGATTAGCTCGACTTTCCGCGATTTCGACAACCGCCGTACCGCAGATCAGTACCGGTGGACGCTCGCTTCTGCGCCGACGCAGGCGTGGGCTGATAAAGTTCATCCGGAATTGCCTGAGGCAGAGCGCATTGACGCACTCTGGAAGGACATTCTGTTTTGTGCCCGGGCGCTTGGGGACAACCCTGTGGAGGATTGGCGCAAACACATCGACAACTTGCGCAAGCGCAGCGATTACCTCAATTCGCTGCACATTCACAGCCTGCATTACCAAGCACCTGGTACGGATCTCACGGTTGAACTGGCACCGAAACACTACTGGACCTCGGCACAAAAGCCGGCGCTTGACGGGGTTCCTTTTGTGGCCAACATGCCGACCGAGGAAGTTTTCACGTCCCCGAGCAAGTATGGCGTCAATGGCGTGGTCACGAGTACGATGCCACTGAACCACAACGGCACGACCATTCATGGCATTCGGTTGAAGTTTGAAAAGGGTCGGATTGTGGAATACAGCGCAGAACAAGGCGAGGGCGCGCTCAAGAATATCGTCGAGGCGGACGAGGGCAGCCATTATCTTGGTGAAGTGGCCTTGGTGCCGGTGGACTCGCCGATTGCCGAGATGGGTCAGTTATTCTACAACACGTTGTTCGACGAAAATGCCTCCTGCCACCTGGCGATTGGACGTGCGTACCCACTCGTTGAGGGCGGCGAGAACATTGGTCACGGTGATTATGAAGCGCATGGCTTAAACGACAGTTTGATGCATGTCGATTTCATGATTGGTTCCAATCAAATGAATATCGATGCCATTACGCACGACAACCAGACCATCGCCATTATGCGGGACGGTAAGTGGACCACACCCGTGTGATTGGATACTTGTCAGAGGCTGTATTTGAAGCGTATCGGGGCAGTACGAAAGGCGTCACCTTTCGTACTGCCCCTCATTGATTGTGGACACATCTTCTCCGTCCCTGCCTCTTTAGGATAAATATTCTAATCAGATTTTGCCTGCCTACCAAACTTTTCGAACGAAAACCAAGTATACTGTCTTTATTGATGTTTCAGATTTATCTGAGATGTGTTTGAAAATGAATGTAGGTGAGAGGATGGACGTTATGAATTTTGATGCGCTTGATTATCCGTACTCGTCGCGAAGGACAGCGGTCTACGCGAGGCGTGGGATGGTGGCGACCTCGCAACCATTGGCCGCAGCAGCTGGGCTGCAGGTGCTCCAGCAAGGCGGTAATGCGATAGATGCTGCCGTTGCAACCGCAGCGGCATTGACTGTAGTGGAACCTACATCGAATGGTATTGGCAGCGATTCGTTTGCGATTGTCTGGCACAAGGGCCAGTTACACGGGTTAAATGGCAGTGGTGTCGCGCCTGCTGGCATCAGTCTCGGGGAACTCGCGAGACGCGGGTACAGCGAGATGCCGAAATTTGGCTGGATGCCGGTCACGGTGCCTGGTACGCCGGCGGCGTGGGCCGATTTAGTAGAGCGCTTTGGCAACCTGACTTTACGCCAAGTACTTGATCCAGCCATCATCCTCGCCCGGGACGGTCACCCGGTGTCCCCGACTGCTGCGAAGTATTGGGCGCTTGCCGCCAAGCGATTTGCCTCTGCGCTGGAGGGGCCAGAGTTTGAACATTGGTTTAAGACATTTACGTTTGACGGACGGGCGCCAAAACCCGGTGAGACGTTCCGGAGCGCAGGACACGCGCGCACGCTGGAACTGATTGGGCAGTCTGGTGCTAAAGCATTTTATGAGGGGGAGCTCGCGGAGGAGATAGAGCGGTTTGCCCGTGAGACCGGCGGTTTGCTGGCCAAGGCAGATCTCGCCGCCCATCGGTCTGACTGGGTCAATCCAGTCAGCATTCAATACCGCGGCTATGATGTGTGGGAATTGCCTCCAAATGGTCAAGGCATTGTCGCGCTAATGGCGCTCAATATTCTCAAGGGCTACGACTTTTCGACAATGGATGTTCGCGAGCGTACTCATTTGCAGTTGGAAGCGATGAAACTCGCCTTTGCGGATGGGAAGCGGCATATTGCAGATCCGCGGCATGCGGAGATTCCGCTGGATATGTTGCTTTCTGATGAGCACGCAGCACAGCAGCGCGATCGCATTGGCGAAACCGCGTTGTTGCCGGATCCTGGTGCGCCGGTGCTTGGCGGTACCGTATACTTAGCGACTGCAGACGGCGAGGGAAACATGGTCTCCTATATTCAGAGCAATTATATGGGGTTTGGCTCGGGCGTGGTCGTGCCGAATACAGGCATCGCGTTGCAAAATCGAGGGCATAATTTCTCGATGGATCCGGCCCATAAAAACGCATTAGCGCCCGGCAAACGACCGTACCACACGATTATCCCAGGATTTCTCACAAAGGATGGCGCTGCTGTTGGACCATTTGGCGTCATGGGCGGCTTTATGCAACCGCAAGGCCACGTTCAGGTGATGATGAACACGCTCGACTTCTCGATGAATCCCCAGGCGGCCTTGGATGCGCCACGTTGGCAGTGGATGCAGGACAATCAAGTTAGCATTGAGGAGACCTATGGCGCCGATGTAATAGAGGATTTGCGTAGACGAGGGCACGAGGTCGATGTCGCAGAAGATGTCGGCGGTTTTGGACGCGGCCAAATCATTTGGCGGACAGAAGAGGGAACCCTTGTCGGGGGGACGGAGCCTCGTACGGACGGATCGATTGCCGCTTGGTAAGTAACGTGTGTCTTGGCCGGTCGTTCACCGTTTCTCGCCTTTGGGGAGCGAGCTGAACGCCGGCCATGGCCGCTAGATTGGATGAATCCCCATCTTTACACGGACATCCATCCAGCGATATACTCTTTTTTGACCGTCTGACCGTTTTTGTATTCTGGTCAGAAGAGATTGACTGGATTGGTTAGGGGGTGAGGCGTTGGACCTTCAGATGAGAGTGGTCGAGGCGGCAGAGCAGTCATTTCGGCAATTTGGCTACAAGGGAACCACGATGGAGAATGTCGCTCGCATCGCCAATGTCGGCAAGGGGACCATTTACACGTTTTTCCCGAGTAAGGAAGCCTTGTTGGAGCATATTCTCAACCGGCTTGTGGTGGAGATGAGAGCCGTTGCGGATGGCTCCATTGTCGCTGGTGACACGTTCTTTAACAATCTGGAACGCGCGCTGCGCAGTGTTCTGCGGTTTCGCGCGCAGCATGAACTGCTCGTAAAACTCGCCCAGGAAGGCAAACAGCTGGGGACTGTGGCGGTCATCGAGGGCATGGCCCGCGTCGAGGAAGCCGTGTTGAATTATTTGCGTAAGCATTTGGAAGCCGGTGTGGCAAATGGAGACGTGAAGCCGTGCAACACGGAACTCGTTGCGTTTATCATGCTGCGTACCTACACCGCCATCCTGGTGGACTGGGAAAGTCGACATGAACCACTGTCAGACGATGCGTTGATGCAGGTGTTCCACGTCGTCTTTACGGAAGGGCTCAATCGCACCCAGGCCTGACCAATCACAATGAAATGTACACAGAGAGATAGAGGGAGGTGGCGAGACATGAAGTTGTTTCAAACGATTCGAGACGAATTTCGGTTTAACTACGGGAAGAAAAAGCAGTTGATATCCATCCTAGGGATCTTTTTTATCCCCATTATCTATGCGGGGGTCTATTTGTGGGCGTTTTGGGATCCCTATGGACACCTTGACCGGCTGCCTGTCGCGGTTGTCAACAACGATAAGGGCGCGACATATGACGGCGAAAAGATTGACGCTGGTCAAAAGCTTGTGAATCAGCTGCGGAACAATCACGATTTTGATTGGAATTTCGTGTCCGCCGATAAGGCCAACCGCGGCCTGGAGGATAACCAGTACTATATGGTCATCACGATTCCGAAGAACTTTTCTTCGGAAGTTGCGAATGCCGCTACCACAGTGGGGGCGCCGCAGCCGAAACTGAAGAGCGTGACGAATGACCGAGAAAACTATATTTCTGGCATCATTGGGCGCAACGCCATGGTGAAGCTTCAGTCGCAAACGGCGCAGCAGATAGCCAAGACGTATACGGCAAATCTGGTGACAGGTGTCGAGCAACTGGAGACTGGGTTTCACAAGGCATCGAATGGCGCCCAGAAGCTGGCCAACGGCGCGGTGACACTCCAGCAGTCGGGTCCACAATTGGTGAGTGGAGCGGCGCGTTTGGCGAGTAGTCAGGGTACTTTGGTGAACGGCATTGCGAAGGCCTCGACGGGCGCGGAGGAAGTCGCCAGTGGGACAAAGTCCGTCTATCAAGGCAATCAACAGTTGAGTCAGGGACTTGGTCAACTGGCCGGTGCCGCAACACAGTTAAACGGTGCGGCGACAACTGTCAACCAAGGGGCGCAGCAGCTGAAAAGCGGGCTAGCCACCGAGGTGAGCGGTGCCAAACAGACCGCGACGGGTGCAAGTCAGTTAGCGCAAGCGCTGTCGCAGTATGCATCTGCACACCCAGATGTCGCGTCGGATCCGTCATTCCAAGCACTTCTTCAGGCAAGTCAACAGGTTGCGACCGGTTCGTCACAGGTGTCCTCAGCGAGCGCGTCGCTCGCACAAGGGGCAAACAAACTGGCGACGGGCACCACGGCCTTGCAGCAGGGGTTGAATCGTGTCACGCCAAAATTGCAGCAGGCGAGTCAGGGTGCGGCGCAACTCGTTAAACAGGAACCTGCGCTGGTTGACGGCAGTCAAGCGGTCGCATCCGGTCTGGCACAGTTAAAGACCGGGGCAAATCAGCTTCAGAGTGGTACGGGAACACTTGAGAGCGCGCTGCGCAATTACACCAACGGCACGACAGAAGTGGCCGGTGGCGCGACACAACTCGCCAGCCAACTGAATCGCGCTGCGGATAAAATGCCTGCATTGCACGCGCAGCAAGTGATTGCGGCAACATCAAACCCAGTGGGCGTCTCGCAGTCGCAGGCAGGCGATGTAGACAACTACGGCACAGGCTTCGCACCGTACTTTCTGTCGCTGGGCTTATTTGTTGGCCCATTGTTGATGTCGGTGATTGTCGCGTTCCGTAATCCAGCCAAAAAGCCGTCTTCGGGCTTTGCCTGGTTCCTGTCAAAGACGTTGTTGGTTGGGTCAATCGCTGTGGTGCAAGCCTTGATTGCCGACGCTATCTTGTTGTTAGGACTCGGCTTGCACGTCCACAACGTAACAGATTTCGTCCTGTTCTCTTTACTGACGAGTATGACGTTTGTGTCGCTCATTCAGTTCTTTGTCACGGTCATGGATAATCCGGGGCGCTTTATTGCGATTATCCTGCTCGTTCTGCAACTGACCAGCAGTTCTGGGACGTACCCTGTGATTTTGTCGCCCGCATTCTTCCGGGCGATTCATCCGTATTTGCCCATGACTTATACGGTCGATGGGTTCCGCTATATCGTCGGGGGCGGCAAAGTTTCATTTATGCACAGCGACCTCTGGCATCTGTTCTTATACTGGGGCGTCTTCCTGGGACTGACGCTCGTGTACTACCTGGTTCGCGGCCGTCGGTTGACGACGGATGACTCGCAACATCAGGCGCCGCACGAAGGCGCGATGGTCCAGGCGTAATGCATATCAAAATCCGTCTGCGGTCACGCTAACCTCGCGGTCAAAAAATTGGCAGGAGGCGATGTCATGGGAAACAATCCGACATCTGACGGCAACCAGATGCATGGTGAAGCGTGTTATTTAGACTCAGTGATGGACCAGGTATCCAGCCTGCAGACGGATGGCGGTGTGTCCCCGGAATTGCCGCATCGACCGGCGAGCCAATTGCAGCCGCCTTCGCCAAAGATCCCCCGGCGGAGGAATGGGCTGAAGTCGTGATCGTGATGAACAGTGGCACGGCAATCGTCGCGCCACTGTTCTATATGAGTTGACGCTTTGCGCTTCATTCATTCCTCGAATAACGAGTATAATCACCTTACACTATGTACAAACGGGAAAAACATTGTGAGAGAAAGAGGATTGAACATCGGATAGATGGTGTGGTATTCTTGAAGTTACGCGGCGTTATTACGTTCACATATACAGATCTAATTATACTATAACGGTAAAGAACATGAATGTCAAGTACCCTGCACGGACGCATAGGATGTCGTCGTCGCGATGGCGTTACAGTGGGTACGTACGGAAGATTGCGAGGTCTTAACTCATGGCAAATGAAGAGTGGCAAGCGGAACAGCAGTATGTCCATCACGTTACGGCGCGCATCAAGCAAAAGATGGATGCCATTGAGCGCGAAATGGGTGGCGTGAAGGGTGAAGTTGTGGAGATTCGGCGCAACTTTTGGGACGATGTGACAGTCAATCTGGGCAATATGGACGACATTACGGAGACGCACTTCGCTATCCGCCAGCAGGCTGAGATTTTATCTGAGCGCGAACGTCGGTACAGTCACTCTGCTGATGCGTTGAAACTGCTCACGCGGTTGGTGAGTTCGCCGTTTTTCGGACGTATCGACTTCATCGAGCAAGGGGCGCGCGATGTCGAGAAAATTTATATCGGGATTGGCGCGTTTCGCGACGAGGAGACCGATGAATTTTTGGTTTACGACTGGCGGGCGCCGATTTCGAGCCTCTACTATGATCACACGCCTGGTCCTGTCTCCTTTGAGGCCCCGGCGGGGGAAATTGCAGGAGAGATGACGGCAAAAAAGCAGTACGTCATTCGCAACGGGAAGATTGAAGTGATGTTTGACGCAGCAATCACCATCGGCGACGAGTTGCTGATGCAAGCTTTAGGGCGTCATGCAGATTCCCAAATGAAGAGCATTGTCGCCACGATTCAGCGGGAACAAAACGAAATTATCCGCAATGACGTGGCAAGCATGTTGATTGTTCAAGGGGCGGCTGGCAGCGGTAAGACGTCCGCTGCACTGCAGCGCGTCGCGTACCTCCTATATAAGCACCGGGGGACGCTTGTCGCCAATCAAATGATTTTGTTTTCCCCGAACCCGATGTTCAATAGTTACGTCTCAACGGTCTTGCCGGAATTGGGCGAGGAGAATATGCAGCAGACGACGTTCTACGATTATTTGCAACATCGTCTGGGGCGGTCGTTTACATTGGAGGATCCGTTCGATCACCTCGAATACTTGCTGACAGCCGACTCCACCAGCGCGTACGAGGTGCGCTTAGAGGGCATTCGCTTCAAATCCACACTCCCTTTTTCCGATGGGATTGTTCGCTATGTCGATGCCTTGATGCGGGAGGGGATGCGCTTTTTATCGATTCGCTTTCGCGACAAAGTGATTGTCTCAAAGGAAGCGATTCGCGAACGGTTTTATGCGTTTGAGCCCTCACTGCGCATGCATTTGCGTATGGAGCAGTTACGCAAGTGGCTCTTGCAAGAAGTAGACGCGTTTGTCGAGCGGGAGATTCATGAGTCCTGGGTTGAGGACGACATCGAATTACTCGATCACGACGACTATCAACGCGCCTACAACCAGGTACGGCGTATGCAAAGACATGTGGATGCGTCCTTTAACGATTTTGATCAGGAAAAGGAAGTTCTTTCGCGGATGGTCGTCAACCGGCGTATGGGAAAGGTTCGTCGCGCGATTAAACAGCTTCGTTTTGTCGACGTCCGCGGCATGTATCGGCAATTGTTTGCAGACGAATCGCGATTCGTTCAAGTGTTTTCGAAGGACGCATTGCCGTCCTGCTGGCAGGAGATCTGTAAACAGACGGTGACCCGTCTCGATGCACGCGAGCTCGCTTATGAGGATGCGACACCTTACTTGTATTTCATGGAATTGATTCAAGGGATGACGCTCAACACAGCCGTGAAGCACGTCATTATCGACGAGGCACAGGACTACTCCCTATTGCAGATGGAAGTACTACGCAGACTATTTCCGCGCAGTCGGATGACGGCGCTCGGCGACCTCAATCAGTCGGTGTTTGCGCATGCGTCTGGCCTTAGTAACCCGCGTGGACTGGAGACGCTGTATGGAGAGGATAAAACGGAAATCGTCAAATTGTGGCGGAGTTATCGTTCCACGCAGGAGATTGTGTGTTTTACGCGAGGAATGATTGATGGTGGCGAGCAAATCATCCCGTTTGCCCGCTCGGGACCAAAGCCCAGCGTCATCCTTCTAAAAGCGAATGCGGATTACGACCAGCATATTGTACGCGAGGTACAGGACTTGCAAGCAGCCGGCTATTCATCTGTGGCCGTCATTTGCAAAACCGCCGCAGAAAGTCAGGCCGTATTTGAACGCATTGGCGGGACTTTGTCCGCTCGCCTCATCCGCAAGGAGACGGCGACGTTTCAACCGGGCGTGCTCATCATTCCCGCGTATCTCGCCAAAGGTGTGGAATTTGACGCGGTTCTGATTTATGACGGTTCTGACCAAGTGTATCGCCGAGCGCTTGAGCGCCAATTGTTTTACACCGCCTGCACCCGGGCGATGCACGAATTGCGCATCGCCGTTCAAGGTGAGCCGAACCCATTTATCACGGCGCAAGACGCGAGTACGTATACGCTGATTGAGCGCCGCTAGTACCCGCTTAGGAGGATACCACCTGTTGGTCGTTTGGCTGTGCTCGTCTGCGTGGTCGGTTGACAAAGTAGATACTGACGAGAATGAAAACCAACCCGACTAGCAGATAAATCGTGACACGTTCGTGTAAAAACAGGGCGCTTGCAAGGATTGCGATGAGCGGGATGAGGAACGTATAGGAAGCGACTTTGGTCGCTTCTCCTGCGCCGATGAGCGTAAAGAAGGCCAGCCATCCCGCCGCAATCACGAAAATCGAGATGAACAGGAGCAATCCGACAAAGGACAGGCTCCACTGGATATCCGACCAGCGCTCCACCGTCGAGCCGACGCCTGTCATGAACAATCCGCCGACAATGAGTTGGACGGTGACGAGCCAAATGGAGTCGACCACGTCGCCTCGTTTCTTGACGAACGCCGTACCCAGTGCCCAGGCGATGGCGGTGCCAATTGCGAGCAGAATGCCGATGACGGAGACGTGACCAGACAGACTGCCTGCACTGACGATAGCGACGCCCGCGAAGCCAAGAATCAGTCCAATCACTTTTAACCCGTACATCGCTTCACCGAGCCAAAGCCAGGATAGAATTCCGAGCAGAACTGGCTGCAAAAAGACGATGACAGAGAAGAGTCCGGCCGGTAGATAACCTAATCCAACGGTCTGCAGCCCGTAAAACAGGACGATGTTGAGCCCGCTTGACGCCAGATAAATTTTCCAATGCCGCTTGAATTGCAATTGTCGGCGTTTGGGTAGGGCGACCAGTAGCAGTAGACCGCCACCCAACAACGTGCGAATCCCCGCGAAGAGAATGGGCGGCGTATATTGTAAGGCGGTTTTTGACAACGGCCAGTTGACGCCCCACATGATAACGAGAAATGCGATAAGAAATATCGTTTTGCCTTGCGAGAGACGTCTCACGAAATTGCCACCCCTTGAAAATGAACTACCAAATATCATACGCCTCTCGAAGGAATAAATGAAATTCGCGCATTCGGTACAAGACTTCATAGAGCGCATCACAGGCGTCGTTAGAAAGGTATTACGCGATGGTTCAGGCGCTGTGGTAAAATACGCGGAGGATAACGTCAGGGATGGAACTCGCACCAATTGCTTGAAGGGCTTTCAAGAAAAACTGGCTTCAGTTGAAGCGTAGACATGATACAATACTCGACGGACTAAAATTCGGGGTGTCATCGTAAATTTTGTACGAGCAGCGGCAGTGAAGACTACAAAAGTGTCCGCTCATTGATGGGAGACGGGCGCAACTGGGAAAGGAACTTTCAGGATGACCGAACGTGTGGCACTAGGAATAGATGTTGGCGGAACGAACGTCAAAGTAGCATTTGTCAAGGAAGATGGAACCGTTATCGCGCAAGGGTCCATCCCGACGGATCCGGCTCGCGGCCCGGAACGGTTTTCGTTGGAAGTCGCAGAATACGCCAAAGCGTTAGCACAAAAAAACGATATTGTGTGGGATAGCGTCACGGGCGCGGGTGTTGGCCTCGCTGCCTTCATGGACGTAGACAAGGGTTGGGTGGAAGAATCGGTCAACCTGCACTGGTACAACGTACCGATTGGCGATTTGTTGTCGAACGCCTTGGGCAAATCGGTGCGAATGGATAATGACGCCAATGTTGCTGCATTGGGCGAGGTATGGCTCGGAGCGGGTCGAGATGCACGCACGGCACTGTGTGTGACATTGGGGACCGGTGTTGGCGGGGGGATCGTTATCGACGGGCGCATCCATCGCGGCGTGTCCACGATGGCGGGCGAAATTGGCCATATTCAGGTGAAGAATGACGGGGAGTTGTGCAACTGTGGGCACCACGGTTGTCTTGAGACGCTGTCGTCCGCAACCGCTTTAGTGCGCCACGCCAAGGAAGCTGGTCTCGTTGGGCAATCAGAGGAATTAACTGCGAAAGAAGTATTTGATCTCGCCGCAGATGGCAACGAAATCGCACAGGTGGCTGTAGCGGACATGATTCACTGGCTGTCGCTCGGGCTCTCCATTGGTGCGAATTTGCTCAACCCGGATGTCATTATTATTGCCGGTGGCGTCGTCGGCGCAGGCGATGCATTGATTGAACCACTGCGGGCGGCATTTGCGCGGGATGCGCTGGTGCGCGTGAGTCGATCCTGCACCATTGTACCGGCGACACTGGGTTCACAGGCGGGCGTTCTCGGCGCAGCGCGCTTGGTGTTTCAGTGAAATCTGTTATCGGCTTATATCACGTGAAGACGCAGGACGGGCAGTATGTGGCCCGCCCTGCGTTTTGCTTAATGAATGAATTCCTGCACGCGATGGTAGACGTCTTCAGGAGTCAAGCCGTCCGCAGAAATCACGGGGACATTGTTGACCACGGTTTGAATGCCCATTACATTTTTGTCGGCCCCGGTGATCACGATGGCACACACCCCCGGCTGGGATTGCGGTTGGTCTGCCGTCATGTCCACCACTTGACATCCACGCTCTTCCAGGTATTGCTTTACAGGAGTCAGCCCTTGTTCCACTGCAACAGACTTCATCGACATCGCCTCCATGACAGGAATCAATCGTGTACCTGCGTATTGTTTGTCGTCTCGCCACGAATATTCGGCTGAATCCGTTGCACAAGGCGCAAGCTAGGCGGTAATCTGGAGATAGCTTTGTACAAGCAAGGAGGAACATATGTGATTGCTTTCCATATGATTTATGGTCTTCTGCTGATTCTCTTAGATATCGTGGTGACGGTTTGGGAAATCTCCACGCGTTCCGGCGCACCAAAAGGTCTTCGGGGTGCCGCGATTGGTCTAATGGATTTGCAGATTATCATTGGTATCATCACCTGGATCACGGCAAAACCCGCCGCTTCCTTTGTCTGGCATCCAATTTTCATGGTCGTGGCCATCATCATCGCGCACATCTTCACCAGTCGGCGCCGGAGTAAAGGTACCCGTGTCACGGGTTGGGTGATTACAGACGTTCTGTTAATCCTCGGCGCAGCGCTGTTCCACGGATAAACAAAACAAACGACTGTTGAGCCGGGCTGGGGCTGTCCCAATGTCATCGTAGATGGCTTGGGATGGCCCCTTGCTGTATTTGTGGGCGACAACGCGGCTGGGCGGTCGGGATCGAATGCGGGGCGGTTGGGCCGGGGTGGCTGGTGGGCGGTGGGCGGAGTGGGGCACCCGGGCCATTGGACGGCGCACCGGAGGCCCTGCACCGGGGCATCGCCCGCGACATAAGGCAACTTTTCTGCCTTATTTGTCGCGTTTCGATGGTTGGGAGGCGAATAAGGTAGAAAATCTGCTCTATGTGCGAGGATTTACCGGAAATCGTGCCCCAACAAGCGAAATAAGGCATTTTCCAAGCCTTAATTGGCGCAAAAGGGGCGGCGGTGTCTTAATAAGACAATCTGGGCGTGGCTTCCGGCTGTTCCCGGCTGTTCCCGGCGCTCCCGGCGCTCCCGGCGCTCCCGGCGCTCCCGGCGCTCCCCCGCGGCCCGACCGCCATTGCGTTTCCGGCATGCCGATCGCGCCCCCTCGCACATAAGCGCGTTTCCCGGCGGGTAAGCTAGGACTCGCAAAGGGGGAGAAGCTGGTGAGCCGAGAAGAGCACCACGAGAAACTTTCCAGTTTGGGTTTTTATTTTGAAGCGGAGGATTTACCTATCATTAATGACTATAAAGGGGATTGGACGGTTACGGGGGATCGTAAACCCGACAATTATTGGGTGGTGACCACGGACGGCAAAGGTCACCCGATTACGGGCCATCCGAGTCCGCAGGAAGCATTGGACTGGGCGCGGAACAACGGTTGGCTGCCAGCGTACGTCGCGCCATATGGCACGTATGTGGAAGGCGAGTTGGACGGCGTACAATTGCACGATTGGATAGCCAATGGCCGGCACGAGCGCAAACATTCGCACCGCTTTCACTAAGCTGTGCGGTGTGGTTGGAATCGCGAGTGCCGGAAAGAGATTCTGTTACTAGCAACACTCACCAACGACAAACGGAGGAACTCCTAGTAGAATCGATAGCAAAGAGACTATCGGTGTTGAATTAAGGAGCTTTCGCAATGGTTGAGGTGTTGCAAGTACAAGTAAGGCATCCCGGGATTGCGCTGACGGATAAAGAGCGCAGGCTTGTCGACAGTTTGGTACAGCGTATTTGTATTTACCATGTTCGCCGGCGCTTGACGAGGCCGTTTCGCGTTCGTCGCGCGTGTGTCGATTCGATTCATCTCTTGGTCAATCAAGATGTCATTGTTGAGGATGGGCTCACGAACGATGAGGCGCAGCTGATTATGCACGATTTGGCCGAGGATATTCGTCAGACATTAGAAGCGTGCGACATCCTTGCGCAAGACGTCCTGTTGATATCAAAGGCGTAATCTTTTGGGATGTGCGTCTGCCGTGATACAATCCAGGTGGGTATTCGCGGAGGAGGCGCTTGTCTTATGAAATTGCACATTTCAATCTTTCAATTGCCGGACGGAATGCACATTGCGACTTGTGCGGAGATTCCAATGTGTCAGGTGCTTCGTCAAAATAAGGGACATGCGATTCAAGACGTGAAAAAGATGGTGCGCAAGTTTTTGGAGGAGCGAGCCGAACAGGGGCGCCCGTTTGTGCCTGAGTTGCGCGAGTTCGAAGTGGAGAATATTACGCTCAATGAATAGTTGACAGAGCTCCATCGTCTTTGTTATATTAATCACCGTTCTCGATTCGTGTGGGTCATTAGCTCAATTGGCAGAGCATCCGACTCTTAATCGGCAGGTTGAAGGTTCGATTCCTTCATGACCCACCATATCTGACGCGGGGTGGAGCAGTTGGCAGCTCGTCGGGCTCATAACCCGAAGGTCGCAGGTTCAAGTCCTGCCCCCGCAACCACGTGGAGCTGTGGTGTAGAGGCCTAACATGCCTGCCTGTCACGCAGGAGACCGCGGGTTCGAATCCCGTCAGCTCCGCCAAACCGAGGAGTCCCCGTCTGGGGGCTCTTTTTTTGTTTAGGCGTCCGCGCCCGAGAGGAGCGGTTCCGCGTAGGAAAAACGCGTTCGCGCGACGCTGCTCTGCCTCGGTACCCGGGCGAATGCCCTGCTCACGAAAGACACCCCGACCATACCCTATAGCGACGCAACACAAAAGAGGAGGATGTAAGATGTACGGTGTTTTCGGTGGGTATACGCGTTGGGCAGTTGTCTTTTTGATCATCTTCGTTCTGTTCTTCCTGTTCGTTCCTGCGGCTCCGGTGGCAACCACAACGTGCTAACTTGGATCCCATCACAAATATTGCGGTACAACAGCAACAGGGACCACGCAAGCGCGTGGTCCCTGTTGTTTTTCAAGATGGGTTTACGCCTTTTGGAAGGCGGGGTCGTAGAAGGGGTGGGCGACCCAACCGGCGGGATCGATAAACAGGCGAACAGCGACCACTTTCCGCTCATCGGTCAGCGTGAAGAAATGCGGATTTCCCTCTGGAACGGAAATGACATCACCCGCTTCGAGAATCACGTCGAAATAGCCGTCATTGCCCTTAATGACAAAAATGCCGCTCCCGGATGCGATGGCGCGCACTTCGTCTTCTGTATGTGTATGAACCTGTTCAAATTTTTGCAGGAGCTCCTCGATGTTCGGCGTGGTATCGGACAAGGAGATCAGATCCCACTTGACATAACCGCGCTTCGCGCTGAGATCCTCGATGTACCCTTTCAGTGAAGCGAGGATTTCCTCCTTCTCAGCGTCCGTCAAGTCGTACTTATTTTGTAGCGGCGCGGGAATGACACTTACATCCCAGTGGTCATAATAGACGTCATTGGCCGTCAAAAAAGCGCGAACCGCTGCCTCGCCCTCAATGACTTCGTTGGTATTTCGCACGCGAATGGTGGCCACAGGCAAGCCCTCCTATTTATGATTTCACAATCACATGACTATCATGTTGTTTGATTGTTCTATCTTAAGAGAACGAGTGCTGTTTTGTCTACGTACTGTGCGGCGGTTCTGAACGTTTGTGAAAACGAGAATGATCTGGAGTTATCCACCGATTTAACACACTTATCCACAGAAATTTGTGGATAAGTGTGTGAGTAATGTGTGAATGGGTTGTGGAAATGTGGAATGTCAATCACTTTACACACATTTCGATAGTTTTTCGGGCTGCCCCGCTATACATCGAATTGGCCGGTATGCCATGATGTTGATGATGAAACGGTAGGAGTGAGACAGGTTATGGATGAACGCCAGGACAACCATCCACAGATGGTGATTGCCACGTACCGTGTGATAGACAATCCACAGGCGCTGGCGAAGCGCGCCGAAGGCATCGCCGTCGGTTTGACGATAGGAAGCTGGACTGAACTTGTGCAAACCCGCCATCAACAGGTGGCCTTGCATTGTGGACAAGTGGAAGGCATTGAGGTGATTGACGAGGTATCAGGTGGTCGCGTCATCGCGGAGATCTCCATCGGTTATCCACAGGCGAACTTCGACGGGACGTTTGCATCTCTGTTGACAACGGTGTTTGGGAAACTGTCAATGGATGGTGAAATTCGTCTCATTCGGTTGCAGATTCCTAACCAGCTCGCCGCGCAGTTTCCAGGGCCCAAGTTTGGTGTCAGCGGGTGTCGCGCGCGCTACAACGTCGAAACGCGCCCGCTTGTCATGAGTATTTTCAAAGCCTGCGTGGGGCTTACGCTGCCGGAATTGGTTGAGCAGTTTGAGGCACAGGCGCGAGGCGGGATCGATCTCGTCAAAGACGACGAAATATTCTTCACCGAGGCTTATGCGACGCCGGAGGCGCGCGTGGTCGCCTATCGAGCTGCCGCGCAACGAGTGGCTGAGAAAACTGGGCGCGAGACGGCGTATGCCGTCAACTTGACTGGCCCTGTACACCAGTTGCAACAACGCGCACAAAAGCTTGCAGAGCTGGGGGCAGGTGCGTTGTTGGTCAACATGGTGGCTTACGGGTACGATGTCGTCGCGGCGTTGGCCGCTGATCCGGAGATCAATGTGCCAATTCTTGCGCATCCAGCAGTGTCCGGCGCCCTCTACGGCGGGGATACATATGGCATAGAAGCTGACATTGTGTTGGGCCAATTGGCCCGAATGGCGGGAGCCGACATGGTGATTTTCCCGTCGATGTACGGTTCTGTCGTGCTTGGAGAGGCCGCTACAGCGCGGCTTATCGGGCACTTGCGCAGCGAGTCTGTCCACAGGCCCGCGTTGCCAGCGCCGTCAGCTGGGATTTATCCGGGGTTGGTTCCACAGTTGTACCGCGACTTTGGCAATGACTTGATTGTCAACGCAGGCGGCGGAATTCATGGTCATCCAGGCGGCCCTGCTGCAGGAGGACAGGCGTTCGTGGAAGCCATTCGCGCGGTTCAGGGAGGCTGGTCACTGGCCGACGCAGCCAAGGAAAGTGACGTATTGCGCCAAGCGTTGGAGAAGTGGGGGACCCCTTCGTGAACGTTCGTGTCATCTGTGACTTTGATGGAACCATCGCAGAGAAGGATATGATTGCGACCATTATGCGCGAGTTCGTACCGGATGAGGCCGAGCCTATCATTCAGGCGGTCTATCGCGGGGAGAAGACCGTGCGCGCAGGTGTCGAGGAGATGTTCCAACTGCTGCCGTCCGCGCGCTTCGAGGAAATCGCAGCATTCGCGAGGCGGAATACAGTGGTGAGACCAGGTTTTCAGGAATTTATCCACAGCTGTGGACAACTTGGTTGGAAAGTCGCAATTGTCAGTGGTGGCTTTGATTTTTTTGTCCACCCCGTTATCCACAGCTTATCCACACCTGTGGATATCTACTGTAATCAACTCGATCTCAGCGGCCCACGCTGCCGCGTGAAATGGGGGGTTCTCTGCGATGATGCGTGTACCGGTGACTGTGGATTGTGCAAACCGAGTGTGATGCGCCAATTGGCCGATGGACAGACGCGCTTCATTGTGGTTGGCGACGGTGTGACAGATTTCAAGGCAGCGTTGGAGGCGGACTACGTCTTTGCCCGCGCTCGTCTGCTCGATCTCGTTCGCGACCAAGCGCTGCCCGCGTCACCATTTGATACGTTCTACGATATTGTCGATGTGATTGAGGATGGGGGCTCGAATCTATATGCACACCTTTGATGAAGCCGCGCAAGCGGTTATCTCGTTGGCGCAATTTTGCAGTCACAAGGGCTGGTTGCCGGCGACCAGTGGAAATCTCTCGGTGCTGGTCGAGCGGGATCCGATGAAAATTGCCATTACCCGCAGCGGTGCGGACAAACAGAGGCTGCAGGCGGACGACATCTTATGTATTGATGAACATATGCAGGTACAAACGGAGACCGCGTATCGGCCGTCAGCGGAGACGAGTGTCCATATCGAGTTGTACCGCAAGTTTTCGTGTGGCAGCATCCTGCACGTTCACACGGTATTTAATAATCTGGTCAGTGAACTGTATGGGGACGAGGGGGCGGTGCCCATTCATGGCCACGAGTTGCTGAAGGCCTTGGGACACTGGGAGGAAGATGCAGAAGTCAGTATACCCATCGTCCCGAATTACGCGGACCTAGCGCGTCTTGGCCAAGCTGTTGCCGAGGCGGCGCATGCTGAAGTGCCAGCCGTATTCGTCAGGAACCATGGGATTTACGCTTGGGGGGATACGCCGGAGGCCGCGCGGCGGCACCTTGAGGCCATTGAATTCCTCGCGGAGTATGTGTATCGGTTAGGCGTCGCCCGCGATATTGGGTGACGTTTGCACGAGGGATGCGATGTCTCTTTTCGTCTTGTGCTATCCCGCGCGCAGAAAGAGCCGCCTGTCGCAACGTGGACAGGCGGCTCTTTGCTGTGGCGACGCACCCGGGCATCGGAGAGGGCGTTTGCGTGAACGAATGATTAACGAACGATGACGTTGTACTGCTTTAACCATTCATTGGTTTCGTAGAGGTAATGGAACATTTGGGCGGTGCCCATGATTTGGCCAAACCACGGACGGTGTTCCATTTTGTTATGGCTCATCGCGGCTAACGCACGCACTGCATTTTCATCCACAAAGGGGTGAATCGGCGAATTTTTGTCGTCGAGCATCGCGAGGGCTTTGCTGCGTACAAGTGCCAGATAATCGGGATTCGGTGTCGATGGATACGGGCTCTTTTTGCGATACAGTGCATCGTGTGGCAAGAAGCCTTCCATCGCTTTGCGGAGGATGCCTTTTGTCTCATTGCCGACGGTTTTCATCTCCCATGGGATGTTGAAGACGTATTCGACCAGTCGGTGATCGCAGAACGGCACCCGTACTTCAAGGCCATTGCCCATGCTCATTCTGTCTTTTCTATCCAACAGCGTTGGCATAAACCGCGTGATGCTCAGGTAGCCAATTTCGCGAATCCGCGCATCGCGGGCCGATTCCCCGGCGAGTCGAGGCACTTCGTCGAGCGCCTGTCGGTAGCGCATTTGCACGTACTCGTATGGGTGGATTTCAGCCTTTAGCTCATCCGACATGATGTTGACTCGTTCGGCGAGCCGCAGCGACCACGGAAATGTGTCCGCCTTGAGCGATTCCTCTCGATGGAACCACGGATAACCGCCAAATACCTCGTCGGCGGCCTCTCCAGACAACGCCACGGTGACGTGCTCTTTGACCGCTTTACAGAATAGATAGAGCGACGTGTCGATATCCGCCATGCCGGGCAAATCGCGCGTGAAGAGCGGGTCGAGTAAATGAGCCTCCAAATCGGGCGTGTCGAAGATGACGCGGTGATGGATGCTGCCGATATGTTCGGAGATCAGTTGTGCCCATGGCCCGTCAAGGCTCTTTTGGAACGCGTTGGCCTGGAAATGTTTTTCCATATCTTTAAATTCGATGGCGAAGGTATGCAGCGCGTCTCGCCCTTGTTGTGCGAAATAGCGCGCGGCAATCGCGGAGACCACGCTGGAGTCGAGGCCGCCGGATAAAAATGTCGCGATGGGCACGTCGGAGATGAGTTGTCGTTCGACGATGTCAATCATCAGTTCGCGGACCGTTTCGACTGTCTTCTCCAGTGAGTCCGTATGTTCATAGCTCTGCAGCTTCCAGTACTGGCGGATGGTGATGTCATCTGGCGTGCCAATCAACAGGTGACCCGCCCGTACCTCTTCGATATTTTCAAAAATGCCTACACCAGGCGATCTCGCTGGGCCGATGGCAAATACCTCCGCAAGTCCTTCCGTGGTGACGACCGGGTCAATGGCGGGATGCGCCAAAATCGCCTTTAGTTCCGATCCGAAGACGATGCCGTGCCCCAGTCGGCTGTAGAACAGCGGTTTGACACCGAGCCTATCCCGAGCCATAAACAGCCGGTGGTTTGTGTTATCCCAGATGGCAAACGCAAAGATCCCGTTAAATTTCTCAACACAAGCCTCACCCCATGCGACATACGAGACCAGCACGACCTCCGTGTCGGAATAGGATTGAAACTTGAAGCCAAGCGCCAACAGCTCTTTGCGGATATCTTCTGTGTTATACAGCTCGCCGTTGTATACGAGGGTGTACTCCTTGTCGCCAAAGCGTCTGACCATGGGCTGAACGCCGCCGTCGGGATCGACTACGATGAGACGGCGATGCGCAAACAGCGCGTGTGGATGCGACCAAAATCCAGCCGTGTCTGGTCCCCTTGAAGTCAGTGCTTCGCCCATGTGTTTTACAGTCTCTGTCTCACTCGTCAGATCACGTGACCAATCCACCCAACCTGCAATACCGCACATGTGATTCAGTCCTCCCCACGATTGTCTCTGTTCCCATCAGGCGGGGGCGCCCAAAACATACCCACACTGTATGCAACGGTGTGGGCGGATGTGACGGTTGTGATTCATCTTTAGGTGAAAAAGAGATCACTTAGCAATGTCGAAAGCCATTGCCGGCGACTCTCTGCGGCACGCGCCTCGATTTGCTCGTAAACGGTTTTGTCGGGGAGTTGCGCAAACAGTTGGTGACTGGGGCCCCCCAATCTGTCGTTGGTATTGACTTCAAATAGCCAAAGTTGTCCTTCTGCCCCCAGTCCGTAATCGATGCCGACCTCGTCAAACGACGCGTACGTGTCTAGTACATGACAGATTTTCAGACTGACTTGGTTCAGCTTGTTTTGTACGCGGCGTCGCTTTACCGTCTTTGGATAGATTTCGCGCAGGATTTCACGGGTTTCGTGCACTTCGCCGCGTCCGGTCCCGATATTCGAGACGATACTGTCTGTCTGGGCGACGCGGGCGAGCGTACCTGCGATGAGCCACGCATCAGATTGCCGCTGACACAATACGCGAATGTCAAACGGCCTCCCTTGCCAAGTTACAATTGGCGCTGCCTGCTGTACAATCGTGGTCAATGGGTGGTACAACATGTGTAGGTGGTCAAGGAGTGCTTGGGTGCGGCGATAATAGAGGGTTCGTCCAGTTTGGTGAAGAAGTGTCCAGCTGTGTTCGCCAGATTGCTCACAGCGAGCGATTTGGTGTCCGCCCCAAGTGTCCACCGGCTTGATATACCAAGCCGACTGGCCTTCCAGCCGAGTGGCTGTGCATTGATTCATCAAGAGCGTGTAGGGAATTCGCAATCCCTGGATGGCGTCGTGCGTCAAAGCGAGGTACATCTGCCATTTATCCAGGAACATTCTGCTTGGATTGAGACGTCCGCGTGTCAGTTCGATGACCTCCTTCGTGTTCAGCGCCAATTTATGCGCATGCCACGTGAGTGGCGTCAACGACGCATGGATGGAGGGAGAGATTTGTGTATGACGGTTTATAACGTGACTGAGAGATTGGCGAAAGAAATGATTGCTTCGCCGGAAGTTCAAGGTGTCGTTCAGTGCTCGTGTGCGCAGTGTTTAGACGATATATTGGCGATTGCGCTCAATCATTTGCCTGCGCGCTACGTGTCGACCGACCAAGGTGGGACTTATGTGAAAGCCGACTACATGCACCCACAGTGGCAATCTGACGTCTTGGCGGAATTGATTCGAGCGGCGGAGGTCGTTGGACGGCAGCCGCATCATGGGTTGTTGACTGGCGAAAGGGTGTAAAGGCGTGGAGATGTACAGGACGGACGACGATTTCATGCGATTGGCACTCGCGCAAGCACAAGTGGCTCGCGCGCAACAAGAGGTGCCGATAGGCGCAATTGTCGTCTGGAATGGGGAAGTGGTTGGCGAAGGGTACAATTTGCGGGAGACGTGGCGGGATCCGACTGCGCATGCCGAATTGATTGCCATTCAATCGGCGAGCCGACGACTCGGTGCCTGGCGGTTGACGGAATGTGACCTGTATGTTACACTAGAGCCCTGTCCCATGTGTGCTGGTGCCATCATGTTGTCGCGCATACGACGTTTGATTTACGGTGCCGACGACCCCAAGGGTGGGGCAGTAACGTCGAAACTCCCCTTATTAGAGCCCGGATTATGGAACCACGCACCAATCATTACATCTGGCGTTTTAGGACAGGATTGTGCTAATATATTGAGGGAATTTTTCAAGGGAATGCGTGAACGGCGCAAGAACCTTGACTGATGTTTGATGTGGAGAGATGTCTGAGTGGTCGAAAGAGCTCGCCTCGAAAGCGAGTAGCTCTGCAAGGGGCTCGTGGGTTCGAATCCCACTCTCTCCGCCACGATGTTGAGTGAGGCATGCACTCACTCAACACATATCGTCTATTCACGTGATGTCTGACCAAGACCCGACTGGGTCCCATGCGGCGAAAACTTCCGAACCGTGTCAGGTCCTGACGGAAGCAGCACTAAGGAAGACCTTTCGGGCGACGTGGGAGTGCCTGGTCAGGTCTTGGTCAGACGTCATGTGGCGAGTAAACAGGTCCGTAGCCTCGAAAGGCAGGGCCTGTTTTTTTTGCGTTTGTGCACACAAAGTTTCGGGATAAACGGTAGCTCATCTGTGCTATGCGTGTCGGAAGTTGTCGAGCCAATGGAAGTTTTGTCACGCGGGAGGATTTGCTGATCTCATAAGGAATATTCGTTGCAAAAGAACTCTTTTCAGACTCTTTAAGGGGACTGGTGATGGAGTATGGATCAGCATTCGATGTTTTCCGTTGAACCGGATTTGTTGCCTGACACACAGCTTCTGAATGCAGGGATTCTATACTTAGCAAAATATGGTACAGTCGCCATTTTGAATGACATCTCGGCGGAATTGATAGGGATGCCGCAAGCGACCGGATCGATTGTTCCTCTGGAGATGGTCCTCTCTGAAGAATGTGATGAATATCAGATATTGCTGCACATTTTAAACACGGAATGCGAGTACCGGGATGCGGTCGTTCGTTGGGAAGTGGGTACGGATGTACGCCACGTGCTGATGGATACGTTCACGCATCAGGCCGCGGACGGCCAGGTACAGGGCATGTATATCGTGATGAAAGATATGGGGAATTTTGCGACGCTCGACCAACAGACGCAGCGGCTGGAGCGGGTGGCCACCGTAGGCAAGGTGGCTGCCGGTATCGCCCACGAGATTCGCAACCCGCTAACCACGGTGAAAGGCTTCTTACAAGTGTTGGAGAATCGCCTGCACGAAGGGTTGATGGAAGAAGAAGTCCAGTACGTGGAAGTGATGATGAGCGAAATCGAACGGGTGAATACGCTTGTCGCCGAATTGTTGCTTTTGTCGAAACCGAATCGAATGGATAAGCGGACGTTTCCGATGGCGGAACTGCTCAACGAGATCCACCCGTGGATTCAGGCGAACGCGCGCGAGCGTCATGTGGAGTGCCTGTACGACATACCGGAAGGTCTAACGATTTTTGGAGACCGGGATATGTTGCGGCAACTCTTACTTCATCTGATTAAGAATGCTGTAGAGGCCATGGACGCACAGGGGAGTCTCGCGATTGGCGCGAAGCAGGTCGCGGGTCGCACGGAGATTTACATTTCCGACACGGGGCCCGGAATTCCCTATTACCTGGTCGACAAGATCTTCGATGCATTTTACACGACGAAAGACAAGGGGACAGGGCTTGGATTGGCGATTTGCGAGCGAATTGTAGCTGATCATGGTGGAACCATCCGCGTCGCCTCCAAAGGCTTTGGCACGACGTTCACGGTGAGTTTGCCGAACGAAACCCAGTCGCGCACCAACCTGTTTTTGCGCAGGAACGCACACTCCTTATCCTCATGACGGGGCGCAGGGGCGCCCGTCGGTTTCCTGGAACCTCCTGCCCTCTAGGCTTGGTCGCATCCCGCCCGCTGTGGTACTGTAAAACCAGAGGGAGGGACGGCAGTGTCCTACCAAGCACTCTATCGAATTTGGCGCCCCCAGACCTTTTCAAATTTAATGGGGCAACCGCATGTGCGCCAGACCTTATCGAACGCCATTACGTCTGGTAAGATTGCGCACGCTTACCTGTTTTGCGGCCCGCGCGGAACGGGGAAGACGAGTGCGGCCAAATTGTTTGCGAAGGCCGTGAATTGTGAGCATCGAAACGGCGCGGAGCCGTGTAACGAGTGTAGTGCGTGTGTGTCGATTACCAATGGATCGAACGTCGATGTCGAGGAAATCGACGCGGCATCCAACCGCGGTGTCGATGAGATTCGCGAGTTGCGCGATAAAGTCCATTACGCACCGACTACCGTAAAGCGTAAAGTTTATATTGTGGATGAAGTTCACATGCTGACCACAGAGGCGTTTAACGCGCTCTTAAAGACGCTCGAAGAGCCGCCAGCACACGTCTTGTTCGTGCTTGCGACGACGGAGGCGCACAAGATTCCGGGGACGATTGTATCGCGGTGTCAAAGGTTTGACTTTCACCGCATCTCACCGGAAACGATTGTCGAACGCCTACAGGAGGTCGTGGCGCACCAGGGCTGGACGTGTGATGTCGGCGCGCTGTGGAAATTGGCAGAGGCGGCAGACGGCGGGATGCGCGATGCCCTTGGGCTTTTGGAGCAAGCCGCTGCGTTTGGCCAGGGCACCATCGATGAGGCGCACGTGGCCAGTGTGATTGGCGGCGTCGACACGGGCGAACTGCTGGCATTGGTCAGCGACTTGATGGATGCCTCGTACTTAGAGGTGCTCAATCGAATTTCTTCGTGGTATGCCGGAGGCAAGGATGCGAGCCGCATTGCCTTCGACTTATTGCAAGTATTGCGCGATTTGTTTATTGTCATGCTATCTCCCGGTGACGATGCGCTGAACGGAAAACCCGTCGCCCCGTATCGATCCGTTACAACCAAGCCCACTTGCAGCACAAACTGGCTGCTTTCGGGCGTCTCCAAGTTGGGAGAACTGTATACTCAGCTGCGCTATGTGGAACAACCTCGGTTGGCCTTAGAGGCAACTTTGATGTCGATTGCCACTGCGCCAAAGGTGAGTGTCGCGCCTGCATCGGCCGATGTAGCGGCTGCGGTGGTTCAACGGAAAGACGAGGTTACGGCGGCAGCGCCGGCGCCTGCGGCAGCGGCGTTACGGGATGTCCAGCCGCCTGCCACTACACCAGACGAAGCGCCTAAGCAAAGTGTTGAACGGGTGGCGACGGAAGAAGAGACGGTTGCAACGAAGCGGCGTTCACGGGCGGCTGAACAGCGAATCTCCGCTGCAGGGCGCAAACGAGAGACACTTGCGCGATTGTATCGGGATAGGAATCCGCAGGTGGAGGCGATGGTTCACGAGCGCTGGCCGGATATCCTGCACAAAGTCAAACAGGATCGTATTCAGTCGCACGCCTGGTTGATGCATGGCGAGGTTGCGATGGCCACGGAATTTGCCGTCGTGCTGTCGTTTGCGAGCCGCATTCACCGCGAGGCGGTGATGAAGCCGGTAGATAGACGGGTGATAGAATCTGCGGTATCGCTCATGATGGAACGCGAGATGCAGATTTTTGCACTCTTGAAGGAAGATTGGGACGAGTTTACTGCATCGCTGGCCCGAGCGGACGACGGCCCTGAGCGGGCAGAGCAACAGGATATTGTCGGTCGAGCACGTGCGTTATTCGGCGAGGATAAAGTGGTTGTAGAAACGAAGGAGTGAAACTCATGAAAAATATGAATCAGTTGATGCGACAGGCGAAGAAAATGCAAGAGGAAATTATGAAGGCGCAGGAAGCCTTGGGTGAGCGCACGGTGGAGGGCACGGCCGGCGGTGGTGCGGTGAAGTTGGTGATGAACGGGCACAAGGAGCTTTTGTCCGTTGAAATTAACCCGGATGTTGCGGGGGATGTGGAAATGCTGCAGGATTTGATTCTAGCCGCATTTCAGGATGTCAATCAAAAGGTGACGGAATTGACGGAGTCGGAGATGGGCAAGTACACAAAGGGCATGAATATCCCGGGACTGTTCTAAAATGTGGGGCTATCCAGAACCTGTTTCGCGCATGATTGAACAGTTTATGAAGTTGCCAGGCATCGGGCCGAAGACAGCGGCCCGACTTGCGTTTCACGTGATGGGGATGGACCAAAAGGACGTCGATGAATTCGCCAAGGCTTTGAAGGATATCAAAACAAAATTGACGGAGTGCGCCATCTGCTGCAATATCACGGAAACGAGTCCTTGTTCGATTTGTGCTGATCCGCGCCGCGACAAACTGGTCATTTGTGTCGTTGGCGAACCGCGAGATGTCGTCGCTATGGAGCGCACACACGAGTACAACGGTACCTACCACGTACTGCACGGCGCCATCTCACCGATGGAGGGAATTGGCCCGCAAGATATTCGGATTAAGGAACTGGTGACGCGGATTGGTCAGGAAGATATCGATGAAGTGATTTTGGCGACCAACCCAAACGTCGAGGGCGAAGCGACCGCGATGTATATCTCGCGTTTGCTTAAGCCATTTTCTTTGAAGATCACGCGGATTGCACACGGTCTACCAGTCGGTGGCGATTTGGAGTATGCCGACGAGGTCACGCTCGCCAAAGCCCTGGAGGGTCGGCGAACGCTCTAGCCTCTCTCCTGTCCCCTTTATGGCTTGCTAACTTATTGACAATCTAGAGCCACAGGCATAATTCGCCTCCTTGCCAACTATGATTTACTAAGCTTTGGACAAGGAGGCCGTTTTATGACGTCGTCGCAATTACCAATAGAGGCGCAGGCCATCACCGGCGTGCCTAGTTCGTCCGACTCCCGCACACACCAAGAGACCCTTCCTCCAAGCCATCAGCTAGATTTGTCGCGGTTTGACAAACAGTCGTTTCTCACAGAAATCCTGAAGAGTCGCCGCGAGCTTATGATAGCGAGACAACAATTTGAGCAGGTCTCTGATCCGCTACTGATTGACCATATCGTATTTCGCATCAGCGCGGCCGAGCGTCAGTTGAACTTCTTGTTCCGGTTGGCCCGGGAAAACGGCGTTTCATTTGATGGGATACAGTGGCAGTGGCGAGACGAGACATGGCAGGTCGACTAGGGGAGGGCGTGCTATGCATATTCCGGCCATGTGGTTGTGGGTCGGCGTCATTGTCATCGTTGCATTTTTAATCGGTCAGTTCTTTCGCAAGCCGGGAACGGTCGCATGGCTGATTGTACGGAACTGTGCGCTGGGATGTCTGTTTGTGTTCGCGGTGAACTGGGTGGGGACGTATCTTCACTTTCATCTGCCGTTCAACCCAATTACGGCGCTCACTGCCGGATTTTTAGGTTTGCCCGGCATCGCAGCGCTGGTCGCGCTCAAGCTCTGGGTGTTTGCGGGGTAGTGCCTTGCGCAAGTTCTCTTCGCAAGTTCTGACGCGCTGCTCGATGGGTGGAATGGTGGTAATGTTGACGGTCAAGATAAGGGAACACCATATTGGGTAGTAAACCGCATATGCGGTTTACTACCTTCTTCTTTTTGCTCGGGTACGTGCGGGGGTTTTTCGTTGTGTTCTAGCGATACGGCGGCCAAACTTGCTCAAATACCTGCCGACACCTGGAACCGACTGAAGTTCATCCGTGCGCAGTGCACCTGTTCTGATAATGGTGTACAGATACACCACAGCGCCAAGCCCGCCCGCAATGAGCAACTGAAGGACATAGATGAACCGCCTGTCTCCAAACACGTCGACCAACGTCATGTGCGCAAGCGCGTTGACTACGAACAGGAATGCGACCAGGATGACAGAAGCCAGCAAGAACGGCCTCATGATTCTGCGGACAGAGAAATGCACCTGTCCGTACTTTTTGACGGCCATGATATTGAGCGCCGACGACACCAAGTAACCAATCGTCGTCGCCAACGCCGCACCAATCACCGAGTGCAACACGAGAATCAAAATGAAGTTGAAACCTGTCTTGATAGCGACTCCGAGAAACATATTCCGCACGGGGCGATACATTTTGCCGAGCCCTTGCAGGATATAGGTTGAAATCAATTCAAGACTTGAGAAGATACTCATGAACGAAACGGTTGAAATAATCGACCAGCCTGCCGACGCGCCAAAAATTGACTCGTTGATTGCGCGGCTGAGAACCAGGAGAACAGCCGCCGTCGGGAAGCTGATGAGAAACATACTGCGCAGGGTAAAGACAATGCTCTCTTGAATCTTTACGTGATTTTGACTTGCCTTGGCGGCGGATACTGCGGGTAACACAGAAACGCCAATCGCATACGCGAACGCCATCGGCAGTTGCACGAGATACATTGCCTGACGCGTGAGAATGCCGTAATTTGCGGTGGCTTCTTGAAAGGTCTGGCCAACGCTTTGCAGCAAATTGGTCACAGTCCAAGAATCGACCAAGTTTGCAATCGGCACGACGAGCCCACCCAAGCTGACCGGAATGGCCAGGCGGTAGACCATGCGCAAAATTTGGCTGTCGCGGAATGGACTCTCTTCATAGCCGTATGCGCGCTCTGTGCGGCGCAGCGGGCGCACGGTCACAATCAGTAGAACGAGTCCAGCGACACCGCCGACAAAGCCGCCGAAAGTCGCAGCGGCAGCGCCCTCCACACTCTTGCTTAACCCCCACTGATTGACCACGAGATACGCGCCGACCACCATCGCAATGACGCGGAATAGCTGCTCCACTGTCTGCGAGTAGGCAGGGCCGGAAAGTTGCTGAAATCCTTGTAGGTATCCACGCAGTCCGCTCATGGCAGGAATCACGAGGAGCATCAAGGACACCGCGTGAATCGAGGGGACGTTCTGTGCAATGGACGCCTTTGGGTCTTTAAATGAAATCAGATGCGCAAACAGCGGTGCGCCAAACCACATCAGTAAAAAAGCTATCACGCTGAAAACCATCAGGGACCGCATGGTCACACGATAAATATGCTCAACGATAGCCCGGTCACCAGTGGCGCGCCGTTCGCTGATAAGCTTGCCCATGGCGAGCGGAAATCCACTGGTCGCAAGCTGTTGAAGGATGTTGTAGACAGAATAGGCATTGGAGTAGATGCCAAGACCGGCGCCACCAATCAGTGCCGTGACAGGGATAATCCACACAAGGCCCAAGACCTTCGCGAGTGCGACACAGATAACATATAAAGAGGCTCCACGGGCGAGGTTCGACGAACCTGTTCGACTCACCTCTCCACCTCCGTTTCGACAAGCATTATAGCATAGCCATCCCGCATCACGCCGATGACTTCCGGCGATATCTGAAACAAGGCCAAGCGTTGCTCATAAGGTGTTGTGAAGACCGGGGGTGGGCACGCGTGATATCCAGTATTTTGACAATGGCAGCCCTCGCTGTCGCGGCAAATTTGGATAATGCCGGAGTCGGAATTGCATATGGTGTGCGCAATATTCAAATCTCCTCGGCCGCGAACCTTCTCGTCGCCGTGATTTCGGGCATTGCGACGATTTTATCGGGATGGGTAGGCCGCTTGATGAGCCACTATATTCATCCGTCCGTCGCATCATACATCGGCGGTGGCGTGATGTTTGCGGTGGGGATATGGGTACTGAGCGAACCGCTGCGTGCCAAGCGCAAAGAACGCAAAAAACGGCAATCTGGCGTCATCGGCCGAATTCTCGAAGACCCGGCGGCCGCTGATTTTGACCAGTCACAGACGATCAGTTTGACGGAAGCGACCGTGCTCGGCGCCGCGTTGGCTATGAATGCCTTCGCCGGTGGATTCGATGCGGGTGTTACACACTTAAACGTATGGTGGACGGGATTGTTTGTCGCGATTATATCGTACGTCTTGCTGGGGTTCTCCGCATTTTTTGGCCGCCGTTACGCAGCTCGGGCGCTTGGTAAACACGCGACGTTGTGTGCCGGATTGCTACTATTGGCCATCGGGGTTCATCAAATTTGGTAGCTAGGTATAGAAAAAAGCAAATAAAGTCAAGACTGACATTAGGTTATCAATTTCGGATTCGCGTGAGATGTAGGTAGGTGAGTGATTTGGAGAAGCAGGTTGCGACAGATTCATCCTGTATTATCTGTCATCTAGAAAAGCCCCATGGGATCCGCATTTGCGGTCAATTTATCTGCACCGACTGCGAGCGCGACATTGTGCACTCCGAGGTGAACGATGCGCATTATCAACACTATGTCACAGAGATGAAGCGCATCTGGTTATCCGCACAATCAACCTATACAGAAACGCCATAGGCAGTTTAGAAGAGCTAGGTGACAAGAAGCATCGGGGATCGTCTGGGATTTGCAAACTAGGTGGTTGCAAACTCCGCGGTCTCCGACTGCGATAGGTTTCGCATATGGGCTTCAACACGCGTACCCCTACTTTAGCCACCCCTCGATTTTGGCCGGCTTGCCTGCTCGCAAAGATGACTCCCCTAGCGTCACTAGATGTTGTCGTTTTTCAGTCCTACGGTTTTCGTTGCTTCGGATAAGCAATCATCCTATCATGAGAGAAGCGATTCTGAAGATAAGGACGGGCGACGTTTGCGAGATAGAGAAGTTTGGACACCCATTATCGACCAATTGATTGCGCACGCGATGCGCGAAAAAGTTTCCTTGCACGTACCAGGGCATCATCAGGGTCGCACGCTCTTCGGCCCGCTTGCACAGTGGTTGGGACAGGCTACCAAATGGGACGTGACTGAGTTGCCCGGCCTCGATAATCTGCATCACGCCACTGGCTGTATTCGGGCGTCACAGGCGCGTGCTGCAGCGCATTATGGGGCAGATCATTGTTTTTATAGCGTGAATGGTGCCACGGCGTGTGTCATGGCGGCCATTGCCGCGAGTGTACAAGCCACAGGGCGAAATCAAGTCGTCATCCTTGGACCATGCCACATGAGTGCCTGGCGGGGGCTTGTTTACGCCGATGCCGGCGCCGTGTTTGTGCCAAGCCCTTGGCGGCAGGATATCATGACCTTTGGGCCGCCGGATCCGGTACAGTTAGCGAATCAGTTGGCACAAATGCGCGATGTCGCGGCGGTTTTTGTCACGTCCCCGACATATCAGGGCGTTGTGGCGCCGGTTGCTGAGATTGCACGCGTCGCCCACGCATACGGTGTGCCGCTGATTGTCGATGAAGCGCACGGGGCGCATTTGGGGTTGATTGACGCCTTTCCGCGCCACAGCGTGGAGCAAGGGGCGGATATTGTGATTCAGAGTCCGCATAAGACGCTTCCTTGCTTGACGCAGGCGGCGTGGGTACACGTCAGCGGGCCGTTGGTCGAAGCCAGGCTGGTTGAAGAGCGCTTGTTGTTTCTCGAGACGACCAGTCCGTCCTATCTGCTTCTCGCGTCGCTGGACGGGGCGCAGGCGTGGTTGCACACAGAGGGCGCAGAAGCAGCGCAGCGGACATTCGAGTGCCTTCAACAGTACCGGAGTGCCAATGCGCCAATCGGGGTGGAAACCGACCCGATGCGGGAGTGGATTCCGACGGGATCGGCAAACGAGAGCCAAAGGCTTGAGACGATGCTGCAACAGCGTGGCATCTTCGTCGAGTTTGCAGATGCCACCGGCGTCCTCGCGATGTTCGGCTTCTCACAGCCCGCCTATGAATATGGAAAATTTTTTGAGGTCCTGGAGGCGTGGCGTCAGCAGCGTGCACCAGCGACCACAGATTTTGCGCTGGTCGCAGAACTTTATCAGCTCGCGGGAAGGACGCGTGTTGTCCTCTCGCCAAGTGAAGTCGCGCGGCACAGACGTGTGGCCGTGCCTATCGGTCAGGCAGCAGGGCGCATTCTCGCGACGCCGGTCGCGCCGTATCCGCCGGGCGTGCCCGCGTTGTGGCCGGGCCAGGAGATTAGCCAGACGCTCGTCGACTCGCTTACGGCGTGGTTGCAGCTTGGCGGGACGGTAGTAGGAATTGACGAACAGTGCCAGTTGGAGGTCATCGAGTGACACGTGGGGTATTTATTACGTTTGAGGGCATTGACGGTGCCGGAAAGACGACACAGATTCAATTGCTGGCGAGTGCGCTGGCGAAGGCCAATGTCGATGTTGTATGTACGAGAGAACCAGGGGGGACTCAACTCGGTGATCAGATTCGGTCTTTATTGCTGAGTCGGGAGAATCAGTCGATGACGCCGCGGACGGAGGCTTTGCTCTACGCTGCCTCGCGGGCACAGCTGGTTGAAGAGGTGATTGTCCCGAGCTTACAGGCGGGGAAGGTCGTGCTTTGTGATCGATATGTGGATGCGTCCATTGCGTATCAGGGCGGCGGCCTTGGGCTTGGTGAAGAGGCGGTTGCACGGATGAATGAATTTGCCGTGAACGGCGTGTTGCCCGATTTGACGATTTTGTTTGATCTCCCATTGGCCGATGCCAGGGAACGCCTGCGGCAATCGCGGGGGACGGCCCATTTGGATCGCATTGAGTCCCGCGACGCTGCATATTTTAGTCGTGTACAGGCTGCCTTTGCCAGACTGTCTGCAGAGGCCAAATCGCGTATTCAAATCGTCGATGCGCGCCATTCCGTCGATGCACTACAGCAGGAGATTTACCATATCGTATGGAAACACATCGCGAGGGAAAAAAATCTTGAACGGTAGGTGGAGCCGATATGAAGTTGGTAGTGGCTGTTGTGCAGGACAAGGATAGCTCGAAATTAGCCCAAAATCTCGTAAATGCCAACATTCGGGCGACTAAACTGGCGTCGACTGGCGGTTTTCTCCACGCAGGCAACACCACGTTTTTGATTGGTACGGACGACGATAAGGTCGACGAAGTCAAGCACATTATTCAGCAGTCGTGTAAAGCGCGCGAACAAGTCGTCGCACCCATGTCCCCGATGGGGGCGAGTATGGAGTCCTATATTCCGTATCCGGTCAACGTCTCCGTTGGCGGAGCGACGGTTTTCGTGCTCGATATCGAACAATTTGATCAGTTCTAGGCGATACCAGCAACAATCGATAAAGGGTTGCGGGCAAAGTCGTGGAGGTGGAGTCTGCGATGACGCAAAAGATCATGATGCCGCCTTCTGATTCATTTGTTTTACCGGACGCAGTCGCCGAGGCTTTGGCGGCGGGCCGGTTGCCACATGCCACGTTGCTCGTGGGGCCGTCTCGGGCTACGATGACGGCCGCCCGCTACCTTGCAAAGGCGCTGTTGTGTGAAGATACGACCTGCCCCTGCGGCCGGTGCAGCGCGTGCATCCGATTCCAAGCAGGGACGCAAACGGACTTCTTTGAAGTCGGTGGCGAATCCATTAAAACTGCGGACATTGAAGCGATGCAGCGATGGTTGTCCGTGCGCGGACACTCGGGGAAAAAAGTGTATACGTTGTATGGTGCGGACCAGATGACCGGCGTCGCCGCAAACCGTATTTTAAAGACGCTGGAAGAACCGCAACCTGGCGTGTACGCCTTACTCACCGCCGCAACGCGTCAGTCTGTATTGTCGACTATCAGATCCCGCTGTACCGTTTATCCTATCGCCGAGCCGGGGGTATCCGCACATACGGATGTCCAGGTCATCCCTCTATTGGAGGATGCGATGAAGGAGACGGAAAATCATTCGTTTGATGGGTTCATCAATAAAATGATAAAATGGGTGCAGATGTGGTTGGTCGATGGTACACCGGCCCTCATCTTGGCTGCCCAGTGGCAGTTGATTTGTGAGGAAGTATCCGCAGCAGACAGTTTGACGCTGCTCGTCGAATACCTTCGTGACATCTTGCATACTCGTGTCGGTCAGTCGAGCATTCGCTTTCAGGACTGGGAATCTCATATGAAGCGCGTCGCTCCCATACTTGAAGTGAGACAGTGGTCACGTGCCATCGAGATTGTTCTCGATAGCCGTCAGCGACTGGAATCCCATGTCGCAACCCTGTTGAATTTTGAGCAGATGTGCATCCGACTACGGGAGGTTCTGCCGGATGTATGAGATTGTCGGTGTTCGTTTTAAGCCTGCCGGGAAAATTTACTATTTTGACCCAGGAGATTTGCCGATACACAAGGATGCACACGTGATTGTTGAGACTGCGAGAGGCGTTGAATACGGAACGGTCGTTGTGGACAAGCGCGACGTGCCGGAGGATTCCGTCGTCTTACCTCTGAAGCAAGTGATGCGGATAGCAACTGCGGAGGATTCGCAGACGGTCGAGGAAAATCGAGCGCGTGCGCGTCAGGCGATGCAGGTGTTCCGTGAAAAGGTGGAAAAGCATTCGCTGGAGATGAAGTTGGTGGATGCAGAGTACACGTTCGACCGCAATAAGTTGATTTTCTACTTCACGGCCGAGGGGCGTGTGGACTTCCGGGAACTCGTCAAAGATCTCGCGAGCGTGTTCCGCGTTCGGATCGAATTGCGTCAAATCGGCGTTCGAGACGAAGCCAAGATTTTAGGTGGCATTGGGCCGTGTGGACGCCTGTTGTGCTGCTCCACATGGATGGGTGAATTTGACCCTGTCTCGATTCGCATGGCAAAAGATCAGAGCTTGTCGCTAAACCCATCGAAAATTTCAGGCCTGTGTGGGCGTTTGATGTGTTGCCTGAAATTTGAGAACGATTCTTACCAAGGCGAAGACGCAATGGCGTAAGCGGGGTCGGTACGGGCCATGGACAAACAGTCGTTATTCGTACAGGTCGCCAACCTCGAAGAGCGCATTGGCGAACTGTATGTAGAATTAGGTACATTAAAGCAAAAGATTCAAGACTTGATTGAGGAGAACCAGCGGCTTGAACGCGAGAACGAACACTTTCAACAGGAGTCGCTCGGGAAACAAAGCGTGCATGAGCCGGGGTCTGCTCAGGATAACTTGTTACGTATTTATCGGGAAGGTTTTCACATTTGCAATGTCAAGTATGGGAGCTTGCGTACTGAAGGGGAATGTCTTTTCTGTCTGTCGTTTATCCAAAAGACGTAACCAATGGATTGCCGACGGGTTGACTCGAAAGAACGTAGTATCCCGTCTGCACCATGTCACGCCCGTTCGAAAGAACGGGCGTTTTTATCACGTCGCAAAGGTTGCGTTGGTTTCAGAGACACCTTACATGGGCGGTGGCATACATACATGGTTCAAGAGATGAAAAATAACGCGGGAGACGGCCCGAAGCTGTACGTATGCAGTACACCCGTCGGCAATTTGTCGGATGTCAGTTACCGGCTGCTCGACATCTTGCGGTCTGTCGACGTCGTGGCATGCGAGGACACTCGCCATACCCGCAAACTGCTGACGCACTTTGACATTCACCCGGACCAACTCATCAGCTACCATCAGCATAACGAGCAGGCGCGCACTGGATTCGCCGAGCGCATCTGGGATGAGGGGCGCTCCATCGCGCTCGTGTCCGATGCGGGGACGCCGCTTTTGTCTGACCCGGGTGCAGTGTTGGTCGATCTCGCCATCGCACGCGAAATCCCCGTCATTCCCGTACCTGGCCCCAGCGCGCTCTTAGCGGGTCTCGTCGGCAGTGGGCTGCCGCTGACGCCATTCGTGTACCTAGGGTTCGCACCGAGGCAAGGGAGTGCCGCCAAGTCGTGGTTAGCGCCATTTCTGTCGGTCGAGGCGACGTTTGTCATGTACGAGTCGCCACATCGGTTACACGCCACGTTACGGTTGTTGCTCGAACAATTGGGGGACAGGCCTGGGGTGCTGGCGAAAGAGTTGACCAAGCAGCATGAGACGTTTGTGCGTGGGACGCTGAGCGAGTTGGTCGAGTATACCGAGGAAAAAGACGCTCGGGGAGAATATGTGATTCTGGTCGACAACCGCGGTGGGCACGACGAGCCTGAAAACGAACAAGCGCGTATGGAGGAAGCCATTGCATTTGTTGAAGCGCGAGTCGCCTCGGGTGAGCGTCACAAATCCGCCGTGCTGGAGGCGGCTGAAAAGTACGGGGTTAACCGCCGAACACTTTATAACGAAACGCTGTCATAAGGGAACTTGTACGCAGTTGATAAAATTCAAAAGGCTGGCGTCAGTGCGCCAGCCTCAGGATTCATTTTTCTATCATCATTCCATATGAATCCATGTGCGAGTCTCGATAGTTTCGTGGCAATCCGTCAGGAGCTCATTTCAGCAATACAGGACGGGCAGATGTTCTTTCCCTTGAAGTGGATGATTTCATCAGCTTGGCCACAGAAAATACATGCAGGTTCGTACTTTTTCAGAATGATGCGGTCGCCATCGACATAAATCTCGAGTGCGTCCTTTTCACCGATACCCAGTGTACGACGGAGTTCAATCGGAATCACAACACGACCTAATTCATCGACTTTGCGGACAATTCCTGTAGATTTCATTGCTTGTACCATCCCCCGGTTCTAGGATTTTGGGTTCTCTGTGTCTACATGAAGTAACTTGCGACCGTTCAGCAGGAATTCACTATCACAGCATGCAAATACTTCAATTGACTTAAATATAAATGATCACGCATTTTTTGCAAGTACTTACAGTTTAAATTCGGAAGTTTGACACGAAAATTGACTCAAGTGAGTTTTCTCATGTAAGGTAGTGATGTAGACCGTCGGCTGCGTCTGACGGCAGAACGTCAGGCAAGAATACAGGGTATGTCGATGAAGGAATGGTACCCAGACAAGCCTTTTGCGTGTCCTGTTTGGACGCTTCAGCGAGCCGGGGTGGTGGAAGCCGGTAATGGAGCTGCTGGGGAGTATGGTTCCGGAGGATGTGTGTCGAACGGCGCTGGTCGCCTTGAGGCATACACGGGAGGTTCCCGTTATAGAACTCAGAACGAGGCACACGTCGTCACGGCGACGGTGCGAAGTTGGGTGGTACCGCGAGTAACCCTCGTCCCAATGTGGACGGGGCTTTTTTGCGTTCAAAAAACGTCGCAGGATGCCAGCTGTACCGAACAGGATGCTTGGTGAGTGGCAGTTTGCAATCACGCGACCAACGGTCGTGAAACTTTTCTGAAGAAGGTGATTTCATGGGGAAACCGACATTCTATATTACGACGCCGATTTACTACCCCAACGACAGGCTCCACATTGGTCACGCCTACACGACGGTGGCGGCGGACGCGATGGCTCGCTACAAACGCCTTCGCGGCTATGACGTGTTCTTCCTGACGGGGACCGACGAACACGGTCAAAAAATCCAAACGCGCGCTGCGCAGGCGGGATTGGCGCCGAAGCCGTTTCTCGATCCGATCATTGAGTGGATTCAAGGGCTTTGGAAAAAGCTCAACATATCTTATGACGACTTTATCCGCACCACAGAACAGCGGCATACGAAGGTCGTCGAGGACATCTTCGAGAAGTTGCTGAAAAAGGGTGACATTTACCTCTCCGAGTACGAGGGGTGGTACTGTACGCCGGATGAATCGTTCTGGCTGGAGCGGGAACTCAAGGACGGCAAATGTCCCGAGTGTGGACGAGAAGTTCAGTTTGTCCGGGAGGAGTCGTACTTCTTCCGCATGAGCAAGTATGTCGACCGCCTCGTGCAATACTACGAGGAGAATCCAGGCTTTATCGAACCGATTGGCCGCAAGACGGAGATGCTGAAAAACTTCATCGAGCCGGGGCTGCAGGACTTGTGCGTCTCTCGCACGTCGTTCGACTGGGGTGTGCATGTCAAGAGTGATCCAAAACATGTCGTCTACGTTTGGCTGGATGCGTTGACAAACTATATTACGGCGATTGGTTATGGGTCGGATGATCCACAAAAACGCGCGCAGTTTGAACACTACTGGCCGGCGGACGTCCACGTGGTGGGCAAGGATATCGTCCGCTTCCACAGCATCTACTGGCCTATCATTCTGATGGCACTGGATTTGCCGCTGCCGAAGAAGGTATATGGTCACGGTTTCTTCTTGGCCAAGGGTGGCAAGATGAGCAAGTCGAAGGGCAACGTCATCGACCCCTTGCAGCTCGTCGACAGATACGGCCGTGACGCCTTCCGGTACTTTTTGTTGCGCGAGGTTCCGTTTGGCCAGGATGGCATCTTCACGCCGGAAGGGCTCGTTGAGCGATTAAATTACGATCTCGCCAACGACTTCGGCAATCTCATCCACCGCACAGTCGCGATGCTCACGCGCTTCAACGACGGTGTGGTACCTGCGCCAGGTCAACGGCAAGCGGTTGACGAAGCGCTTCAACAGGTAGCCGCCGATGCGCAAAAGGCGGTCGAGGAAGCGATGGACGCGATGCAGTTCTCGGTGGCGCTCGCAGAACTCTGGACACTGGTTCGCCGGGCCAACAAGTATATAGACGAGTGCCAACCGTGGAAGTTGCACAAAGAAGGCGAGACAGAGCGCCTGCACACGGTGTTGTACAACATGGTTGAGGCGATTCGCCTCGCGACGATTATGGTTCAACCGTTTATGACGGATGCGCCCGTCGCGATTGCGAAGCAGTTCGGTTGGTCGGGTGATGCATTCAGTTGGACATCGCTCTCGTTTGGCGAGGGTCCGAATGGGCAGAAGGTTACGGAGGAGAAGCCGCTATTCCCACGGCTCGATGTAGAAAAGGAGATTGAAGCGTTGGAAGAGATGACAGGCGCAAAGGCACTGCAAAATACGGAGGATGCGGGCAAGGATAAGGAAGCCGCAAAGAGTGAAGCGAAGCCAGGCAAAGCGCAGATTGGCATTGATACGTTCGACCAAGTCGAGTTGCGCGTCGGCCAAATCAAGACGGCGGCGAAGGTCGAAGGCGCTGATAAGTTGCTGCAATTCCAGGTGGACCTGGGCTTTGAGACTCGCCAAATTGTTTCGGGTATCGCGAAGTATTTTACGCCGGAGGAACTGGTCGGCAAGAAGGTTATCGTCGTGGCCAACCTAAAGCCTGTCAAGCTGCGTGGCGTTGAGTCGCAAGGGATGATTCTCGCTGCGTCTGAGGGTGATACCTTGACCTTGGCGACAGTGCCTGACACGATGCCGAACGGGGCGATTGTCAAGTGACCTTGTTTGATACGCACTGCCATCTGATGGACGACCAGTTTGCGGATGATCTCGATGCCGTGCTCGAACGCGCGCATAGCGCAGGCGTTTCCTATGTGGTCGTCCCGGCGGTGGACGTTCAGAGTGCACGCCGCGCCATCGCGATTGCGGAGCAGTATGAAGGGGTGTATGCCGCGGTCGGGATACACCCAGAGGCGGCAAAGGATGTGCCAGCGTCAGATTTTGACGAGGTGGAACGACTGGCTTCGCACGAGAAGGTCGTCGCTATCGGTGAAATCGGGTTGGATTATTACTGGGACGCAGCACCGCGGCCGGAACAGGCGGCTGTGCTGCGTCGGCAAATCGAGATCGCCAAGCGAGTGAAACGACCAGTCATCATCCACAATCGCGAATCGACACAAGATATCGTTCAGTTGTTGCAAGACTCCGGCGTGGATGAAGTGGGCGGTGTCATGCACTGCTTCAATGAGACGTTGGACGTGGCAAAAGCCTGTATGGCGCTTGGATTCTACATTTCCTTTGGAGGACCTGTCACGTTCAAGAAGGCGGAGGATGTGCGCCAAGTGGCTGCGCAAATTCCGGATGACCGGCTGCTCGTGGAGACGGACAGCCCTTATTTGTCGCCACACCCGTTTCGCGGCAAGCGCAACGAGCCAGCTCGCGTGCGACTCGTCGCAGAGCAGGTAGCTCAAGTGCGCGGCGTCGACGTCGACACGATTGCGGCGCTGACCACGAAGAACGCGCGTGCGTTGTTTCGAGGGGTCGCAGCGAATGAATGAGGATGTCAAGCGTCCGATTATCCATGAAATTGTGGTGGTGGAAGGGATTCACGATAAGCAGGTCGTGGATGTCGCCGTAAAAGCAGACGTCCTCGTCCTCGGCGGCGACCGAATTGGCCAGCGGACAATGGACGTGCTCCGTCGCGCGGTGCGCACCAGAGGCGTCATTGTGCTGACCGACCCAGATGGCGCTGGGGAGCGAATTCGAAGGCGGATCGACCGCGCAGTGCCAGGATGCAGCCACGCGCACGTCCCCCGGCGTCAGGCCGTCAGCCGTCAGGGCTTAGGCGTTGAACACGCCGATGCCACGGCGGTGCGCGAGGCGCTCCTGCGCGCGCGGGGGCAAGTCGCACCAACGCAATCGGAAAACCGCGTGGAATTTACACAGGAAGACCTGTTGTCCGCGAGGCTGCTGGCTTGTCCCGAGGCCTCCGTTCGGCGGATGGCGCTTGGCGACCAACTGGGCATTGGCTATGGGAATGCAAAGGCGTTTTTGAACAAGCTGAATACGCTCGGCGTCACCCGCGAGGAGTGGCGTCAAGCATTAGAGAGGTTAGAACGAGATGACGGCTGAACAACGCCACCCGGGTCCAACCATGCGGGATTTGTTGGCGAAGCACGACTTTCACACGAAAAAGCAATTTGGCCAGAATTTCCTTGTCGACCGAAACGTCCTCTCGCGCATCACGGACGCGGTTGGCGCAGATGATGAGACGCTGGTGTTGGAAGTTGGTCCAGGGGCTGGGGCGCTGACGGCACAACTCGCGCAGCGTGCGGCTCAGGTCATCGCCGTTGAAAAGGATGAGACGCTGCGGCCAGTGCTTGCGGAGGCGCTTGCACCGTACCCAAATGTCGAAGTGAAGTTCGCGGATGTCTTAGAGGTCGATCTCTGTGCGCTCCTCGAACCTTATTTAACCGAAGATCGCAAGTTGTGTTTTGCGGCCAACCTGCCGTATTACATTACGACCCCTATTCTGTTTCAGGTGCTGGAGTCGAATTTGCTGATGGAACGCGCCGTCGTGATGGTGCAAAAAGAGGTGGCCGACAGGATGGTCGCACAGCCTGGTGGCAAGGCGTACGGCGTGTTGTCTGTGGGGATTCAGTACCGGTCGCGGGCGACGCGGTTGTTCACGGTTCCGCCAGGGGCGTTTGCGCCACAGCCTGGCGTGGACTCGGCTGTGGTTCTGCTCGACTGCACGCAGCGGGCCGATGTCTTTGTCGAGGATGAAACGTGGTTCTTTCGCGTGGTGAAAGCGGCGTTTTCCACGCGTCGCAAGACGCTCTTAAACGCGTTATCCAATAGTCTTTCGGTCGGCAAGGATGTGTGCCGAGCGTGGATTGAAGCGGCTGGTATCAAACCGGATGCTCGAGCGGAGACGCTCTCCATTGCACAGTTTGCGGCACTTGCGAACGAATACCCTCGGACGCAAGGGGAATAAGACGTCTGTTTGGTGCAGGCGCGGGCGAAGACCCGGCCCTGCGCCTTCTCTAAATCTGACAAGTTGGAATATACTAATGTCAGAGACAGGGGGGATTGGACGTGTTGTTCTTAAGCCCGACGCGTGGCATGCTCAGCCTGGAGGATGTTGCATACGACATCCTGAGAGAGCGAAGTACGCATGCCGACGCGGACTACAAGTTGGTCGTCGGCACCGATTCGCAATTGCATGGAAATGGTTCTGTGGCGACGTTTGTGACGGCCATCATCCTTCACAGAGCAGGAAGGGGCGCGCGTTACTTCGTCCACAAATCCATTCACGAACACCTCTACTCTCTTCGTCAGCGAATGTTTACAGAAGCTGCACTGTCCCTCCAAACAAGCGGCCAATTGATGGAGCAACTGCAGAGCCGCAGCCAGCAAGAAGCGTTTCCCATCTCTCATTTTCCTGCGCGTTACTCAAGTGAATGGCACGTCGAAGTCCATCTGGACATGGGTGAACGAGGCGAGACCAAACAGTGGATTCGCGAGATTGTCGCCTGGATTGAAGCAAATGGCTACGAAGTGCGCATCAAGCCGGACTCGTACGGGGCTTCGACGGTGGCGGATCGATATACGAAGCACTAAACACGGCAACATATTCGGGGCGCGAACTCATCTCGTGCGCGGCAGAGTCCATCTGGCTTGTGCCGCGCAGTTGAGCAGGGCGGCGAAGTTTCGGGGTGGAATGCCACTTGGGGGCGGGGTGTTTTTGCACCGCCGCCCACTCAAGATGGCGTGCGCTGTTTGCCCATCCAACGTGATGCGCGCCCGCATGGCTTGCGCGTGCTGACGATTGCGACTGCGGTGGCCGGTCAACCGATTGTCCCAAGCGTCGAACGTGTGCCAGGAAAGGCTCTGTGACGTCGCACAACGCGCGACAAAGACGCCTGGATGAGCGAGCAGGAGAGGCGACAGCTGCTGAAACAGGCGCGTGTGCACGAGCATTGGCACCATGAAAGGGAGTGCGTCGACAGGCACTGCTTGTTGAAGCGCGAGCGCTTGTTGCCAACATGTAGCTGCAGCGAGCATCGCGTCGTCGACAAGACACGTTCTGGATAACGACAGGACGTCGGCGTCGCGCTCGATTCCGAAGGCGATGAAGTCGTGTAACGCCGGGCCAAACGCGCCTGACCAATCGCCATCAATGTACAGGCACAGGGCTTCTGCGCCCACTGCCAGTCGCCGCAACACCCCGTAGGTGCCGATTGCGCGCGCCACGTCGTGACCGAGTGGAGATGGGATGGAGGTCGCGCAGATGGGATATGGCGACGTGCGTGCTATCGCCTGTGTTCGCTCGTAGCTTTCGTCTGTGCAGCCGTTGCAGATGACCATCGCCCCTGCCACCTTGCTGCGCCAGAGCTGACGCAGGACATTCTCAATGCTTAGCGCTTCGTTTTTCACGCCGATAATCGCGTAGACTGGCTTGTTCACCGCAAATCACTCCACGTTTGTCACAAAGGCGGGTACGTGACATATGGTAAGGGCAGATGAGCCTCGGAGGAGGGGTGGTTTCATGTGGAGAATAGGCGACATGGTCACGCGAAAATCATACGGGAAGGACGTCTGTTTCGTCGTCGTCGAATTGGATGACGCGTCCGAGACGGCCATTTTGAAAGGCCTTGATGTCCGTTTGATGGCCGACGCCCCGTATGAAGACCTGGAACAGGTCAGTGACGATGAACTGCGCCAATTCGAAGCCGCTCGCACACAGGTCGAAGGCGAGTGTCTTCGGCTAATTCAGTCACGCCGCGCAATGGAACATGAAAAGCGTTCGCTGCGTCGGGAAAGTCGCTTCCAAGCCAACCCGGATTTTTTTGAGCGGCCCGGTCGGGTTCTTCACTTAGATGGTGATGGAACGTACCTGAAAAAATGCATGACAATGTATCGTGAACTCGGTATCCGGGCGATCGGACAACATGTACCGGAAACGCAAATGCCCAGCTTGGTCAATTCTCTTCTGCAACAGTATGAGCCAGACATTTTAATTATTACGGGACACGACGGTGTCATCCGTAAGGGCAAGGACTGGGCGGACATTCAGAACTACCGCAACTCACACAACTTTGTGCGGACGGTTGCCAACGCGCGCAAACACGCGCGAAATATGGATGACCTCGTCATTATCGCGGGCGCCTGTCAATCGCATTTCGAAGCGATTCTGGATGCAGGCGCCAACTTTGCGAGTTCTCCGCAGCGCATTATGATTCACGCGTTAGATCCGGTGTTTATTGCTGAAAAAATCGCCTTTACCCCGATTCACGAGACGGTGGATTTGTACGAGGCGGTCAAGTCGACGTACACTGGGACAGACGGCATTGGCGGATTGGAGTCCCGTGGGAAATACCGTTTGGGCGTGCCGAAGTCAACCTACTAAGGCGCCTCAAAGGAATGAAAAACGTTATAAAATACCCATTGACAATAAAATTCATGCGCTGATATAATTATTCTCCTTGTATTGACAGAGCCGCTTTTTTCGTGCTATACTGATGCACGGAAAGAGGTGGTGTGTGTTGGCAAAAAATGCGCTCCACGAAATTAAAAAGAGTCTAGACGGACTCATCGGCGAACGCGTGCTACTCCGCGCCAACGGGGGCAGAAGAAAGACAGTTGAACGCTTCGGAGTCTTGGAAGAGACTTATCCATCGGTGTTTGTTGTGAAGTTAGATCCACCCGATGGGTCGTTCGAACGTGTTTCGTACAGCTATGCGGATGTCTTGACGGAAACAGTAGAGCTCATGCTTTGTACGGAAGACGGCAACACATCGAAGTTTGCAGTCGAACAGTAACAAAGCGGGAACTTGGATATGGGATAGACGAAGAGGCGGAAACGCCTCTTTCTTTATGTTCAATTTTTCTGCGATTTCCTCCATTGTCATTTATTTCTCCTCGATTCTCCCAATTAGACAAGGTTTGACAGCGTATTTGAAAATTTCTTCGCGCATGCTACGTTTTGTCGTCATCACTGTGACAGGGGGCGAACGGCATGGCGAGACGCAGGACAATGTCAGAGGCATTCAAAGTGGAACTTGCAAAAGACCTTGGATTCTATGACACAGTCGCACAAGAGGGCTGGGGTGGCATTCGAGCGCGCGATGCAGGGAACATGGTGAAGCGTGCCCTGGAAATTGCTGAACAAGCTATGGCGAAATCCAACCACACAACAGGATGACGGCACCAGGCTGAGGATATCCTCAGCCTGCGTGTAGTGGATATAAATGAGGCCCAATAGACCTAAAAATATCAAGCCACCGCATAGACAGACGCGTTCTGGGAAATCATAGCCGTGTATTTTTTACTCTAGACGTGAATGCGTGGAGTCAGGGAGGGAACCACTTGGCAGGCCAAATTGGCCCCTTAGTCATTGTGGGCGGGGCTGAAGACAAGAAGGGCGAATGCAGAATCCTACGGCGCTTTGTGGAACTGGGTGGCGGAAAAAATGCCCGTGTGCTCGTCATTACTGTGGCTACAGAGTTGCCGGTTGAAGTTGGCGCGGAATATATCGAAGTATTTGAGCGCATCGGCGTCGGCGATGTTCGCACGTTTGACGTCTCCAAACGAGATGCGGCCAATTTGGATAGTGCGGTCAAGATGATTGAAAACGCGTCCTGCATTTACTTCACTGGCGGAGATCAGTTGCGCATCACCAAATTGCTCGGCGGAACGCGCGTCGATGCAGCTTTGCACGAAGCGGCCCATCGCGGCGTGACATTGGGTGGTACGAGCGCCGGGGCTTCGATGATGTCGAGCACCATGATTGTCGAAGGTGAGGCAGAGACGAATCCGCGGGTCAGTATTGTCGATATGGCACCAGGTATGGAGTTTCTCGACGGCGTCGTGATAGACCAACATTTCGCTCAACGCGGTCGACTTGGACGACTTTTGTCGGCAGTGGCCCAGTATCCACATCATCTGGGTCTTGGTATTGATGAGAACACCGCGGTCATTGTTCAAAACCATGTCCTTGAGGTGATTGGCGAAGGCGCTGTCAGCATTGTCGATGCAGGGAGTGTGACTTACTCCAATCTCGATAGCGTCAGCAGGGACGAATCGCTCGCCCTTTGCGACGTGAAGTTGCACACGCTACCCGAAGGGTGCGGTTTTGAGTTGAGAGAGCGAAAACCGATTCCGGACTTTCAAGATTGGGTCCGTAAACACAACAAGGAGCTGTCCTCATGAACATCGTATCGGTTCGCCATATTGCCGGCCCGAACGTTTACCTGTATAAACCAATTTTGGTTGCGCGTGTTCATTTGGAATCCTATACGGAAAAAGAAAGTTTTGATTTCCCTGGTTTCACCGAATCGCTTTTGGAACTGTTGCCGGGGCTTTATGAACATCATTGCGCCAAAGGTGAGCCTGGCGGCTTTGTCGAACGGCTGCACGGCGGAACGTACTTTGGGCACATTGTCGAGCATGTGACGATTGAGTTGGCGACGTTAGCCGACTTGGATGTCCACTACGGTAAGACGGTGTATGCCGACGGCCCAGGTATCTATGATATCGTGATGGAGTGCAAGTCGTTTGACGCGCAAAAGTACCTGCTCCATGAGGCATTAGAAATTGTCGTCAGCTTGACCCAAGGGCGACGCGACGGTTTGGACGAGCGGGTGCAGGCAGCCGTTTCGCAGGCAAAGCGAATTGTGGCCGAAACCCAATTGGGACCAAGTACGCAAGCAATTGTCGATGCGTGTAAGAGGCGGCAGATTCCCGTACGTCGAATCGGCGATGGCAGTCTTTTGGAACTCGGGTATGGCGTACATAAAAAGCGCGTATCGGCGACCATTACCGACCAGACTTCGTGCGTAGCCGTGGACATCGCATCGAACAAACAGCTGACCAAGGAAATCCTCCGGGAAGGCGGAATTCCGGTGCCCTACGGGGGCGTGGCGAGATCGTTAGAGGATGCGCTGCAGTTGTTTCGGGACATGGGAGAATCTGTCGTCGTCAAGCCGTTCGATGGGCGACAGGGGCAAGGCGTCAGTCTCAACATCTCTGCGGAAGCGGAGGTGGCCGAAGCGTATGATATCGCGCGGATGTACTCCGATGAGGTACTCGTCGAATCGTACGTCCCCGGCGAAAATGTTCGGCTGCTCGTGGTCGCAGGGTCTTGTGTTGCGGTGTCGCAGCGCCATCCTGCACATGTTGTGGGCGATGGCGTGCATACCGTCGCGGAGTTGATTGACTTGGCGAACGAAGATCCGCGGCGCGGTGACGGACATGAGTTACCGTTGACCAAATTGCACGTGGACGACGTCGTCGAGGCGACCTTGGAGAAGGCCGGGATTGAATTCACGACCGTTCCAGAGGCCGGGCAGCGCGTCTTGTTGCGAGAAAGTGCCAATCTCTCCACGGGTGGAGAGGCAACGGATATCACGCGGCAAATTCACCCCAGCTATAAACGATTAGCGGAGCGCAGTGCGCGTTTGATTGGACTCGACGTCTGTGGCGTCGATATGGTCGTAAAGGAATTGAACGAGCCTGCTACGCTGGACAATTGTGCGGTCATCGAGGTGAACGCAGCGCCAGGTATTCGTATGCATCAACATCCGTCCCACGGCATGTCGATTGACGTGGCAGATTACATCGTCGAATCGTTGTACCCGCGCGGACACAATGGACGAATCCCGATTATTTCGGTGACCGGCACAAACGGGAAAACGACGACGACGCGATTGATAGCGTACGGGATGCAGCAGGAGGGAAAAGCCGTCGGGTACACGACGACCGGCGGCGTCTATCTCAACGACGAGCTGATTCAACGTGGTGACACGACTGGGCCGCGCAGTGCGAAACTCATTTTGTCAAACCCAGACGTCGAGGTCGCTGTGTTAGAGACGGCGCGTGGGGGTATCATGCGTGGCGGTCTGGCGTACGACAAGGCCGACGTCGCGGTGATGACAAATATTTCGTTAGATCACATTGGTCAGGACAACATCGACACGATTGAGGATTTAGTGCACGTGAAGTCGTTGGTTGCAGAGTGTGTGCATCCTGAGGGAACCGTTGTGCTCAACGCGGACGACGAACACCTAGTCGCCTTGATGTCGCGTCTACAGTCGAACGTGGTTCTGATATCCTCCCGTTCGGACAACCCGGTGGTTGGACGCCATTTAGCTACGGGCGGGACGGCATTTTATGTCGACAACGGCTATGTCGTGGAGGCAAATGGTGCCATCAAGCGCCAACTGATAGCCATTGCCGATATCCCGATCACGATGCGCGGTACGATTGGCTTCCATGTCGAGAACGCGTTGCTGGCGACGGCAGCGCTGCGCGCGGCAGGATTGTCGCGCCGCTCAGTGGCGTTGACGTTGCAGCGGTTTCAACCTGAAGCCAACCGCGGGCGTTGTATGATTTACCAGATGCCTGGCGGCTTCCACGTGATTCTGGACTATGCGCACAACGCGGCTGGATTTCGGGGGATTGGCGAGTGGGTGAATCAACTGCCGCACCGGCAGTTGTGCGGCATTGTGGGGGTGCCTGGGGACCGGGCGGATTCGGTGATTGTCGAGTCGGCGCAGGCACTTGCTCCGATGTTTGACGCGTTTATTGTCAAAGAAGACGCAGATAAACGTGGGCGTCGAGACGGCGAAGTGGCCCATATCATGGTGCAGACGTTGCGCCAGATGGTACCGCAAAAATCCGTCCGGACCATTCTCTCGGAGACGGACGCCTTGGCGTACGCGCTAGAGACGCTTTCGCAAGGAGATATCGCGTGTATGTTTTACGAGTCGGCGGAGCCGCTTGAACGTTTGTTGTTGGAACGCGGCGGCAAGCGCGTGACCGACATCGCTTTGGCGCCCAAGCGGGCCACGTACGCGATGTTGTAGCCGCTACGGCCACCAAATTTTCCGTCTAATGACTTGACTTTGTCTTCCCACCTCGGCATGCTTAGTCCATGTCGAGGTGGGAATTTTGCTGTTAGAACGGGCATACGCAAAAGTGAATCTGACGCTGGATGTGCTCGAGCGGCGTCCTGACGGTTACCATGAAGTGGACATGGTGATGCAGAGCATCGATTTGTCCGATTTGGTGTGGCTTGAGCGCCGGTCGGCGCCAACCATTGTATTAGAAAGCAACGCGACGTACGTGCCGACCGACGACCGGAACCTGGCTGTTCAAGCTGCTCAGGTCTTTTTGCAAGAGACCGGCATTGTGGCGGGCGTGCACATTAACTTGGAGAAAAATATCCCAGTGGCGGCTGGTTTGGCCGGCGGATCGAGTGATGCAGCCGCGACGCTACGGGGGATGAACCGGTTATTCAACACGGGGCTGACACTGGATGAATTGGCGGAAATGGGCGCGAAGATAGGGTCGGACGTCCCGTTTTGCGTGTACGGCGGAACGGCCATTGCGCGCGGCCGGGGAGAGCGGTTGACCCGCATTGACCACCGTTGCCACATGTATGTGCTTTTGATCCATCCGCGCGTCTTTGTGTCGACTGCCGATATTTATCAGGGGCTCAATCCATCTGATTTCACGGATGAGCCACTTAGTACTCGCATGGTGCAGGCGCTCCTTGAGGAGCAGGTCGATGTGATTCCGGGACTGGTCGACAATCGGCTGCAACCTGTGACGTTTGCTATGTATCCGGAAGTCCAGCAACTGTCGGAGAAGGTTGAGATGGTGACGCGCCACCCGGTTCATATGTCTGGAAGCGGGCCGACCCTCTTTTTGCTGGCGCCGACGATTCAACAGGCGAACCGGATGTACAATGCCCTGCGGGGGATTATGCGCGACGTCTATTTTTCGCAGTTTGTCGGCACTGTTTCGTCTCTGGCGAATTTGCAGTCAAGACCAGAGTGATGGCGAAAGATTGATTGAGCTTGTTTCGCACAGATAAAGTGGCTAGCATGAGAGATGTACGAAGATGGAGGGCAAGGGTGTGCAACGTTCCGAGCGTTTAATCCGATTAACTCAATTGCTTGTGGAGCGACCGAGGCAGGCGCTGTCACTCGCGCAATTGTCGGAGGCTTGGGGGATTGCGAAATCGTCCTTGAGCGAGGACGTTGCCGTCATCCGAAAGACCCTGACTGAGGCGGAACGTGGTACAGTGGAGACGAGCGTCGGTGCGCAAGGGGGCGTTCGTTTTCACTCCGGCATGCCGCCGGCGGAATCGCAGGCGTTCCTCGAGGGGCTGGCAAAAAAACTGTCGCAACCGGACCGCGTGCTGCCGGGGGATTTTGTCTATTTGTCGGACGTGCTGGGAGATCCAGATGTGCTCGACACGGTGGGGCGGCTGGTCAGTATGCAGTTTGCCAATCGCGGGATCAACGTCGTGGTCACGGTCGAGACCAAAGGCATTACGCTTGCGACCTCGACGGCGCGCCATCTGAACGTGCCGATTGCAATTGTCCGGCGTGAGCAACGGGTCACCGAAGGGCCGACGATTAGTACGCATTACGTGTCGGGATCAACCAGGCGCATTCAGACGATGTCTCTAGGCAAGCGGACGATTCCTGCGGACGCGCGGGCGCTTATCGTCGACGACTTCATGCGCGCAGGTGCTACGGCGCGCGCGGTGGAGGATTTGCTCAAAGAGTTTTCCGCGACAGTGGTCGGGACAGCTGTCTTCATGGCGACGTCGCAACCAGCTGCCAAAATGGTCAGCGAGTATTTCGCGTTGTTGCGTGTCCATGAAGTCAGTGAACAGCGGGTGCATGTGGAGCCTGCTGCACTGAACTAACCAAGGGAGAGATGATGATGAACATTATCCAAACGGACAAAGCTCCAGCAGCTATTGGGCCATATTCGCAGGCGGTTGAGGTAGGGCCGTTCCTGTACACGTCTGGGCAAATTCCGTTGACGCCTGCAGGGGAAATGGTGGACGGCGGTATTGAGGCACAGGTGAATCAGGTATTCGCCAACCTCGACGCGGTGTTGACTGCGGCATCGGCTGCGCGCAACCAGGTCGTCAAGGCGACTATCTTTATGACGGACTTGGCGGATTTTGCTGTCGTCAACCGCGCGTGTGAGACGTTTTTTGGTGAACATAAACCGGCGAGATCGACCGTGCAGGTTGCGGCACTCCCACGCGGCGCCCAAGTTGAAATTGAACTCGTTGTCTACAAAGGATAATCGCTTTTGTACGCCGTCGGCCGCTTGGTCGACGGCTTGATTTCGAGCGTGGCCGACGTTTGCGGCAGCTCGCGTGCGCGTTGACGCCCCTTTCTTTATCCGCCCTTTCCCCCTCTATTCGACACGGTTAGGAACAGTTTAAAAAATTGTGACTTGTGTGCAGGAGATTATCTGGGAATGTTGAATTGTGTCAAGAGGGAGAATCGCCCAATGGGTATGATAGGGTGGTGAATGAAGGGTGCAAATTACGGATGTACGGCTGCGCAGGGTAAGTACGGACGGTCGAATGAAGGCGATTGCGTCCATTACGATTGACAGCGAGTTTGTCGTTCACGACATCCGCATCATCGACGGAAACAACGGTATGTTTGTCGCGATGCCTAGTAAAAAAACACCCGATGGTGAGTTTCGCGATATTGCTCACCCCATCTCTTCGACGACGCGACAAAAAATACAAGAAGCGGTTCTCCAAGCTTATTATCGCGTCGGGGATCTACCGGGGGAAGAAGACGAGGAATCGATTGTTGAAGAGCCCACGGCTTAATCGAATAACCAGTGAACCCTGGCGAATCGTCAGGGTTTTTTGTGCGAACGAGGACTGGGCGATTGCACCAGAATTGTGTCCAATTCAAGTCTATCACGTGAGATTACGTGACCCATTTCGTCGAGACGTGTAAAATTGAAATCGTCTTTGTCCATCGGGTAAACTGAGGGGCGACGATTGTCGAATGATAACCGGATGGCTGAGGGAATCTGCGGCGAAAGACCTTGCTTTGCGCGGCCTGTCGAAGATGTTCTTCGGGTGGTGCGTGGGCTTGTGTGAATCGCTTGGATGACCTGTCACGTCACGGAGGAGATAGCATGACGAGAAGTGCCATTGTGCTTGCGGCTGGACATGGAAGTCGGATGAAGTCGCAGAAGCACAAGGTCTTGCATGAAGTTTGCGGGAAACCGATGATTCTGCATATTTTAGATACACTTGAAAAAACCGGGCTAGATCAAGTGATTGTCGTGGTTGGGCAACATCGGGAGAAGGTCATGGAAGCGGTTGCGGGCCGCGCGGACATCGCAATTCAGGAGGAACAGTTAGGCACCGGCCACGCGGTGCAGGCGGCGTTGCCGTATGTGCGCGAGGATGCGGAATCGGTCGTCGTGCTTTACGGCGATGCACCGCTGATTCAAAGCGAGACCCTGGAGCAACTGTTCACTGTTCGCGAGGAAGCGCAGGCCGCTGTCAGCGTACTCACGGCAGATGTGGCAGACCCGACGGGACTTGGTCGAGTATTCTTGGACGAGGCCGGATTTGTTTCGAAAATTGTGGAAGAAAAGGACGCAACGCCGGACGAGCGGCGACACCACGTGATTAATACCGGTATTTACGCGTATGCTGCTGACGCACTGCGGCGTTCGGTGGCGCAGTTGCGTCCGGACAACGCGCAGCGTGAGTACTATTTGACGGATACGCTGGCGATTTTGCGCGAAGGCGGGCAGCCGGCGATACCAGTCGCCGTTCGCGATGTCGACGAAATCGCGAGCGTCAACGACCGCCTGCAATTGGCCAATGTGGAGCGGCTGTGTCGCCGCCGCATCATTGAAGGATGGCTCCGTGCCGGTGTCACGATGGTCGACCCGGACAGCACGTACATTGATGCCACGGTTCAACTTGCACAGGATGTCACGCTGCTGCCAGGAACCATCCTGAAAGGACAGACGGTCATCGGGGCATTTTCGGAAATTGGGCCAAATACCCGGCTGACCGATGTCGTCGTGGGCGAGCACGCGGTGGTGCAATATTCGGTGGCGGTCGACAGCCGAATTGGCGCGGGGGCACAAGTGGGCCCGTTTGCGTACCTGCGGCCGGGCAGTGATGTCGGCGAGCGCGTCAAAGTTGGAGACTTCGTGGAGATCAAGAACAGTCGAATTGGAAACGATACGAAAGTCAGCCACCTCACCTATGTGGGCGACGCCGAAATTGGCGCCAACGTCAACGTTGGATGCGGTGTGATTACCGTCAATTACGACGGGGAAAAGAAGCATAAGACGGTTGTTGGAGACAATAGCTTTGTCGGCTCCAACGTCAATCTCATCGCACCGGTGACGATTGGCGAAGGGGCTTATATCGTGGCGGGGACATCGGTGACGGAAGACGCCGGGGACGATGCATTTGTCATCGGCCGGGTGCCCCAGGTGACCAAACCAAATTACGTTCGGGCGTGGAAGGCCAGAAAGAAATCAGCTACATCACCGGAAGGCGGGGACAGTCGTGGCCATTGATGGCGATCTCAAAATAGTGACGGGCAATTCCAATCCCGCGTTGGCGCAGGAAATTGCAGACTACATCGGCGTGGCGTTGGCCGAGTGTCAGGTAAACCGGTTCAAGGACGGGGAAGTGCAGATTAACATTGGCGAGAGCGTGCGCGGCAGCAACGTGTTTATCATTCAGCCGACCAGCGCGCCGGTCAATGAGCATTTGATGGAGTTGCTCATCATGGTGGATGCTCTGAAGCGGGCATCCGCACGGGCAATTAACGTCGTCATCCCGTACTATGGTTACGCGCGGCAAGATCGCAAAGCGCGGGCGAGAGATCCGATTACCGCGAAACTCGTCGCCAACCTGTTGGAGAAGGCGGGCGCGACGCGCGTCATATGTATGGACCTTCACGCGGGGCAAATCCAGGGATTTTTTGATATTCCGCTCGACCACCTTATCGGGATGCCGATTCTAGCGGATTACTTTTTGGACAAGCAACTGGAAGATCCGGTCGTGGTGTCACCGGATATGGGCGGCGTCACACGTGCGCGCCAGTTTGCAGAACGACTCGGTGCACCGCTCGCCATCATCGACAAGCGGCGTCCGGCAGTCAACGTCGCGCAGGTGATGAACATCATTGGCGACATTTCCGGGAAGACGGCGATTCTCATTGACGACATGATCGATACAGCAGGCACCATTACCGCAGGGGCGAGGGAATTGCTCAATCGCGGGGCGAAGGGCGTATATGCTTGTTGTATTCACCCAGTGTTGTCGGGGGATGGTGTGCAACGCCTTCAGAACTCGGAAATCAAGGAAGTCGTCGTCACGAATACAATTGCTTTGCCGGAACACAAACGGATCGACAAAATTCGCGTGCTATCTGTGGCAGAATTGATTGCAGAGGCGATTATTCGGGTCCACACGCAGCGCTCCATCAGTCAGTTGTTTGACTGAGCTGTGAGATGGCATGTAAGGGGACACGATTGTGAAAGTCATCGTCGGCCTCGGGAATCCCGGCCCGAAATATGAACAAACGCGGCACAACGTCGGTTTCTGGGCCATTGACCGATTGGCGGCCAAGCTCTCTGTGGCGGTTACGAAGGCCAAGTTCCAAGCGCTCATCGGCGAGTCGCGCATCGGCAGTGAAACGGTGTTGCTGATGAAGCCGCAGACGTTTATGAACCTGAGCGGCCAAGCCGTGAGCGAAGTCGCCAATTATTACCGATTGCAGCCCGAAACGGACATTGTCGTCATTTATGACGACATGGACTTTGCGCCTGGTCAGTTGAAACTGCGGATGCGCGGCAGTTCTGGCGGCCACAATGGCATCAAGTCGATTGTGGCACATCTGCACACGGAAGCATTCTGCAGGATGCGCATCGGCATTGGTCGACCTGCGCCCGGGACGGACGTGGTTGGGCACGTGCTCGGCGTCTTCTCTCAAGCGGATAAAGCGCGCGTGGAGAAGGCGGCAGACGCCGCGTCTGAGGCGGCGCTGTACAGCATTGAACATGGTTTTGAACGCGCCATGAACGAGTTTAACCAAGTCTCGTTCTAAACGTTCTTTCAGGTATGCTGACCGTGTTCTACCCCCATACTAGAATCAGAAAGACAATTCGAGGTGGGGAACCTATGCGGTTTGAATATGTGTGTCGGTACTGCAAGCAGCCTGTTGGAACGGTCGAACACAAAGCCTGGTCCTATGCAGAGGGTGTCGAGCACCTGGCCCTTCATCACCTCAGTCGCGACCATCAGCGAGAAGTCATTGAATCGACTGGTGACACTGTCAAAATCAACACGGTCTGCGAGCATTGTGAGCAGGCCGTGAATATGAATCCAGAGTTGCTTGTCGAGGGTCACATCATACAGTAGTCATGTGGTGTGTCGATGAAACGCCGGACCAGTGCGTATGTGCGCGCTGGTTCGGACAACTCACCCGCGCCTTGGGGACTATCCAGCAGCGGGACATGTACCGAAACATGCACCAACGTGCGTGTAGGCCTTGGCTATTTTGCTAAGGTCCTTTGTGCGTTTGCACCTGAGAATTGGAGGGGTATCGTGAAGGGTCTCGTTCACCTCGCAGCCGCGGATGAAGCGTTGCAAGCCTTAGCGCTACAGATTGGACCGGATAGGCATGATGCGCTGATCACTGGCGTCACAGGTGCCGGTCGACAACTGTTTATGGCAGCGCTCTATCAGTTGCGTAACCAGAAGCTTGCGCATGAATCGATGCTGGTCGTCACACATACATCCAGTCAAGCCCAAACGATTTGGGAGGATTTAAAAGAATATTTGCCCGATGTGCAGGTGCTGTTATTCCCAGAGCGGGAAAACGCCCTGGTCGACGTGGTCGCGTCGTCTACAGACGTCGTGTCGGAGCGAATCGATATCCTGGAGCATCTCACGAAGGGGACGCCGACCATCGTCGTGACAACGCTTCCGGCGGCCGCCCAGCCATTGACGTCGAAAGCGCAGTTTTTGCAGCAATCGCTCAAACTCAAAGTCGGCGACGCAGTCGTGATGGACGACGTGATCGAACGAATCGTCAGGAGTGGCTACGAACGCGTAGAGCTCGTGGAGACGCGCGGCCAGTTCAGCTTGCGCGGGGGCATACTGGACATCTTTCCGATGTCTGCGCAGCACCCTTATCGAATTGAGTGGTTCGATACCGACGTGGACAGCATTCGCACGTTCGATCCGGCCTCTCAACGCTCCTTGGAAAAATTGGATGAGATTTCGTTCGGACCGGCCTCTGACTTACTGGTGCCGCCCGCCGCTGCGAAGCTGGCAGCCAGTAAACTGGAAAAGCACCTAGAGGCGCGCCTGCGCACGGTCACGGACTTAGAGGTGCGTGATCGGTTGCAGACGGTGGTCGGCGCAGACATCCGCAAATTGGAGAGCGGTCAGGCGTTTTCAGGGCTGGCTCGATATAGCGCGCTGTTTGGAAACGAATTAAACACGCTGTTTGACTACATGCCAGGCGACTATTTCATCTGCCTGGATGAGCCATCGAGGCTCGGCGAGCGGGCGAAGTCCCTGGAAAAAGAGTTTTCCGAGTGGATGTCAGATGCGTTGATGCGCGGTGACATGTTGTCCGGGACGGTTGAACCCATCGACTACGAGGCGTTAGTTGCTGACGTGCCTCGTGGGAAAGTTCAGTTTTCGACGTTTACCCGGGCAGGGTCCGGCCAGCGCTTCAGCCAGGTCCTCAACGTCACGGCGAAGAGTATGCAGAACTTCCATGGGCAGATGAACGTCCTCAAATCAGAGGTCGCTCGCTGGCAGAAGAGCGGACTGCACATTGTGTTCGCCGCAGCCACGAAAGAGCGCGCAGATCATCTGGAACGCGTGCTCGAGGACTATCGAATCGACGCCACGCGCGTCGAGGAATTTACCGAGGCAGCGGCTCCGCAGATTCTGACCGCGAATTTGTCGAGTGGTTTCGAACTGCCGCTGCACCGATTGGTCGTCGTCGTCGAGACCGAGGTATTTACGGCGAAGCGCAAACATCGGCGCTCCCGTGTCGAGTTGACGGATGCGGAACGCATCAAGAGCTATCAAGAGTTGAATGTGGGCGACTACGTGGTCCATGTCAATCACGGGATTGGCAAGTACTTAGGTATCAAGACCCTGGAGGTCGACGGTCGCCACAAGGATTACCTGTATCTGAGTTACGCCGGCAACGACAGCTTGTATGTGCCCGTCGAGCAGATCGACCAAATTCAGCGCTACATCGGATCCGGCGAAAAAGAGCCGAAACTCTATCATCTCGGCGGAAACGAGTGGCAGAAAGTCAAGTCTCGCGTCAGCAAGACCGTCAAGGATATCGCCGAAGACCTCGTCAAATTGTACGCGGCGCGCGAGGCGACGCCCGGTCACGCCTTTTCGCCCGATACGCCGTGGCAAGTCGACTTCGAGAACATGTTTCCCTATGAGGAGACGCCGGATCAACTGCGGGCCATTGCCGATATCAAGCGGGATATGGAGCGATCTCGCCCCATGGACCGCCTACTTTGCGGCGACGTCGGCTATGGGAAAACCGAGGTGGCTGTGCGCGCCGCGTTCAAAGCGGTCATGGACGGCAAACAGGTGGCAGTGCTGGTCCCGACTACGATTCTCGCGCAACAGCACTATGAGACCTTTAAGGAACGATTCGCTGGATTCCCAGTGACCATCGACATGTTGAGTCGTTTTCGCACGCGCAAGGAGTCGCAGGCGTGCATTAAAGGGCTCAAGGACGGCAGTGTCGATATTGTCATCGGGACCCATCGACTGCTGCAAAAGTCGATTCAGTTCAAGGACTTGGGGCTCTTAATTGTGGATGAGGAGCAACGCTTCGGCGTGACCCACAAAGAGCGCCTCAAGCAGCTGCGCGCGAACGTCGACTGCCTGACGCTGACGGCGACGCCGATTCCGCGGACGCTGCACATGTCGATGATGGGTGTTCGCGATTTGTCGGTCATTGAGACGCCGCCAGAGAACCGCTTCCCGGTTCAAACCTATGTGGTGGAATACAACGAGGGCCTGATCCGCGAAGCGCTGGAACGCGAACTGAGCCGTGGCGGGCAGGTGTACTTCGTGTACAACCAGGTGCAGTCGATTCACGGCATGGCCGAGCGCATTGGTCGGTTGGTCCCTGACGCGCGAATCGCGGTGGCGCATGGGCAGATGGCGGAAGACGAGCTCGAACGCGTGATGCTCGATTTCCTGGAGGGTGAGACGGACGTTCTGGTGACGACGACTATCATCGAGACGGGTCTCGATATTTCAAACGTCAATACGCTGATTGTCTATGACGCGGACCGCTTTGGGTTGTCCCAGTTGTACCAATTGCGTGGGCGTGTCGGCCGCTCGAATCGCATTGCGTACGCGTACTTCACGTATCAACGCGACAAGGTGCTCAACGAAATCGCCGAAAAACGGCTGTCCGCCATCAAGGAGTTTACGGAGCTCGGCAGCGGTTTTAAAATCGCCATGCGCGATTTGTCCATCCGCGGGGCCGGCAACTTACTCGGCGCCGAACAGCACGGATTTATTAATTCAGTCGGCTTCGACATGTACAGTGAAATGCTGGCGCAGGCCGTTCGCGAATTGCGTGGGGAACAGGTCAAACAGGCGCCAGAACCGACGATTGATCTGCCCGTCGAAGCGTATTTGCCAGATAGCTACATTCGCGATGCGGCGCAAAAGATCCAGATGTACAAACGCTTTAAACACGTCCAGACCCTGAGTGAGGCCAACGACTTGGAGGAGGAACTGGAAGATCGCTTTGGCGATTTGCCGGCGGAGGTTCGCAATTTGCTGGATGTCACCCGCTTGAAGAGCCTTGCGGTCCAAGCTGGTGCGGATCAGATTTCGGCGCATGGTGCCGAAACAGCCATACGCTTCCCTGGTGACACAGGAACGCCGATTGACTATGGCAAGCTGCTCTCGATGACGATGAAGCATCAGGGACAGCCGACGCGCCGCCCAAATGGGCTCTTGTTCGTCTCATTCCGCACCAAGGGCATGTCTGACCAGGAGCTGTTGAAGAAACTGCGGGACTTCCTTGGTGACTACGTAGAGAGCTTGCGCGGAGCCGGGGGCACCGTGGAAACGGTGGCAGAGGTCAAGTGACAAGTCGGCAACTTTGATGGTGTAATCCCTCTCCCCCCATGCCTTTGCACGACTGGTGCATAGAGGACAAATTGGTGTCACATAATACAGTCACGTCAGACATCCGTTGCACCAAACTTCATGAGGGTGAGGGATCATTTCTTGAAAGCAACAGGCATCGTACGGAGAATTGATGACCTCGGTCGCGTGGTGATTCCGAAGGAAATTCGACGCACGCTGCGGATCCGCGAAGGCGATCCCTTGGAGATTTTTGTCGATCGCGACGGAGAAGTCATCCTGAAGAAGTACTCCCCGATTGGCGAACTCGGGGACTTCGCGAAGGAATACGCCGATTCGTTGGCCGACTCCACGGGTCACATCGCACTCATCGCTGACCGTGACGTCTTCATTGCAGCTGCAGGTTCCTCGAAGAAGGATTTCCTGGATAAGCCAGTGAGCGAAGACGTCGAACAGGCGATGGAAGATAGGAAGACCATCGTGAACACGACACCTGGTGACTTTTCCGTGGTGAAAGACCGCACCGAGCATTTTTCGGCGCGCGTCATTGCTCCAATTATCGCTGCAGGCGACCCGATTGGCGCCGTCGTCATGATTTCGCGTGAAGACAACGTCAAAATGGGTGACACGGAGACGAAGTTGGCTGAGACAGCGGCCGGGTTCCTCGCCAGACAGATGGAACAATAGGTTCCGGAGCAATAGGTCTAATGGATTTGCATCGTGTACATCTTCAGTTGGACAAGGCCTGTTGCAGGGTGACTGCAATAGGCCTTTTGCCTATTCAGGACTATCTCCGGCGCCTGTCCCATAGATATGGGACAGGGCAGCTTTCAGGGGGGATTATCTTGAATGGGTCGCGCAGCTTTGTCCGTGGTGCCATGCTGTTGGCTGGCGCCGCGATGTTCTCTAAATTCCTCGGTTCTGTATACACTATCGTCCTTCAAAACATCATTGGCGATCACGGCATGGGTCTATTTCAGATGGCTTATCCGATTTATGCCACATTGCTCGCCGTGGCCACAGCGGGCTTCCCTGTCGCAATTTCAAAACTTGTGGCAGAGGAACTTGCGCACGACAACATCTGTGCCGCGAGACACGTCCTTCGGGTATCTGCTTGGTTGCTCTCCTTGGGCGGGGTCTTCGCTTTCCTCGTCTTGTACCTGTTTGCGCCGGAGTGGGCCGTGCTGGCAGGCGACCCACAGAGTGTAACAGCGATTCGCGCGATTTCCCCTGCGTTGTTAGTTGTCCCTTTACTCTCAGCGGTCCGTGGCTATTTTCAAGGGTATCAATGGATGGAACCCACGGCCTTCTCACAGGTGCTGGAGCAGTTCGTCCGCGTAGCCACCATTATCGGGTTGTCGATTTACTTTGTGAACGTCGGCGCGTCGGAGCGCGTGTCTGCCGCGGGTGCGGCATTTGGCGCGGTGACCGGCGCACTGGCTGGATGTTTGACCATTTTCTTTTATTGGCGGCGCCGCCATGAGCAAATCCCTGTGGATACACAGCGCGGGGTGATACAGCGCGGTGCGGTTACAAAAAAGTTGATCTATTACGCATTTCCCATTAGCATTGGCGCGTTGGTCGTACCGCTCTTGCACAACGTAGACGTCATCACAGTCGTCAACTTGCTCAAGCGCGTCGGCGAGGGTCAAAATTTGGCCACCACGCAATTTGGGCTGCTGAGCGGTCGCGCGTTTAAGCTCGTGACGCTGCCGACAACGCTTGCTGCGGGGATTGGTGTCGCGGTGATGCCCGCAATATCGGACGCGTTCACGCGAGGCTACCGCGACCTGCTCGTCAACCGCGTTGATATGGCGTTGCGATTGACGGTGTTGTTCGCGCTGCCAGCCACGTTGGGGTTGTTGGTGGTGGCCAAACCGATGAATGTCGCGCTGTTTACCGACGCGAAGGGCACCGGCGCAATTCAGGTGCTTGCTCTATCCATTCTATTTGCGAGTTTGCAAACGACGACCGCGGCTGTGCTGCAGGGTGCAGGCTGGATTTATCGGCCTATCGTGTATATGCTGGTTTCGTGTGTGGTCAAACTGGTGGCAAACTTTATCTTCGTCCCACGCTTTGGGATTGCTGGCGCCGCGCTTGCGACCGTATTGAGCTACTTTGTCGCGGCGGCTCTCAACCTCCTCGCGGTTCGCCGGCTGTTTGGTGCGCTGGATTTGGGACGGTGGTTTTATCGACCCATGCTGGCGACGACGGTGATGAGCGGGGCGGTTTTTGCGCTTGCGCGACAGTGGGATAAATTTGGCGGCGAGGCGCTTGGAAGGCTGCCTGCGGTCGGCGCAGTCATGCTGATTCTCAGCGTGGGGGTTATCGTCTACATATTTGCTATCTTGGTGAGTGGGTCACTTTCCGAGGAAGAACTGATGTCTGTACCACATATCGGACCGTTCCTGGCGCGGGTGTGCCGGCGGTTCTTTGCGAAGCATTGAAAGGGTGGAAGATGTGGCCGTAATCCATGTTGTGGGCTTGGGCCCTGGTGATTTAAGTGGTCTTCCGATGGGGACATACCAACTGTTGACAAGCGGTTTGCCTGTGGTGCTGCGCACGCGCATCCATCCGGTTGTGACGCAATTGGAGGAACAGGGACTCGTCTTCGAGTCGTTTGACGACTTGTACGAGACGGTGGACGAATTTCAACAGGTTTATCTCGAGATGGCGAAGCGACTCTTCGCGAAAGCGGCACAGGGCCAAGACTTTATTTATGCTGTGCCAGGGCATCCACTCGTCGCCGAACAGAGTGTTCAGAACTTGTTGCACATGCAAGAGCCTGGGGTAGACGTCAAGATCGGGCCTGGGCAAAGCTTTCTCGACATCGCTGCCGCGAGATTGCAAATTGATCCCATCGATGGCCTGATGTTGCTGGATGGGACGACGCTCGTGGACAGGGCACTCAATCCAACCGTGCACCTACTGATTGCGCAAGTTTATCAGCAAGCCATCGCCGCCGAGGTGAAACTGACGCTGATGGAGGTCTATCCGGATGACTATGAAATCACGGTGATTCGTGCGGCGGGTGTCACGGATGAGGAGCGCATCGAGCGGATACCGCTGTATGAGCTGGACAGGATTTCCTGGGTGGATCATCTGACGACTGTCTACGTTCCACCGATGGATGCGCAAGCGCAGCGCTTGCGAGATCTGTGGGAGGCCGTCGACATCGTGGCGCGCCTGCGCGCACCCAATGGCTGTCCGTGGGACAGGGAGCAAACGCACGCAAGTCTTCGCAAATACGTCATCGAGGAAGCGTACGAGGTTGCACAAGCCATCGACGAAGAAGATGAGGAGCAACTGGCGGATGAATTGGGTGATTTGTTGTTACAGGTGTTGTTACACGCGCAAATTGGTCGCGAGTTTGGAGAGTTTACGATTCGCGACGTGTTTGCGAGATTATCCGCAAAGTTGATTCGTCGGCACCCTCACGTATTTGGTTCGCGGGAAGCAGAAGACGTCACGGTTGCCAACCAGTTGTGGGATGAGGTCAAACGGCAGGAACAAGGCGACCAAGGCGCGACGGGAATTCTCGCAAATGTGTCGCTGAGCGGTCCGGCGTTAATGGTTGCAACCGATGTGCAGAAGGCTGCTGCAAAGGTTGGGTTCGACTGGAAGCAAGTAAAAGATGTATTAGAGAAGATAAATGAGGAAATGACTGAACTGCAAGAGGAACTGCGTGTCGACGAGAACAGTGAAGCGGTTGACGAGGAACTTGGAGATCTGCTATTCGCGTGTGTGAATGTAAGCAGGTTCTGCAAACGTGACGCGGAGGCCCTGCTGATGCGCGCGACGCACAAGTTCGTGAAGCGGTTCAATTGGGTCGAGTCATCCGTTCGGGCGTCAGGAAAAGATTGGAGCGCGTTTTCGGCAGACCGCCTGGACGACTTGTGGCGCGACGCGAAAATCGCACTGCGCGATAAAAACTAGCAGGAATCAGCGGGGAAAGAACGAATTAAATTCCCGACATTCCCATGAAAGGGGTAACCCACAAGTGAATAAGATGGAACTCATCAATCGAGTGGCCGACAAGACAGGCCTGAAGAAAAAAGACGCCGAGCAGGCGGTTAACAGTGTATTCGAAATTATTGAGGAGGCGCTCGGCGCCGGCGAGAAAGTCCAAGTGATTGGATTCGGCACGTTTGAGACGCGTGCGCGTGCAGCCCGCTCAGGCCGTAACCCGCAAACGGGCGAGGTCATTGAAATTCCAGCTTCCACGGTGCCGGCCTTCAAGCCAGGCAACAAGCTGAAGGAAAGCACCCGTTAACATTGCGGCTCGATAAATTTTTAAAAGTCTCGCGTCTCATCAAACGCCGTACGCTTGCCAAACAGATTTGTGATGCAGGGCGGGTGACGGTCAACGACCGTACAGCCAAAGCGTCTACCGATGTTCAAGTCGGTGATACGCTCGCCATTCGATATGGCAACAAAACCGTGACGGTGGAGGTTCGCAAACTCGCAGAACACCCCCGTCGCGATGAAGCGCTTGAACTCTATCACGTGGTTTCTACTGAGGCCCGCGAGGTGGTCGAGCAGGAATACGTGGACGATGAAGAAGAGGCGTAATCTCATATTCAGACGCCACTAACCCAGTTGTCGTTCGTCAGGGCGGGTTGTCCGATGCGTTTTGCACGCGTGGACAGTCCGCCTTCGTCGTTCCTAAGCCTTGTACAAGTTTTGGACTTCACTGGTTCTATCTTGGGCTTGTGCTCATAGACTAAGGGGGACAACTTGGACAACGTGGGGGTGCTGGGTTTGAGCGCACAAGACGCACATCACGTCCGTTTAATCGGGCGGACGGCGCTCGAAATCACAGGCGTGGAACGTGTTTCGAGCTTTGACGTGAATGCTTTTGAACTGGTGACCACACTTGGCAATCTCTATATCGAAGGCGAGTCGCTGCACATGAAGCAGTTTGACGTGGAGTCCGGATTAGTCCGCATTGAAGGGAACATATCCGCCTTGCAGTACGCTGACGATTCAAAACGGAAGGGATTTGCGAGGCGGTTGTTGCGATGACGAATACCATGATGAACGCCTCATACGTCGCTTGGATGCTGATTAGCGGCTGGTGTATGGGCACTGCCTTTGACTTTTATTCTACGGTGACTGGTGCAACGAAGTTGTTGCGATGGATTCGTCCGCTTCTCGACTTGTTCTTCTGGGTGGCTTCCGGGTTTTTTGTCTACTATCTCACCTTCATTACGATACAAGGCACCTTTCGCGTGTATACGTTTTTGCTGATTGGTGTAGGTTATGTGGTGTATCGACTTTTGTTTCGCCGGGTCGTCGTCGGCAGTGCTTTTGCCATTATTCGGTTTGCACGCGCGCTGGTGACGTTCGTGGCGCGACTGTTATACCGTCTGATCGGGTTACCCATTGTGGTCACCTGGCGGGTGATGTTTCGCTTGTTGCAGATACTGTACCGATTCGGCTGTCACATCGAAGACGGCGTTGCCGCGGTCGTTCGTTTGGTACTGCGCATCGTATGTTTCCCCGTACGCGGATTTCTCGGTCCAGAACGCGCGTGGCGAAAAAAACTTCAGGCGCTTGAGCAGGTGTTTTGGGACTGGCTGTCGAATGTGCTGAAAAAGAAGCCAGGTTCGGTTTCGTAAATCACCACAAGGAGCGTTGCGCTCGTGCTTGCATATCGCCAAAACGGAAAGCCACTCGTCAGCTCAAACGCACGTCCTCGAACGCGACACCCGTTGTTCCGTTTACGCTACTTGGCACTGGTTGTCATCTGTGGTTGGTCGGTATTCCACTATCTGCATACAGAGCGCCCTCAATTGGCCAAATTACAGGCGCAACATCAGCAATACGCGTCACAGTTGAGCAAACTCAAGGCACAGAACGAAAGTTTGCGTCAACAGGAACAACAATTGAACAGCGATGCGTATATTGAAAAGTACTCCGCACAGAACTTTGGCCTCACAATGCCGGGTCAGGTACCATTTGATTTGCAAAATAGCAGTCATCACGGCTAATATTGACGTAATTGATGCAATCGGAGTACAGTCTCCGGCTCAACAATCGGGGCTTGGCACCGGCTAGGGGCTCAGCATCTCGTGCACATCAGGAATTATTATTTTTTCATTCGTTTCGACGCGAATAGGGAGGAACGGCGTCTTTATGGCCATTGAGGTCGGCAATAAGTTAACAGGCAAAGTGACAGGAATTACTCGATTTGGCGCTTTCGTGACTTTGCCGGAGGGTGCAACTGGTCTCGTTCACATTTCGGAGATTTCAGACAGCTACGTAAAAGACGTTCACGACTTTTTGCATGTGGATGACGAGGTGACAGTGAAAGTTATCAGCGTTGGCGCTGATGGGAAAATTGCACTCTCTATCCGACAAGCAAACGAATCGGCGACAGGGGCGTCATCATCCAGTCGTCCATCCTATGGCGGCAACAGCCAAGGTGGTTACGAAAGACGCGGTGGTCGCGGACAAGGCGGCAATCGCGGTGGTGGTGGCGGTGGTGGTGGCGGTGGACACCGCGGATCGTTTGATCAACTGATGAATCGCTTTTTGAAGGACAGTGAGGAGCGGTTGTCAGCGCTTCGTCGCAATGAGTCTAAGCGCGGCGGGCGCGGTGGTCGCAGGGGCTGAACCTCTGCTATACTCGTACCATGCGAACCGGGCAGTGTTGGCTGCCCGGTTTCTTGCGTTCACCGGCAATGGGTTGTTCGCGGGTGCAGGCGAAGCGCACCTTAGGGGGGAACAATATGGCAGAAACAGAAACGTATTACTTGGAGTATCAGTTGGAGAACGGCGAACAAGTCATCATGGGGTTTGATGACATCAATGACCGAGACGGCTGTCACATCTCGTTAGATATGTACAAAGGGCAGCTTGGCCCAGTGGATGAGGACGTGCTGCAGCGCATCTTAACGAAGTTTCGAGGTCGCGTGCTCAGCCGACATTGAGGACCGTTCATGCGTCCGATTATTCCGTCAGCCCACCTCGTGCCGCTCGTATGCTTTCTAATCCTATTGACTTGTGTGGTCGTCTTCGCGGTCATCTGGAACTTGCGCAGATGGCGCGTGAGATCTGCCGTTACACTGCTCATTGCGTACGGACTTTTCGTGCTGATGACCGTCCTTGCGGCGACGTAAAACCGGAGCGTGGCTCCGGTGTGGGTGTTGTCCATGGACGAACCGGGACTAGGGAGTTGCCTGAAGGCCACCCGTCGCAGCGCTCAGGCAACTCCTCGTCCACGACAGGCATCAGGTTTGACGGTTGCGGTATCGAAAGAACGCCTGGTTGAGCATCTGGATGGATTTTCTATCGCGATTCTGGAACGCCCGCCGCAATTGACTCCGTAACCACTCCGGCATTCCATTCACCTCGCCTTTGACAGTGTTGTCGATGTTTCGCCCTGCCTAGGTTTGATGTTAGTTTACGCAGAATTAGGCGTTTGTGCCCCGCGAACAACCCTTTTATCCGTCAAAATTCTCTTTGATTCGTCCTCATCTGCCGCTTCTTGCCACAGCAAAACGACTATCGACCCGTGTATTGCTCACACAAAATGCCCTTTTCGGCTAACACTTGTTGACCCAGTGATTCGGTGTATTCGTCGGCGTACACGACACGTGAGACGCCCGCGGCAATCAGCAATTTGGCACAGTTCACACAGGGGGCCGCCGTAATGTAAATGGTCGCCCCATCTGTACTGACACCGTGTAAGGCCGCTTGTGCAATCGCGTTTTGTTCCGCGTGGATGGTTCGAATGCAATGGCCGTCGACCTCCCAGCACCCCACTTCCGTGCAATGGGGCATGCCCGGCGGCGATCCGTTATAGCCGGTGGTGAGGATGCGTTTGTTGCGCACCATCACTGCGCCTACTTTTCTTCGATTACACGTGGCCCGCTGGGCCACCACATCGCGAGCCATCATCATAAAATACTCGTCCCACGAAGGCCTATCATGCGATTGTTCCACCATGGTTACCCCCTTTGTTGACTTGTGGATGTACACAGAAAAAATTGTCGGAATTTTTATCGGTGCCGATGACGCCGTTTGACAAAATATTTGTCATCACCTTCGTATAATGTCCATACACATTACTGGAAGGAGCGCGTGTCATGGCGCAATTATCCCTGATGCACAACAGTGCAAAGGAAAATCGGACAAGCAGCTCGAAAGTCGTTCCCTTGCCGCGTTGGACTTGGCATGCGTGGAGGCGTGTACTAGTCCTGACCGCGATTGGATTTTTGCTCGGACGTGCCAACATCGAACATGTCGTCTCCCCATTTGGGCTCGCCTACTTTGCGGTGCTTTCGGAGGTAGCAGGTCGCAAAAAGGCCTGGCCCGCTTATTTTGCCATCGCCGGCAGTTTTACAGAGGGCGGTGTGCTGGGGGCCATCACCATGTTGGTAGAACTTGTCCTGTACCGTGTCGTCCGCCGATACGTCTTCCGCAAAAAGTCACCCGACTTGCACTACATTCCAATCACGGCTGGCGTGGTTTCGCTGGTGGCGAAACTCGCGATGATTGGCACTGTGTGGACGGGCTATGACGTTCTGGTCGCCCTCGCAGAGGCGGCACTTGTCACCATCTTATCGCTGATTTTCATTCAATGCATGAGTTTGTTTGTCGGTCAGGAACATACTCGTACATTGAAGTACGAACAAATTATCAGCGTTGTGATTCTGGTCGCGTCTGTGGTAATGGGCTTTAGTGGGTTGAGCGTCAAAGGCGTCGCCCTTTCTGGCATCGCCATCGACTGGATCGTCCTGGTGATGACTTGCGGGGGAATTGGCGTCGGTGTCGCCGGTGCAATTGTCGTCAGCATGTTATCTTTACTCAACCACGAAGCGTCGTTATCGACTGTTGCGATACTGGGTTTCGCCGCCTTGTTGGGTGGGCTTTTGCGCGACACCAATCGGTTCTTTGTCAGCTTCTCGTTTGTACTCAGCACGACTGTACTGACCGCGACTTATGCGCATAGCATCCATACGCTCCTGTTGACCCTGCTCACTTCGGCCATTGCGTCCGTCCTGTACTTTGCGACACCGAAGCGGCTGGAGAACGAATTGCGCACGTATGTGCCAGGCACCCGCGAGCATACGCAGTCAGAGCGCGAGCGGGTGCAGCGCGTCAACGCGCTGTTGACCGAGAAAATCCATGAAGTCAGTCAAGTGTTCGAAGAGCTGTCCAACTCGTTTCAAGACACGGGGGAAAATGAGTACGTGGCGGCGCAACAGCTCGTCACACAAATTGTTTCCGCCACCTCGCAGAGCGTCTGTACCCTCTGCCCGCGCCGAGCGAAGTGCTGGGATAAAGAGAGCATGCAGACGTATCACGCGATGGCCAATACGTTGCGCAACATTGAGTCGGCAGGAGGCCGCCGCGCCAATCCGAGCAAAGAGATGAAGGAGCGGTGTATACGGATTGATCCGCTCATGAGCACGCTGCGCTACAATCTCGACGTCACCAATCGGGATGCGAAATGGATGAAAAAGTTGCGCGAGCAGCGGACGTTGCTCTCCGCGCAACTCTCTGGCGTGGCGTCGGTCGTGCGCGGCATGGCTATGGAATTGGAGGAGGGGCACAAGTCATCGCTTTCGGAGGAGGAACAAATCATTGCCGCGCTTGAACAACTTGGGTTGTACGTGGACGACGTACACATTGTCAGCCTTGAGCCCGGCAAAGTCGAAATCGAAGTCACGCAGCCGACCGAAGGTGCGTATGAGAATTCGTCCCGCATGATTGCGCCGCTCTTGTCGGGGATTCTCGGCGAGCACATCAGCGTGTCGCAAGTTCATCAACAAGTCGAGGGTGGACCGTGTACTAGCGTCTTCGCCTCTGCTCGGTTGTTCCGAGTCAATACCGCGGTGGCTACCGTGGCGCGGGATGGGCGGATTGTGTCGGGTGACACGTATACCAGTGTCGACCTAGGCAACGGGCGGCACGCGGTCGCGGTCAGCGACGGCATGGGCAATGGCGAGCGGGCCAAACGGGAGTCAAAGGCTGCTATTGATTTGTTAAAGAAATTGATGAAGGCGGGCTTTGACGAAAAACTCGCCATTCGCACGGTCAATTCGACCCTGCTATTGCGATCGCGAGATGAGATGTTCACCACACTCGACATGGCGCTCGTCGACTTGTTTAATGCAAAGGCGGACTTTTTAAAAATCGGTTCTGCGCCGAGTTACGTCAAACGAGGCAGCGAGGTCGTGGAAATCACCGGCGACAATGTGCCCATTGGCATCTTGCAGGACATCGAGGTGCAGTCTATCGAGCACCAGTTACAAGCAGGCGACATCCTTGTGCTGATGTCCGACGGCCTCTACGATGCGCCGCCACACAGTTATGACAGGGAGAGTTGGCTGCGGTCGGCGATTGCCAAACTGGAGACGACTGACCCGCAGGAGATTGCCGATACCCTCATCGAGACCGCAGTCCGGATGAATCATGGTACCATTCGCGACGACATGACCGTGGTCGTGGCTGTGGTGGAACATCAGGAACAGGAGTGGGCGGCGATTAAGCTGCCTAGTGTCCCGAGCCTTCGCAAAGCTGCGAAACGACGGCGTGGCGCGTAATCGAGATCTCACACTAAATTTCATAGGCACAAGTGAATGAAGCCCACCTCTCGCGTCCATACTGGACTTAGAACAACTCGGAGGTGGGTTCATTGAGTAAAGAGGCAATGATTCGTCAGATTCTCGTGATTACCGACGGGTACTCGAATATCGGGGAAGACCCTATTCAATGCGCAAGTGAAGCGCGTCGCCAAGGAATTGTGGTCAATGTCATCGGCGTTGTGGACAAAGGGGAAATGGGCGTGGTCGGCCGCGACGAGGCGATGTCGATTGCAGATGCCGGAGGCGGTATGTGTCGCATCGTCCACCCAGTGGATTTGTCGGCGACGGCGCAGATGATGACGCACCAGACGATGCAAATGACGCTCCAGCAGGTCGTGAATCAGGAATTGCAAAGTGTCATGGGCAAGTCGACGGAGGAGCTGCCGCCAGCCGACAGGAGTCGAGTCATGCAAGTGGTCGACAAACTGGAGGAGGAAGTGGGGCTGCATGTCGTCGTCGCGATCGACACGAGTGCGAGCATGAAGGATAAAATTCCGACGGTGCGCGAAGCGGTGCGGGACCTCGCGCTGTCCTTGCAGGTTCGCCTGGGGACGTCACAAGTTGCGGTTATCGCCTTCCCGGGAGCGGGTGAACAATCCACCAAATTGGTTCAGGACTTTTCGGATGAAGTGGACATGCAGGGGTTGGAGGCGTCCTTGCAGGCGCGCGGGGGTACGCCGACAGGTCCTGCGATACGCCATGCTATCAGCCTTCTGAAGCAACTGCGACACGATACGTCGTCGGTTGAATTTGAGGATGGCCCACGGCGCGATTACGCATGACACAGGTGGTACGTCCACGCCTGATGAAGGGCAGTAAGGTGCTTGGGAAATGGACGCGGCAGCAGTGGATTGTTCAGGGAGAGCTCGGTGTGGGTGCCAACGGCGCCGTTTATGCGGTGCGCGGGGCGGATCATCAGCGATACGCGATGAAGGTGTGCGAGGACGCAGGGGCTGTTGCCTTTGAGTGGGGCCTTTTGGAGCAGTTGAGCGCACACGGCTTCGCGTTTCCAAAGCCCCACTGTATTGACGACAGTGCGGCGCACAAATCGCTTTACTTCTACGTGATGGAATTCGTCGATGGGCAACCGCTCGATGTCGTGTGGCCGCGTTTAGATGCAGCCGGTGTGAAGCGGATTCTCCTGGCTACCGCCTATGCTTTGCGCCATTTGCACAAATCGAGCCACGCCTTTTGCGATATCAAGCCGCAAAACTTGCTTGTCAACCTGCAGGAAAATCAGTGCGTTCGATTCGTCGATGTCGGAGGGGTCACGCCGTTTGGCAGATCTGTCCGACAATTTACACCGACTTCCGACGTGGCGTTTTGGGGTCTCGGGGAACGGCGCGCGTCTGCGCGCTACGATATCGCAGCTTTGGCGTTGATGGTCGCGACCTTGTGCGAGACTCCGCCGAAAACCTTGTCGCAATGGCCCCTTGAACGACGACAAGCTTGGATTCTCAGAACCATTCGCGGGCTGCGCCAAAAACGACTCAGTGCGCTCTTGGAAGATGCGGTCCATGGGCGGATTAGCCATGCGGACGAACTGATTCGCCGCGTGTACGATCTGCCGGCCGACAGGCGACCAGTCGTTGCTAAGGCGCGCCGACAAGCGGCAGCCACGGGTGCGGTCGCGTCGGGCAGCACGGCGATAGGCCAACAAAAACGGAAGCCGCAGCCCAAACGACCAGGGAAGTCCACCGCTGGACGGGCGGATTGGACGGAGCGCCTGATGTGGTACGCGCTCACCTGTGCTATGATTTCTACAGCAGGTGCGTGGGCAGAGTACCTTCGATAGGCGGAGTGAGTCATCGGAATGCAGGTTCGAGAGATTGTTCGGCGCTTTCTTCAACAACATGTGGATGCACAGAATACACTCATTCTTGGTGTGTCGGGCGGGTTGGACTCCATGGCGATGCTGCATGTGATGCAGGCGTTGTCGGGAGAGCGGCCGCCCCTTTTTCGATCCCTCTTGGTCGTCCACGTCCACCACGGCCTTCGCGAACTGGCGGATCGCGATGCAGATTTCGTCCGCTCGTACTGCCAAACACAAGGCATTGCCTGCAAAGAAGTTCGCGTCACGGTCGACGCGCAGAGCAAAGAGGGCATCGAGGCGGCCGCCAGAACCGCTCGGTATGCTGCACTTACCGAAGTGGCACGGGCGTACCCGCATCCAGTCATCGCGCTGGCCCATCATCAGGGCGACCAGGTGGAAACGGTTTTATTGCGTTGGTTGCGAGGCGCTGGATTGCACGGATTATCCGGCATGCGTGCTGTGAGTCAGCGGGCGGGGGTTTTGCTGATTCGTCCATTGCTTGTGATGTCAAAAGAGGCGCTCGCGGCGTATGCACATCAACATGGTGTGCCGCATGTGGAGGACGAGACAAATGCGGATGACCGATTTACGCGAAATTTTCTACGGCGGCACGTGGTCCCGCAGTTGGCGCGCCTGCAACCTGAAATCGGTGCCGTCACGGCGCGGTTGACGGAGACGCTGCAAGACGACGACGATTATCTCCGAGCGGAAGCCCAAAAACTTCGGGAATCGGTGGTAGACGAACCCACCGCGGGTTTGTTTCGGATTCGCCGGAAGGCACTGATTGCCGCGCACGTTTCTTTACAACGTCGACTGATTCAAATACTATTGAATTGTTTCGCATTGACAGGTTGGTCTTCGCGCCATATTGAAGCTGTGCGACACCTCGCCGAAACAGACGGCGGAGAAAGCAGTGTTCAACTCCCGCACGGCGTTGAAGCATGGCGGAGTTATGAAAATCTGTACATAGGGCACGCGAAACCACGTACGGGGCAGGACGAGGCGTCCATGGTCGTCTGGAATCCTGCACAAATGCATCGGCTCACCGTAGACGGCTCGACCGTGCGGTGGCGATTTTTCGCGGTTCGCATGCGTCGGCGTGATGTCTTGCGCCACCACTTTACGGGGTTGTGGCGGATCTACGTCCCTGTAGGGGTTCAACTGGAAATCCGACTCGGCGTGTCCACTGCTGTGCGCGTTCGCCCCTTGGGGCTAAACGGATCGAAGAAATTGCAGGACATATACACGGACAAAAAAATCCCCCGTACTTTCCGATCACAGTGGCCTATCGTCGCCGTCGCAGGTCAAGTGGTTTGGTTGCCAGGCCTTGTCCGCACGGAAGTGGAGACGGTAGAGGGGACGGACGATGGGGATGTGTTCGTCATCGTAGCGCATATGAATCGAGCCGCCCGTGAAGAAATTGGGACATTCTTACGGGAAACTCGACGTATGATAAGTGAATAACAGACACGTACTAGGAGGCACACATGCATCCCGACCTGGAAAGCATTTTATTTGACGAAGAAACGATTCAAAGTAAGGTCCGCGAGCTCGGTCAGCAATTGACGGAGGACTACAGGGGGAAAAATCCTCTGTTTATTTGCATTCTTAAAGGTGCGACGCTGTTCATGGCGGACCTGGTGAAGCGGGTAGAAGTCCCCATGGAGATGGACTTCATGGCGATTTCCAGTTATGGGACGTCGTCGAAATCGTCTGGTGTGGTCAGAATCTTAAAGGATTTGGACCGGTCTATCGAGGGTCGTCATGTGGTGATTGTCGAAGACATTGTGGATACAGGCCTGACGTTGAAGTACTTGCGAGAGACGTTGATGCATCGCCATGCGGCTTCTGTCAAAATCGTTTCGCTCTTTGATAAGCCGAGCGGACGCAAAGTCGACATTGCCCCAGATTACTACGGATTTACTGTGCCCAATGCCTTTATTGTCGGTTATGGTCTCGACTATGCTGAGCAGTACCGCAACTTGCCGGTCGTGGGCGTCCTTAAATCTGACATCTATGCGACAAGCGATACGGACTGACGGGAAGCGGGCTGTACGCGACTAGGAAGGGCCACAATGCGTATGGTACAATTATTCCCGCCATAACCGAGAGGAGGTAAGGCATGAACAAGTTTTACCGGAGTATCGTGTTTTACGTGCTCATTTTATTAGCAATTGTCGGTGTCGTGCAGTATCTGACTGGCTCGGATCACTCGCGGCAGACGATTCCATACAGCCAATTTGTCCAGGAGATGAAGCAAGGGCAGATTAGCTCTAGCCCGACGCAGCCAGTTCAGGTCACGCCTGAAGGCTTGACGGCGACCCTGGATGGGCAATTGAAGAACGGAAACAAGTTCGAGACAAGGGCGCTGTATGACGATAATTTGCAGCCGACGCTGACGAAGAACAATATTTCGTTCACCGTTTCGCCGCAACCGAAGGCCAGTGTCTGGATACAATTCCTCGAGTCCGTTGTGCCGTTCGTCTTCTTGTTCATTGTGATGTTCTTCCTGTTTAATCAGGCGCAGGGTGGCGGCAGCCGCGTCATGAACTTCGGGAAGAGCCGTGCACGCCTGTACTCGGAGGAAAAGCGCAAAGTTACGTTTGCCGACGTTGCGGGTGCGGATGAAGAGAAGGAAGAACTGGTCGAAATTGTGGAGTTCCTGAAAGACCCCAAACGGTTTTCCGCATTGGGTGCGCGGATTCCGAAGGGCGTCTTGCTCGTCGGCCCGCCGGGAACAGGTAAGACGCTGTTGGCGAGAGCGGTCGCTGGTGAGGCGGGCGTGCCGTTTTTCAGCATCAGCGGTTCGGATTTCGTCGAGATGTTTGTGGGTGTCGGTGCATCGCGCGTGCGCGATTTGTTCGAGAACGCGAAGAAAAATGCACCGTGTATCATTTTCATCGACGAAATTGACGCTGTAGGTCGGCACCGCGGTGCGGGGCTCGGCGGTGGACACGACGAACGAGAACAAACCCTCAACCAGTTGCTCGTCGAGATGGATGGGTTCTCTGCCAACGAGGGCATCATCATCATCGCGGCGACGAACCGACCGGATATTCTCGACCCGGCGTTGCTTCGTCCGGGGCGGATGGATCGCCAAATTATCGTCAATCGACCCGATGTCAAGGGACGTGAGGAAATCCTTCGCGTGCATGCTCGCAATAAACCGTTTGCGCGGGATATTCGGATGGATGTCATCGCGAAGCGCACGCCTGGGTTTACGGGTGCGGATTTGGAGAACGTGTTGAACGAGGCGGCGTTGTTGGCGGCGCGTAGACGGGAACGCGAAATTACCAACAGCGATATTGACGAAGCAATTGATCGCGTCATGGCAGGGCCTGAGAAACGCAGTCGCGTGATCAGTGAACACGAGCGCAAATTGGTCGCATTCCACGAGTCAGGCCATGCGGTCGTCGGATACTTCTTGCAAACTGGGGATACGGTGCACAAGGTGACCATTATCCCGCGCGGTATGGCTGGCGGCTATACTGTGACGTTGCCCAAGGAAGACCGGTTCTTCATTACGCGCCAGAACATGTACAACCAGATTTGCGGGCTGTTAGGTGGTCGTGTCGCTGAGGAAATCGTCCTGGGTGAAATCAGTACAGGCGCTTCCAACGACCTCGAGCGGGTGACCGCTATCGCGCGCAGTATGATTACAGAGTACGGCATGAGCGAAAAGCTCGGGCCGATGCAGTACGGCAGTCGCCAGGGCGGTCAAGTGTTCCTGGGCAAGGACATTCAAGGTGAAGCCAACTACAGTGACCAAGTCGCCTTCGAGATTGATCAGGAAATGAAGCGTATTATTGAAACGTGCTATGAACGGACGCGGAACATCCTGACCGAGAAGCGCGCATGTCTGGACGCACTGGCCAATCGTCTGCTAGAGAAGGAAACTGTAGACGAAGAAGAAATCCGTGAGATTATGGAAGCCTACAAATAAGGTGCGACAGACGTTTCGAACGTCACCAATTGCATATTTCGAGCCCCCGAGGCAGGAACTCGGGGGCTTTTCTGTGAATACAAAAGGGGATGAGTTTGATTACTGCAGGTTAGCTCCGCTGTGGAGGGATGAATGTGCGATGGGTCGCACTAAAATACATCAAGCCGGGGGCCGTCTTAGCGCAACGAGTGGCTGACGGGCGCGGGAGAACTCTGCTTGCGCGGGGCATCGTACTGACGGATAGCCTGATTACGCGATTAAAGCGGGTAGGGATTCGGGCTGTTTGCATCGAGAACGCCAGTACGGAAGACGTCGTGGTGACGGAGATGGTTGAAGAGGAGACGAAGATTGAGATCCTTTCGATGACTTATGAGACCTTGGCGGCGTTGTCCTCTACAACCAGTTTTTCATATAAGGTGAAGCCGACTTTTTTGCGCAGTCAGTTTGGTCCGTTGTTATCGGAAATCATTCACCAACTGAGGCAACACAACGGCGCTGGGGAGCAATTGGGCTCTGTCTACCTATCGGATGGTGAGTTGTTTCATCACTCTGTAAATGTGACGTTTTACGCGTTGACGCTCGGTTTGCAGCAGCAGATGTCCGAGACGGATTTAATCGACCTAGGTATCGGGACGCTACTGCATGATGTGGGGAAAATGCGTATTCCACAGCACATTCTGCGCAAACCTGGCCGACTGAGCCACGCGGAGTATCGAACCGTTCAATTGCATGCGCAGTTTGGTTACGACATCTTAAAGGACATCCGGGACATCTCGACCAAATCTTCGCTCGTCGCGCTGCAGCATCACGAACGCCTGGATGGCAGCGGCTACCCGTGGGGGCTGAAGGCGCCAGAGATTCATCCGTTCGCGCAGTTGACTGCAGTTGCAGACGTCTACGAGGCCCTCACGGCGAACCGAGTTTACCGCCAGGCCTACCTCCCCCACGAGGCGTACGACATTTTACTGGCTGATAAAGGGACAAAGCTATCCAGTGCGGTCATCGATGCATTTGCGCAAACGATATCGATTTATCCAATCGGCATGAGCGTTCGTCTATCGAATGGCGATGGAGCGGTGGTCATTAAGCCATCTGCGGACAATCGGCAAGTGCCTATTGTGCGTGCCATTGAGAACGAGCGCGGGGAGCCAATCAGGCCCTATGAGTTGAATCTTGCTACTGCTTCTGATATTCATATTGTGACTTGCGAATCCTAAAGCGCACGAAAGGTCGGACAGACAATCATGGAGACTCTGCTTGTACTCGACGTCGGCAATACAAACACCAGTGTCGGTCTGTATCGCGGAGAACGGCTACTTGGGGCTTGGCGCATTGGGACAGATAACAGGTGTACTGCCGACGAGTTCGGGCTCAAGCTGCAGATGCTGCTGTCGACGCTGCCCACATCTGAAGAGGTGACCGCCAGCGTCATCAGTTGCGTGGTGCCGCCGTTGTTAAATATGTTGGTCCGCGCCGTAGAGCAGTATTTTCAAGTGACGCCCTTGATTGTCGGCCCAGGCATCAAGACAGGTATTCCGATACGCTACGAAGATCCGCGAGCGTTGGGTGCGGATCGGATTGCGAATGCCGTGGCTGCGGTGGACACTTATCAATCGCCGGTGATTATTGTCGATCTCGGCACGGCCACGACACTCTCCGTGATTGACGACCAAGGACAATACTTAGGCGGCGCCATTGCGCCCGGTGTGATGACCGGGGCCAATGCCTTATTTGCTGTGGCGTCGCGGTTGCCTCAAGTGGAGATGGTGTGGCCGGACACACTTGTGCAGCGCAACACGACCTTGAGTATGCAAGCCGGCATTTTATATGGAAATGCCGCAATGGTCGATGGCCTGATTGAACGCGCCAAACGGGAATTGGATTTGCCGTTTCAGGTGGTCATCACGGGTGGGTTGTCGCATTTGATAGCAGAGCATCTTTCTACTGCACATCACGTTCACCCACATTTGACCCTTGCTGGGCTTCGATTGCTGTGGGGACGTAATCAGCAAAGATCACATACACCGTGAGGGGGATATTTTCATTGGACAAGGATACAGTCATCCGTGGAACGGCGCGCGACGGACGCGTGCTGATTCTTGCTTGCTTAACCACGAACCTTGTCGCAGAGCTTCAACGGCGGCATGACACATGGCCCGTTGTAACCGCCGCGTTGGGACGGACCGCCTCTATCACGGCCATGATGGCGACGATGTTGAAGAATGAGGAACGGATTACCGTGAAAATCGATGGGGATGGCCCAATCGGACAAATTTGGGTGGAGGCGACGCCGGACGGCGACGTTCGGGGATATGCCGATAATCCCCACGTCGATTTACCCTTAAATTCTGTCGGGAAACTCGATGTGGGCGGTGGCGTCGGCCAAGGGCAGTTATACGTCATTCGAGACACGGGGCTGCGCGATTTCTACACGGGTAGCAGCGAATTGCAGACTGGGGAAATCGCGGACGATTTCACGTACTACTTCGTCGCGTCGGAACAAATTCCGTCTGCAGTGGGCGCAGGTGTGCTGGTCGGCACGGATCTGAAACCCATTGTCTCCGGCGGTTTTCTGATTCAATTGTTGCCGGGGCATGACGAAGCCGATATCTCATATGTCGAGGAACAGCTGAAGGGAGTCCCGAGCGTCACCAATTTCTTGCAAGAAACGCCATCGGCGGAGGCGTTGCTGCGCAAGCTGTGTCCAGACGCGCACATCCACGGCATACAGGATGTGCGGTTTCAGTGTACCTGTTCGTACGACCGATTGGAGCGCGTCCTCATCAGCCTTGGGCGCGATGAACTCGTGACCTTGCGAGACGAGGATGGGCATGCCGAGCTCACCTGCCACTTCTGCGGAAACGTCTATCAGTTTTCGCGTGCCGACCTTGATCGGATGATTCAACACATTGAGGAGAGCCAGTCCGCCAATCAGGAAGAGGGGTGAGCGTTGTGAACGTTCGAGTTATGGGAATTCTCAACGTCACGCCGGACTCTTTTTCCGATGGTGGGCGTTATGCAGAGCCTTCTGCCGCCATTCAGAGAGCGTATGAGATGATTGAAGATGGGGTCGATATTCTCGACATTGGTGCCGAAAGTACGCGTCCCGGCTATACGCCGCTCGATGCCGAGACCGAGTGGGCCCGGTTGGAGCCCGTTCTGCGCGCGCTCCTTCCGAACGTCTCCGTTCCCGTATCGGTGGATACCTATCACGCGGAGACCGCGGCGCGGGCTATCGATGTTGGCGTGGCCATCATCAACGATATTTCGGCTTGCGGCGATAAAGATATGCCCCGCGTTTTACAGGGAAATGCGGCACAGTACGTCTACATGCACAATCGCCCACAAGTGGATAGCGCGCTGTCGGTGTCGGATATTGTCGCTGAGACGCGGGCTGGGATTGAACGTCTGTTGGATGCGGGGTTGGACCCGTCGCGTCTGATTGTCGATCCCGGCGTTGGCTTCGCCAAGACGTACACACAGAACCTGTCGTGTATTCGCCACATTGAACAGTTTTGTCAGCTTGGGTACCCTGTGCTGCTGGGCACGAGCCGCAAGCGATTCATCGGGCATGCGTTAGGGCTAGAGGTCGATGAAAGGCTGGAGGGCTCCCTTGCCACAGTGGCCTATGGGGTTCTGCATGGGGCGACGATTGTCCGCGTCCACGATGTGCGAGAGACTGTCCGCATGTGCAGGATGTTGGAGGCGATACATCATGTCGACGCCCGCTAATCGCTGGCACGAGGTGTACGTGGGCGTCGGATCGAATCTCGGGCGGCGGATTCAGTATCTCGATTTCGCCGTGAAAGAACTGGCGAAGCTTGGCGTTTGTCGATGTTCGTCGGTTTATGAGACGAAGCCTGTCGGCTATACCGAGCAACCGGATTTTCTGAACATGGTGGTCCAGTTGCGAACGACATTATCGGCCCGCGAAGTGTTGACTGCGCTACAGGCTATTGAAGCCCGCGCGAATCGCGTCCGCGAGATTCGGTTTGGGCCGCGCACGCTTGACTTGGACGTCTTGTTGTACGATAACGACTACATCTGCTTTGGCGATTTTCAGGTACCGCACCCGCGGATGTGGTCGCGGGCGTTTGTTCTTGTACCTCTCGCAGAACTCGCGCCATCGCGGAGAGGCTTGGGTGGAGAGCGATTGGCCACCCTTGCCGCTCTGCACAGACAGAAAGACGAGGTGCAGCATGTCGGACGTTTTTGGTAGAAAAATGCGTGCTTATCGCAAGTTGAAGCATTTGACTCAAATTGAACTGGCGGAACAGCTTGGGGTGAGCGTCGCCATCGTCGGGAGTTTGGAGCGAGGGACTCGCATGCCTACGCCCCAGATGGTCGAGCGCTTGACCGAGGTGCTCAACGTGACGGAGACAGAACTATTCGGTGAGGCGGACAGCGACTTGGATGGTCTGGTGTGACGCTTCTTGCATCAATCCGGGTGATTTCCAGGGGGCGGTCTAGACACTTGGATTGATTGACAATGTGTGGGACCGTCTCTATAATGGCGCATAGACGTTGGCGCCTGCCGGTGCATCGTTGAACGATTGATCGGAGAAGTGGCACATACGCTGTACTGACTGAATGGGGATTCGACTTCACGCATATGTATCTGTTCGACTGGTCTTATAAAGGAGCGGAAGTTTAGATGGCCGAAAAAGAAGTCCTCTTAACACCAGAAGGATTAAAGAAGCTCGAGGATGAACTTGAGCAACTCAAAGGCGTGAAGCGACGCGAAGTGGCTGATCGCATTAAATTAGCAATTAGTTACGGCGACATCAGCGAAAATTCCGAATACGAAGACGCAAAAAATGAACAAGCCTTCGTCGAGGGTCGGATCATGACACTTGAGAAGATGCTGCGCAACGCGCGCATCATCAACGAGGATGAAGTGGATACAGACGTCGTCAGTATCGGCTCCACAGTGACGCTCAAGGACATCGAGTTCGACGAAGATATTCAGTACACCATCGTCGGCTCCGCTGAGGCAGATCCGGCGCAAAACAAGATTTCTAACGAGTCTCCGGTCGGCCGCGCGCTATTGGGCAAGAGTGTTGGTTCGCTTGTCGAAGTGAATGTGCCCGCTGGCGTGATCCAATTTAAAATTCTCGAGATTAAACGATAACGTTTTCAAGATACATGATTCCCGCCCGGACGAGGACTTTCCTCGTCCGTTTACCATTGGAGAGGTGACTATGGAAGAGCAGGACTTGATCCAAACGCGGATCGACAAGATGAATCAGATGTCCGAACATGGGGTAGATCCATTCGGACATCGTTACGACGTCACACATCATGCGGCGGACGTCCTCGAGTTGGCCGCCGATTTGGACAAGGAGCAGTTGGAAGCGGCGAATCACCGCGTGCGTATCGCCGGCCGCTTGATGGTTCGGCGTGGGCACGGCAAGGCGTCGTTCGCCGTCTTGAACGACCGCTCAGGCAGTATCCAAATTTATGCGAAGATCGATGTGCTTGGGGAAGAACAGTATCGTCTGTTCAACCTGCTAGACCTCGGTGATTTCATCGGGGTAGAGGGGACTGTGTTCCGCACCAACCGCGGGGAGATAACTGTCCTTGCGGAAAAATTGGACATGCTGGCGAAGGCGCTGCGGCCGCTCCCGGAGAAGTTCCACGGGCTCAAAGATGTGGAGACGAGATACCGTCAGCGCTACCTAGATCTCATTGTGAATCCGGAAGTTCGCGATATCTTTATCGCGCGGTCGCGGATTATTCAGGCCATTCGTCAATACCTCGACGAGCGCGATTACCTGGAAGTGGAGACGCCGACGCTCCATGCGGTGGCCAGCGGTGCGCACGCCCGCCCGTTCACAACGCACCACAACGCGTTGGACATGGATTTATATTTGCGTATCGCCATTGAGCTTCACCTCAAGCGACTGATTGTCGGTGGGCTCGAACGCGTCTACGAAATCGGCCGCGTCTATCGCAACGAGGGGGTTTCCACTCGCCACAATCCTGAGTTCACCATGCTCGAGCTGTATCAGGCCTACGCGGATTTCCACGACATTATGGATCTGACGGAGGGCATGATTCGCCATGCAGCCCAAAAGGTTGCTGGCACGCTGCACATCGCTTATGGAGACGAGACGATTGACCTTGAGTCCCCGTGGCGCAGAGCGCATATGGCGGATTTGGTTCAGGAGTACACGGGCGTCGATTTCCGAGCGGTAACTTCCGACGAGGAAGCGCGAGCTTTGGCGAAGGAGCATCACATCCAAATCACGGATTTGATGACGTACGGTCACATTCTCAACGAGTTCTTTGAGCAGCGCGTCGAGGACAAGCTGATTCAACCGACGTTCGTCTACGGCCATCCGGTGGAGATTTCGCCACTGGCGAAGATGAATCGCGAGGATCCGCGCTTCACCGACCGTTTTGAACTGTTTATCGTCGGCCGTGAGCATGGGAATGCGTTTAGTGAGTTGAATGACCCGATTGATCAACGCAACCGCTTCTTAGCCCAGCTCAAGGAGCGCGAGGCAGGTAACGATGAGGCGCAAGATCTCGACGAGGATTTCTTGACCGCGCTGGAACACGGGATGCCGCCAACGGGTGGATTAGGTATTGGTATTGATCGCCTAGTTATGTTGCTCACTGGACAACCTTCGATTCGGGACGTCTTGCTCTTCCCGCTCATGCGTGAACGCACGGAACGCCCAGATACCGAGGCGGAAGCGACTGATACGGCTCCGGGTGCCACAACCTGAGTTGTGAAGTGTGCGCCCGAGGGTCTGGTTTGGTTTTGTGAACCGACTTGACACGCAGCTGAACGCTGTGCGCATGGTTCATATATCCACTTAGAGAATTCGCTAGAATGCTGTAAGAGCCAATCTTTTTCACGATCCGCCGCACCATCAGAGCGATTCCTTCAGGGGCCTGTCTATTGATAGGCCCCTTTGGCATCTTTCAGCTGTATTGTTGCGCGTGTATTGTCGCGTGGGCTGCTGTCGCGTTTTTGTTATTCTGCTTTCGTCAATCTATCGGAGATCGTAAGAGATCGTATAGAGATTAGAGAAATTCGTATGGAGTGGTTGACGAGGCGCATGACGCATGATATATTATTTGACGTCGCTTCGGCGGCACAGCTTTTCCAAAGTGTACTATACGGGTCATCGTGATATGTTTCGTTCCTTTCAGAGCTCATAAGAACTTGGATGAAATGAAACACCCACTGTTGACAACGAACGTCAGTTCGTGATATAGTACTTAGGCTGCTTCGATAGAAGCGGCACTTGCTTGAAAGAATCACTTCATCTGGTTCCTCGTTGAATCAGCTTCAGTGGGGCTTTCACAGCAGGTTTGGTTCCTTGAAAACTGAACACACACGCCTAAAAGTTTCGGTCGACGTGACCTTTGGTCACAGCGACGATTGAAACATATGTAACAACGCCATTTTTTGAGAGTTTGATCCTGGCTCAGGACGAACGCTGGCGGCGTGCCTAATACATGCAAGTCGAGCGAGCCCTTCGGGGCTAGCGGCGGACGGGTGAGTAACACGTGGGCAATCTGCCTTTCAGACTGGAATAACACTCGGAAACGGGTGCTAATGCCGGATAATACACGGGTAGGCATCTACTTGTGTTGAAAGATGCAACTGCATCGCTGAGAGAGGAGCCCGCGGCGCATTAGCTAGTTGGTGAGGTAACGGCTCACCAAGGCGACGATGCGTAGCCGACCTGAGAGGGTGACCGGCCACACTGGGACTGAGACACGGCCCAGACTCCTACGGGAGGCAGCAGTAGGGAATCTTCCGCAATGGGCGCAAGCCTGACGGAGCAACGCCGCGTGAGCGAAGAAGGCCTTCGGGTTGTAAAGCTCTGTTGCTCGGGGAGAGCGACAAGGAGAGTGGAAAGCTCCTTGTGAGACGGTACCGAGTGAGGAAGCCCCGGCTAACTACGTGCCAGCAGCCGCGGTAATACGTAGGGGGCAAGCGTTGTCCGGAATCACTGGGCGTAAAGCGTGCGTAGGCGGTTGTGTAAGTCTGAAGTGAAAGTCCAAGGCTCAACCTTGGGATTGCTTTGGAAACTGCATGACTTGAGTGCTGGAGAGGCAAGGGGAATTCCACGTGTAGCGGTGAAATGCGTAGATATGTGGAGGAATACCAGTGGCGAAGGCGCCTTGCTGGACAGTGACTGACGCTGAGGCACGAAAGCGTGGGGAGCAAACAGGATTAGATACCCTGGTAGTCCACGCCGTAAACGATGAGTGCTAGGTGTTGGGGGGACACACCCCAGTGCCGAAGGAAACCCAATAAGCACTCCGCCTGGGGAGTACGGTCGCAAGACTGAAACTCAAAGGAATTGACGGGGGCCCGCACAAGCAGTGGAGCATGTGGTTTAATTCGAAGCAACGCGAAGAACCTTACCAGGGCTTGACATCCCTCTGACCGGTGCAGAGATGTACCTTCCCTTCGGGGCAGAGGAGACAGGTGGTGCATGGTTGTCGTCAGCTCGTGTCGTGAGATGTTGGGTTAAGTCCCGCAACGAGCGCAACCCTTGATCTGTGTTACCAGCACGTAGAGGTGGGGACTCACAGGTGACTGCCGGCGTAAGTCGGAGGAAGGCGGGGATGACGTCAAATCATCATGCCCTTTATGTCCTGGGCTACACACGTGCTACAATGGGCGGTACAACGGGAAGCGAAGCCGCGAGGTGGAGCAAAACCTAAAAAGCCGTTCGTAGTTCGGATTGCAGGCTGCAACTCGCCTGCATGAAGCCGGAATTGCTAGTAATCGCGGATCAGCATGCCGCGGTGAATCCGTTCCCGGGCCTTGTACACACCGCCCGTCACACCACGAGAGTCGGCAACACCCGAAGTCGGTGAGGTAACCGTTATGGAGCCAGCCGCCGAAGGTGGGGTTGATGATTGGGGTGAAGTCGTAACAAGGTAGCCGTATCGGAAGGTGCGGCTGGATCACCTCCTTTCTACGGAGAAACAAGGCTTTTAGGTGTTGTGTGTTTG